>NZ_JBFUPN010000003.1:0-299790 GCF_041355315.1 Mucilaginibacter sp. RCC_168
CAACTATTGCCTTTTTTTAAAGAATATGAATAAAATTTCATCCAAAACTTGTTTTTCAACATAGAAGATTGCTTCGTGCCTCGCAATGACGTACTTTTTTTAATACTCTTTCCCCAAGCGATAATTAGAAGTGATACCTTAATGTAAATAATACACTACGTTAAATTAGGCGTTACCCTATAGAATACATAGATAAATTACACAAAATTTAATTCTGTTATAACAAAAATTACCGTTGCTATAATTGAATATTGCTTTGTTTGTGCAACTTTATATCGATTCTAAATAAGAAAACTAAGCGTTTCATTTTCTAAATCATAATATTCTGTATTTTTTGTTACCGATTTGTTAAATAAACATTACTTCGGTAATGGATTTTTTAGATATTTTAAAAAATAACCGATAATTTTATAATTTATGTAGTATTTAGTAATTTCGTAGTTACACCCTTTTTATAAAACTGGTTTAAATTTTACGATGAATCAAACTGAGAGCAACCAGGGCCTTTACCGGCCAGAATTTGAACACGACTCCTGCGGAACAGGATTTATAACCAATATTAACGGTCATAAATCATACCAGATCATTGACGATGCGCTAACTATGTTGGAGAACATGGAACACCGCGGCGCTTGCGGATGCGATCCTGAAACTGGCGACGGCGCAGGTATACTGATACAATTACCACATGAATTTTTGATGGAAGAATGCTCAAACCTGGAGATCAGCCTGCCTGAGCCGGGTGAGTATGGTGTGGGGATGATATTTTTTCCGAAAGATTCGGCACAAAAGAAAGCCTGCCGTAAGGTAATTACCAATGCTATTGAAAAATTAGGTATGCATGCCTTAGGTTATCGCAAAGTAACCGTTAACTCCATGGCAGTGGGCGAAACCGCCCGTCATTCTGAACCGGATGTGGAACAAATATTTATTGGCAGGCCCAATCATATTACCAATGCCGATGATTTTGAACGTAAACTGTTTGTATTAAGAAGGTATATTTATAAAACCATTACCGAAACGGTACCCGGAGCTCCGGAATATTTTTATTTCACCTCACTATCATGCAAAACCCTTGTTTACAAGGGTATGGTGACTACCTTTCAGCTGCGTAAATACTATTCAGACTTGAACGATCCGCGTATCGCGTCTGGCTTTGCCATGATCCACTCGCGTTTCTCAACCAATACATTCCCGTCATGGAAACTGGCGCAACCTTTCCGCCTGATTGCCCATAACGGCGAGATCAATACCCTTACCGGTAACTTAAACTGGTTTTACTCCGGTTTAAAATCTTATGCTTCGACTTATTTTAGCGCCGAAGAAATGGAAATGATCATGCCGGTGATCGATAATAACCAGTCTGACTCTGCCTGTCTGGATAATATCATCGAGATCCTGTTGCACTCCGGTCGTTCATTACCACATGTAATGATGATGCTGATCCCCGAAGCATGGGATGGCAACGAACAAATGGACCCGATTAAAAAAGCATTTTACGAATACCATGCTACCTTAATGGAGCCATGGGATGGCCCTGCCGCTATCAGCTTTACCGATGGTAAACTGGTTGGCGCTGTGCTTGACCGTAATGGTTTGCGCCCGCTGCGTTATGTGATCACCAATGATGGCCGTGTAATTGCCGCTTCCGAAGCCGGTACTTTAGCTATCGACGAGAGCACCGTATTGCGTAAAGGCCGTTTACAGCCAGGCAAAATGTTGCTGATCGATACTGAGCAGGCCCGCATTATTACCGACGAAGAAATTAAACAACAAATTGCTTCACAGCAGCCTTATGGCCGCTGGCTGGAGAACTATAAAATAAACCTGAGCGAACTGGCCGAACCACGCCTGGCATTTGCGCCATTGTCTGAACCGGCGGTGTTCCGCTACCAGCAGGTGTTTGGTTACAGCCGCGAGGACATCGACACCATCATTAAACCGATGGCGATTGATGGTAAAGAGCCCGTAGGTTCAATGGGGACGGATGTGCCATTGGCTATCCTGTCTGACAAGCCACAGCACCTGTCGAGCTATTTTAAACAATTTTTTGCCCAGGTTACCAATCCGCCGATAGATCCTATCCGCGAGCGTTTGGTAATGAGTTTGGCTACCTTCATTGGTAACAACGGTAATTTGTTGGATGAAGATAAAATGCACTGCCATTGCGTAGTGTTGAAACACCCGATATTAAAAAATCACCAGTTAGAAAAACTCCGCAGTATTGATACCGGTTTGTTCCATGCTAAAACCCTGCAAACTTATTTTAATGCTGATGGCATGCCGGGTTCGCTGGAAAAAGGTATAGCCAGGCTTTGCCGTTATGCCGAGGACGCGGTTGATGACGGTTTTGAGGTATTGATCCTGTCAGATCGTGCTGTTGATTCTGAACATGCGCCTATACCATCGTTACTGGCGGTATCTGCTGTTCACCATCATTTGGTTAAAATTGGTCGCCGTGGCGCGGTAGGTTTGGTTGTAGAAACCGGCGATGCCTGGGAAGTACACCATTTTGCCTGCCTGCTGGCTTTTGGTGCAACTGCTATTAACCCATACCTGGCCCTATCAACCATTGAAACTATTAAAAACAATGGTAGCCTGGAAACCAGTCTGGATATCAAATACCTGCAAAAGAATTATGTAAAATCTGTAAATGATGGCTTGCTGAAGATATTCTCCAAAATGGGAATCTCTACCTTGCAATCATACCACGGATCGCAGGTGTTTGAAATATTAGGTTTAAACAAGTCGGTTGTCGACCGTTATTTTTCTGGTGCAGTTACCCGTATAGGCGGCTTAGGCCTGGATGAAATTGCCCGCGAAGCGCTTTGCAAACATCGTATCGGCTTTAGCGCCAAAGCAGCTGATAATTTACTGCCCGAAGGTGGTATCTATCAGTGGAAACGCCGTGGTGAAGCACACTTATTTAACCCAACAACGGTACACTTATTACAGCACGCTACCCGTACCAATGATTACGAGGTATATAAAAAGTACGCTAAGGAAATCAACGAGCAAACCGAAAAGCATTTCACCATACGTGGTCTGCTTGATTTTGCCCATCACCGTGAAGCTATCAGCATTGATGAGGTTGAACCGGCCGAAAACATCATGAAACGCTTTGCTACAGGCGCCATGTCGTTCGGCTCTATCTCGCACGAGGCGCACAGCACTATGGCTATCGCCATGAACCGCATTGGTGGTAAAAGTAATACCGGCGAAGGTGGTGAGGACGAAATGCGCTACGAAGTATTGCCAAATGGCGATTCTATGCGTTCGGCCATCAAACAGATCGCTTCGGCACGTTTTGGAGTAACCTCCAACTATTTGACCAATGCTGATGAACTGCAGATAAAAATGGCTCAGGGTGCAAAACCAGGCGAAGGCGGGCAATTACCTGGTCATAAAGTTGATGACTGGATCGCTAAAACCCGTCACTCAACACCGGGTGTTGGTTTGATATCGCCGCCGCCGCACCACGATATTTATTCTATCGAGGATCTGGCCCAGTTGATATTCGACTTAAAGAATGCTAACCGTGCCGCGCGTATCAACGTAAAACTGGTTTCAAAAGCCGGTGTGGGTACTATTGCAGCGGGTGTTGCCAAAGCACATGCCGATGTGATCCTGATTGCCGGATACGATGGCGGTACAGGTGCATCACCTATAAGTTCTGTAAAACACGCGGGCTTACCATGGGAGCTTGGTTTAACCGAGGCTCACCAAACACTGGTACGCAACAAACTGCGCAGCCGTGTGGTACTGCAAACAGATGGTCAGTTAAAAACCGGCAGGGATTTGGCTATTGCCGCCCTGATGGGTGCCGAAGAATGGGGTGTGGCTACCGCTGCCCTTGTTGCCGGTGGCTGTATCATGATGCGTAAATGCCACCTGAACACTTGTCCGGTAGGTGTGGCCACTCAGGATCCTGAACTGAGAAAACTATTCTCGGGCAAACCTGAACATGTAGTGAACCTGTTCCGTTTTATGGCTGAAGAATTACGTGAGATCATGGCCGAACTCGGCTTCCGTACCATTCATGAAATGGTTGGCCGTGTTCAGTTCCTGAAAGTAAAAGACCACCTGGATAACTGGAAAGCCAAAAAGATCGATCTATCCGGCATCCTGCACCCGGTAACCAATACCAAAGGCATGACCCTGTATAACAGCGAAAGCCAGGATCATGGCATGGCCGATATACTGGATTGGAAACTGGTTGAAAGCGCAAAAGCTGCTTTAGAAGATAAAACACCTGTGTTCGCGTCATTTGATGTGATCAATGTTAACCGTACCATTGGTACTTTGTTATCAAACGAGGTATCTAAAAAATATGGATCGGCAGGATTACCTGATAACACTATCAACTATAAATTCAAAGGCTCGGCCGGACAAAGTTTTGGCGCGTTTGCAACCAAAGGTTTATCCTTTGAGCTGGAAGGCGAAGCCAATGACTATGTAGGTAAAGGTTTATCAGGCGCACAGCTGGCTATTTACCCGGCAGCCAATGCCACCTTTGTACCAAAAGACAATATCATCATTGGTAACGTGGCCTTATACGGCGCTACATCCGGCGAGTTGTTTATCGGCGGTATGGCAGGCGAGCGTTTCGCGGTGCGCAACTCTGGTGCTACTACAGTTGTTGAGGGTATAGGCGATCACGGTTGCGAATACATGACCGGTGGCCGTGCACTGATACTGGGACAAACAGGCCGTAACTTCGCGGCAGGTATGAGCGGTGGATTAGCCTGGGTGTACAATCCCGAAGGTACTTTTGCCGAAAACTGCAACACCGAGATGGTTGATCTTGATCCACTATCGTTACAGGACACCGAGCAGATACAGACACTGTTACGCAAGCACATCAGCCTAACCGGCAGTAAGCTTGCACAGCAAATACTGAAAGACTGGGCACTGGCATCTACACAATTTGTGAAGGTATATCCAAAAGAGTATAAAAAAGCAATAGAGAAATTACAATATCAAACAATAGGCTAAATTTCAATGGGAAAACCAACAGGATTTCAGGAGTTTAACAGGGAATTACCAACCAAGGTTCCCGCTGCTGAACGCGTAAAGAACTATAAAGAGTTTGTTAATTTATATACAGACGAAAAGCTGAACCAGCAATCGGCCAGGTGTATGAATTGCGGTATTCCGTTTTGCCATTCGGGATGCCCGCTGGGAAATATTATTCCAGAGTTTAACGATGCGGTGTATCGTAAAAACTGGGAAGAGGCTTATCATATTTTGTCGTCAACCAATAACTTCCCTGAGTTTACAGGTCGTATATGCCCCGCTCCATGTGAGTCGGCATGTGTGCTGGGTATCAACAAACCCGCTGTAGCTATTGAGGAAATTGAAAAACATATTATCGAGATCGCTTACCAGAAAAACCTGGTAAAACAAACCGCACCATTGGTTAAAACCGGTAAAAAGGTAGCTGTGGTAGGTTCAGGTCCGGCAGGACTGGCTGCTGCTGCTCAGTTAACAAAAGCAGGGCACGCGGTTACCGTTTACGAACGTGATGATAAACCAGGAGGCCTGTTACGTTATGGCATCCCCGATTTTAAACTGGAAAAATGGGTGGTAGAGCGTCGTATCGAGGTGATGGAAAAAGATGGCGTTGTATTTAAATTAAACAGCGAGGTTGGTGTTAACGTAGCTGCCGATGAACTGGTACGTAATAACGATGCCGTTGTTTTGGCAGGTGGTTCAACCATACCGCGTAACCTCAACATCCCGGGCCGTGAGTTAAAAGGTATCCACTTTGCGATGGATTTTTTGAAACAGCAAAATAAGCGGGTGAGCGACATCCAGGTTAAGGGCGAAGATATTCTGGTGAACGGTAAAGATGTGGTAGTGATTGGCGGTGGTGATACCGGTTCTGATTGCGTGGGTACATCAAACCGCCAGGGTGCAAGCTCTATCAAACAGTTTGAGGTGATGTTTCAACCACCTGAGCAACGCACCAAGCACATGCCATGGCCAACTTACCCTATGATCATGAAAACTACCAGCTCGCACGAAGAAGGCGCTGAGCGTTTCTGGGGTGTAAATACACTGGAGTTTTTAGGCGACGAAGAAGGTAACCTAAGAGCGCTTAAGGTAGTTGACGTAGAATGGGAGCAGGATTTTCTGGGTCGCCCGGTAAAATTCAATATCGTAGAAGGATCTGAGCGCGAAATACCTTGTCAGCGTGTATTCCTGGCTATGGGCTTTTTACATCCACAGCATGAAGGTCTGATCCAACAGTTAGGTGTGGAGCTTGATGAGCGTAAAAACGTAAAAGCAAAAGAAGGTGTTTACCGTACCAATGTAAGCAAAGTATTTACAGCTGGCGATATGCGCCGCGGACAATCACTGGTGGTATGGGCTATATCTGAGGGCCGCGAAACCGCCCGCAAGGTTGATGAGTTTTTGATGGGGCACTCCGTGCTCGAAAGCAAAGACGCTGTTAACCAATTTGACCAAGTATTTTAATTAGCGTGTTCTAATTTGAATTATAAATCCAAATCCAAAAGCCGGACTCTTGAAAAAGACCCGGCTTTTTTGGTTATTGAAGTTTCTTGTCATGCTGAACGGAGTGAAGCATCTGTTATGCGACATGTATACTGAAGAAGATACTTCGTTCCTCAGGATGACAAATGAGATAGACTTACAAACCTGGCTGCATACCTGTAGCAATACCGATCCGGTTCCAGGCGCTGATGTTAATAATGGCCATGATTACCTGGGCCAGGTATTTTTCGCCCAAGATGCGTTCTGCTTCTTCATAGGTTTTGTCAGATACATGGTTTTGTATCAGGGTAACTTCTTCGGTTAAGGCCAGTATAGCACGTTCTTCTTCAGTAAAGAAAGGGGTTTCGCGCCAGGCGTTCAGGGCATAAATACGTTGTTCGGTTTCGCCAGCTTTGCGGGCATCCTTGGTGTGCATATCGATACAGTAGGCACAGCCGTTTATTTGCGAAGCACGTATTTTGATCAGCTCTTTATGGGTTTTGGTTAAGCTGCTGTTTTCAATATAGGTGTTTAAAACACCTAATGCCTTGTATGCTTCAGGATCTACTTTGGGGATTAAAATTCTTGGTTTCATTTTCTTTGTTTTTTGTGATATCCAAAGGTCCGGACAAAGACCGCCTCAAAAAATGAATCAAGATTAAGAAATACCGGGTTGGTTAAACTTTTTTTGCCCGTATTTTGCTCATAAACTGCGGGGTAAAACCCAGGTAGGAGGCCAGCATATATTGCGGTATGCGCTGTATAAAATCAGGAAATAAGCTGCTGAAATGACGATAGCGCTCTTCGTCGCTCATGCTGTAAATGTATTCGATGCGCTTTTGCGAGGCGGTAAAGGCTCTTTGCTGCACTATCCGGAAATAACGCTCCAATTGTGGGGCTTTTTCAAAAAGCTCCTCGAGCTTGAGTTTGCTGATGCTGATAACCTCGGAATTTTCAACAGCCTGAATATAATAGCTGGATGGTTTGCCGCTCTCCAGGCTGCCATGATCACTCATCCACCAGTTTTCAATCGCAAACTGGGTTATTTGTTCGTTGAGTTTTTTGTTGATGAAATACAGGCGCAGGCAACCTTTGCTTACAAAATATAGCTCGCGGCAGATGTGATCTGGCTGTAGCAGGAAAGTTTTCTTTTTAACGGATTTTATAGTAACTGCCTGATTGATCAGTTCTTCATCAGCCTCGTCAAGCTTCACGAACTTTTTGATATGGTTGGTAAGATTGTTCAGCATAACGTTCATTCGAAGATAATAAGAATTACGGTACCCTGTATAGGAGACACATGTAATGTGTCTCTACGTTTTGGTTCGGTAGGGACGCATCACATGCGTCTATTGATATTTTCGATTATGCCTTCTCTACATATTCCTTCAGCATACGACCAACAATCTCGGTCCAGCCGGCGGTAAAGCTTTCTCTGGCGAAATCTTTTAGTGGCGGGAAGGTTTCCAGACCGGTATGGGTTAATACAAGCCTGGTTTTATCGCCCTCGGGGAATAATTCCCAGGTAACCACGGAGTCACCCTCATAATCTCTGTATCGCCAGGTATGTGCAAGTTTTTTGCCTTCAATAACCTCAATCACACGGCACAAGTGTACATATGTTTTTTCTTCACTTCCGCCAGTGAAAGTAAATTCAAAGCCTACTACCGGTTTAAAATCAGGTATATCAAAATACCATTCCTTCATTTTGTTGTTGTCGGTAATAGCCTCCCATACTCTTTCAGTAGGGGCGTTATAAACACGGTCTATCACAAATGGTTGTGCGCTCATAAATGTTTATTTTTTGGTTTATAATTATTGATTTAACTTTTTGCTTTTAGCTTTCAGCTTTATGCCTTCAGCTTTTCGCTTCCGTTTTCTTTATCCAGAAAATCGCCCAGGGCATCCAGTTTTTGCATCCAGAACTGGCGGTATTGTTCGGCCCAGTCGGTTACTTCCTGTAGCTGGCGCAGATCGGCCTGGCAAAAACGTTCCCGGCCTTGTTGTTTAATCACCAGCAAACCACACTCGGTTAGTATTTTAATATGTTTTGATACTGCCGGGCGACTGATGTTAAAATTATCGGCCAGGGCATTTAAATTCATATTGCTGTGAGCAATCAAATTGATGATCTCGCGCCGTGTAGGATCAGCAATGGCTTTAAAAACGTCTCTTTGAAGCATAGTTAATAGTATTTGAAACCGTTAGGTTACAAATATAAATGAAACCTTTTGGTTACACAACAAGAAAATGAAAAAAAATACGTAACAATTGGAATGCATAAACCGATAATGGATGCTTTGATTAAACCTATAGGATTAAATTTTGTTAAGCTTTATATAAGATACACACAAGTAAATGAAGCAGATAGCAGGAATATTAATGGGACTGATCACACTGGTTTGGGTACAGGGTTGCACAGATCGCAAGCGTCCCAGTAATTATAACAATGAACCTACCGTAAATGCAAGGGAAGAAGCTTTTTTAAAAGACGCTACGGAGGCCAGCCAGGCTGTTGTTAAAATTTCGGATCTGGCGATGTCTAATTCAAAAAACCTGCAGATTATCCGGTTTGCAAAAGTGATGATGGATAAGCACACACAGCTTGGCACTGATTTAAAAAAACTTGCGACCGATAATTTTGTAACATCAGAAGATTCCTTGAATACCGCTCACCAACAATTAATTACTGATCTTGAAAAAAAACAGGCAAAGCAGTTTGATAATGCCTATTTACAGGAAATAATTAATGAATACGAACCGGAGATCAAACGATACACTTTTGCCAGCCACTACCCAAATGCCAATGTAGCCGACTTTGCCAAACAAAAGCTATCGGTTTTGCAGGCACAATTAGATTCGGCAAAGGCCATTGCTACGGTATTAAAATAACTTTAATTGCTGCTGTACAGGCGGTTTGGCCCGGCCCATTACCGTACGACCACCATATTTCCAGGAATCCTCACGTTCGCGGGCTATTACCTGTTCAAAATTGGCGTTCGGAGTAAAATCCTTTTCGGCATTCTCGGCTATTTTCGACAGACGTTTGATGGCCTCGTTCTTTTCTGATTGACCCAGTTTGGCTTTGTAGATCGCGTTTTGCAAAGTGCCAATGGTTTCGTCATAAACTTTGGTTGGTACGGGGAAGGGGTGGCCATCCTTACCACCATGCGCGAACGAAAACCTGGCCGGATCTTTAAACCGTGATGGCGTGCCATGTATCACCTCGCTTACCAATGCCAGCGACTGTAAGGTCCGCGGACCTAATCCCTGTAACAATAACAGCTCTTCAAAATCGGCAGGTTGCTTTTCATGAGCCAGCCATAATACAGCGCCCAATCGTTTCAGGTCGACATCCTTTGCGGTTACATGATGGTGGCCAGGCATTACCAGTTTATTGATCTCCCGTAACATCTGCTCCGGATTTTCGCCGGCTATTTGCATTACGCCGTTGCGGGAGCTGTCGGCCTGCTGATCAGTCATGTTGAGGATAAGGCCATGATTTTGCCCATAAATAAAGGTATGTGGATCGTTAACAAAAGAGGTCAATTGTTCCGAATGCCAGTGATATCTGCGTGCGGTATGGCTTTCGGCGCTCATGCCTTGCTGCACTACGGCCCATTTGCCGGTATCGCTCAGGATAAAATTATGTGTGTAAAGCTGAAAGCCGTCTTGTATTGCGGTATTATCCACCTTAGCGCTCAGTTTGCTGCATTTAACCAGGTGGTTACCGTCGAGTCCTATAGTTTCACTGATCTTTATCAACTCGGCCGGGGTTTGTTTGGAGTACTTGCCTTTACCGCCGCAAATATAAATGCCCAGCTCACGGCTATGTGGGTTAATGGCCCTTTTGAGCGCGCCCATCACCGAAGTGGTAATACCCGACGAATGCCAGTCCATCCCCATCACCGCGCCCAGGCTCTGAAACCAGAAAGGATCACTCAGGCGGCGTAGTACCTCGTCTTTGCCATAATCCAGCACTATATTTTCCACCACAGTCAGGCCCAGCTTAGCCATACGCTCGGCAAGCCATTGCGGCACATAACCATAATGTAAAGGCAGATCTGCACTCCCTGATCGTTTCATACTAACAAAGTTAGCAAAAAAGACCGTTGATTTTTCTTTTGATTACATTGATTTCGTTGATTTTTTTGAGTCTTTTCTTCTCCACGCGTCATTGCGTGGTACGAAGCAAAAGAGCCTCACCCAACCCTCTCCAAAGGAGAGGGCTTTAAAATGTTTTTTTTGAAGTCTCCCCCTTTGGGGGAGATTTAGAGGGGGCTAACGTGGTGGCTAAACAAAAAGAGACACATGTGATGTGTCTCTACGAATAATATAATTAAGCTGCGCTCGCAACGACGTTGTGGTTAATCCATCAGCGAAATCAACGTAATCAAAAAAATCAGCGGTCTAATCAGCTTCTGTTTCCTGGAGATACATTTCGTCAATGTCGGCAGCGTATTTCTTTTCGATCACCTTGCGTTTGGCTTTCATGGTAGGGGTTATCTCGCCATCGTCCATGCTAAATGGGTTACGTTTTACTTTGAATGCCTTGATGCGCTCAAACTTAGCCAGCTCGTTGCTCAGCTTGCGCAGATCCTGACCGATCCAGTCAACCAGTTCTTTGTCTTCAATAAACACATCTGGCTGTTCAAAAAACGCGTCTTTTAAATCAAATGTTTCCTGCATGGTTTCGCGCGATGGTACAATGATGGCGGTAATGTACTCGCGTTTATCGCCCACTAAAAATATCTGTTCAATTTTAGGGCTTTTGAGGTAGGTGTTCTCTACAGGGGTAGGATATATATTTTTGCCGTAGGCATTTACCAGCATGTTTTTTAAGCGGTCGGTTATTTGCAGGTTACCGCGATAAAACCTGCCAATATCGCCGGTGTGGAACCAGCCGTCCTTATCAATTACGGTAGCAGTTTCTTCGGGTTTGTTCCAGTAGCCTTTCATTACGCAATGCCCGCGAACGATGATCTCACCTTCTTCCGATTGCAGGTCTTCCTTAAAATTATCATGCGTTTGAATGGTATAAATGTGCTGTGTTTCTACATTCTGAATAGCCACCTCAATACCCGGAATAATACGACCAACGGTGCCATATATTACCCGGTGATATTCGGTAACGGCCATAACCGGCGATGTTTCTGTTAAGCCAAAGCCTTCCAGTATCACAATACCCAGGTCGCCAAAAAACTCGCCGATATTGCGTGGTAAAGCACCTCCGCCCGAAACCATAAATTTTAGGCGACCGCCGGTTTTCTCCTTGATCTTGCTGAACACCAGTTTCTCGGCAATTTTATGCTGATTTTTTAAAATAAGGCCCGGTTTTTTGCCGGCTTCCTGAACCAGGCGGTATTTTTTACCGATCTCCAGTGCCCAAAGGAATATTTTTGATTTTACGCCTCCGGCAGATGTGCCGTTTTTGATAGCCTTATCATGGATGCGCTCCAGCAAGCGTGGCACGCAGCAAAGTACAGTTGGTTTCACTTCGGCCATGTTTTTGGCCAGCAGCTCCAGGCTTTGCGCAAAGGCGATAGTACAACCTTTCGACAGGCAAATATGATAGGTAGCTGTACGCTCAAACACGTGCGACAGCGGAAGGAACGACAGGAACAGATCTGTTTTCTCGATGTACGGGATCTGGATCAAACTGTTGATCACGTTTTGGGTAAGGTTGTGATGTGTTAACATAACCCCTTTGGGGATACCCGTAGTGCCCGAAGTATAGATCAAGCAGGAAATATCGGTAGTTAAAATAGCTTCGCGGGCAGCGCCGATGGCATGTTTATATTGCTCAACCAGGGCAAGACCTTCCTGTATCACTTGATCAAAGCCAATCACCCCGGCATTCAGATTTACTTTATCGCTGTATTTTTCAAAATCGTCAAAAGCCGGTATAATGCGGATCAGCGCCTCGCAGTTATTGGCTACCCTTAAAACTTTCCGCAACAGAAAAGGGTTGCCTACCAAAATGGTTTTGGCGCCCGAATCGTTCAGAATATATTCGATCTCGCTTTCGCTAAGCGTAGGGTAGATGGAGGTGTTGATAGCGCCGATCTGCTGCAGGGCCTGATCATAATAAACATAATCCGGACCGTTCTCGATAATGAGCGAAAGACGATCGCCTTTTTGTACACCCATCCGCAGGAACCAGGCCGATATGGCGTCAATTTTTTCTAATGCCTGTTTATAAGTTATTTCAACCCAGGTATCTTTTACCTTGTGCATTAAAAAAGTATGGCTATCGGGATGGATATTGGCTACAACATTACGTATAAAGCCGGGAACAGTTGACGATTCGATTAACTGGCTCATTAAATTAAAAAGGATTTACAGACATCAAACTTATGTTTTTTAAACCTAAAACTCAAATGAAATGATGTATATCCCTACTTTGGGGAGGTGGAGGTGTGATTGGATTAGGCAGCGCGTAATCATAAAAAATATTTGTCATTCTGAACGGAGTGAAGAATTCGCCGATTCAAGCGTCCACGCTTGAATCCAAACCTAATGTAAGCGTCTACGCTTAAGGTTATTAAAAAGTAAGCGTGGACGCTTACCAAAAACAATCTCCAAGCGTGAACGCTTGGATAGGCGGGTGAATTTGAGTAGACCTCACCTAAATCCTCTCCAAAGGAGAGGATTTTACTTAGCATATTTATTATAGCTCTCCTTTGGAGAGGGTTGGGGTGAGGTTACCAAACCTGTATCACCTGCCCGGTTAAGGCGCCAAAAACGCTTTTGTAATAGGCGTTGGCTACTTTATCCATAGTTACGGGGATATGGCCCGGGAAGTAGGGGAAATAGCCCGGAGCATCCTCTACCACGCCGGCACTGATGGCGTTGATGCGTACACCGTTTTCCAATTCAATAGCGGCAGCTTTAGCAAAAGAATTAATTGCCCCGTTCACGGTGCTCAGGTTGGCGCCAAGCACAATAGGATCATCTGCCAGGATACCTGAGGTGAGCGTGAACGAGCCTTTAGGGTTGATATGATGCTGACCGATGAGCACCAGATTTACCTGTCCCAGCAATTTGTTTTGCAGGCCAAGGTCGAAATCTTTAGCGGTCATGGTTTTAAGCGGACCAAAATGCGCGCTGCCAGTAACGCTCACCAGTGCGTCGAAACTGCCCGTTTGTTTGTAAAATGCTTCGATGGACTCTGTACTGGTAATATCCACTTGTATATCGCCGCTTTTGGAACCTGCTGTGATGATCTCATTTTCGCCGCGAAGGGCCTCTGTTACTTTTTTGCCTATAGTGCCGCTGGCACCAACAATAATTATTTTCATACAGGATGCGTGTTTATTTAGATGTTAATGGTTTGGATTTAAATAATACACGCCATTTTAAGCATAAAGTTTTATAGAAAAATGATAATGGTGTCAAAAAAATGACCCGACAAAAAATAACGTCATTGGAGCGAAGCGTGGCAATCCCCAATTAGTAGGGGCGCTCTGTAAGTAGGGGATTGCCACATCGTTCCTCCTCGCAATGATGCGCGGAGGGATTCTTAGTCTCACTTTCAGCGCAAGTAGAGGGATGCCAGGGTAAGTTGGTAGTGTTAAACCAGACAAAACTCCGCCACCAAATCTTCCAATAACTTTTTGTATATTGTATTTACAACACAGCCCGGTCTCCTTTTTGGACGACCGGGCTGTTTGGTTAAGACAAAATGAGGTCAAAAAAAGACTTTTTGTATTTAGTTATTTGATAATCAGAAAATTAATACTTTTTAAAGTTTCAAAAACTCATTAAAACCACGTTAAAATTTGTTAAAAAGTGTTAAAATCGATGTTTTTGAATGAGTTTTTGCATGTTTTTACGCCGTTTTTGAGCAGAAATTTGTTAAAATTCAAGGTTTAAAAAGTTTTTACTCAGCTGGTACCGGCAAAGGCTCTCCCGTTTTGAGGGGCGCATCAAAATTTGGCGAACCATCTTTATTCCAGGTGAATTTTTGCGCCCGCGGAGAGCGATCATGCCCGCAACCCTGGCCAGGTTTGGAATTGGCATGGTACAGTATCCAGTCCTCCTTACCATTTGGCGATTTAAAAAATGAATTGTGCCCTGGCGCGTAAACACCATTCTCCGGCGACTGTTTAAAAACAGGCTCTGGTGATTTTCTCCAGGAGGCGGCATTAAGTAAATTGCTGCTGGCAGTGGTACTGAGCATTCCCAAGGCATAATAATCTGTCCAGCAACCGCTTGCGGAGTATATCAGGAATAGTTTGTTGCCATGTTTTAGTATCTCCGGGCCTTCGTTCACATTTACATGGGCCGGATTTTTGTCGTCATGTAGGTCGCCATATTTTTCCCAGGCGTATTCAGGGCTTGATATTTTCACCCTTTCGCTACTAACGGTGTATGGATCCTTCATTTTGGCGATATAGATATTCTGCTGACCGTTGGTATCACCTTCCCAGCCGGCCCAGATCAGGTAAAGCTGGCCCTTATTCTCAAATACCGAACCATCGATGGCCCATTTGTTGGTACTGTCGCTAATTTGTCCCTTGAATGTCCATTCGCCTTGTAGTGGATCGGCAGAGGCGTTTTCCAGTACGTATAAACGGTGGTGGTTGTTATCGCCATCATCGGCAGCAAAATACATATACCATTTCCCCTTCAAAAAATGGAGTTCGGGAGCCCATAGTTCTTTAGAATGTGTTGTACCGGTGGGCGGTGTCCAGATCACTTTTTTCTCCGCTTTATCCAAATCCGTGATCTGTTTAGTTTTCCAGATCACGAGATTGCTACCGGTCGAGTTGGTATAGTAATAATAATCATTGCGGTAAATAACCCATGGATCGGCACCTGATGGTAGCAATGGATTGGTAAAAGTACGTTGAGCCATGCAGGCAATGATGCTGAGTATAAAAAGGCAAAAAGTAAGAGATAACTTTTTCATATATAGTGGTATAGGTATTTAATTGACCGGTCGGGTTTTGAGGTTTTTTTTGTTTTGCTGATACTCGGAAGGGGTAGTGCCAAACTGTTTCAGGAAGTTTCGCCCCAGGTGTGATTGCGAGCTGTAGCCCACCATGGCAGCCACTTCGTAAATTTTATAATCACCATCTTCAAGCAGTTTGGCGGCAGCTTTTAGCCGTGTAATGTTGATGAGCTCATTTATGGTAAGATTTGATATGGCTTTTACCTTACGATATAAAGTGGGTTTGCTCATGTTCATTAAGCTGGCAATTTGCTCCACATCAAGCTCAGGGTTCTGGATGTTTTTGTTGATAGCTGCGTTTAGCCGATCCAGAAAGCTTTCATCGGGCTTGGAGTAAGCCATGGTATTGATACCCGCCAGCGGCGAACTGGCAAAGTGCTCCCGGATCTTGCTGCGGTTAATTAACAAGTTGGCTATCTGTACCTGTAAATGTTCAGGAGAGAATGGCTTTTCGATATAGGCATCGGCACCAACTTCGAGACCCTCTATCTTGCTTTGCAGGGTGTTTTTGGCTGTAAGCAGTATAATGGGAATATGGCTATGATCAAAGTTAGTTTTGATTCTTTTGCACAGTTCAAAGCCATCCATTACAGGCATCATCACGTCACTAATAATAAGTTGAATGCTCTCGATCTCGATCATGTCCAATGCTTCCTGACCGTTCAAGGCTTTAATGACCGAATATTTTTCGCTCAGGTCGTCCGAAATAAAATCGAGTATCTCGGGGTTATCGTCCACTAAAAGTATAATTGGTTTCATAAAGTCAAAATCCTCCTCTTTGGTTTTATCAGTTAGTTCATAATCATTGGGTATATTATACAGATCAAATTCTTCATCCTGATGTATGGGCAGGGTTAATAAAAATGTGTTCAAGTCACCAATGGGTTTGTTCAATACCAGTACACCTTTATGCAGCCCGGCGAGAGAGCGTGAAAGGGAGAGCCCGATACCTGTTCCGATCTGTTTTTCAGATTCTTTGAGGCGAAAGAATGGCTCAAATATTTTTTCGCGCATTTCGTAAGGAACGATGTAGCCATTGTTTCTGATCTCGATAGAAAATGTGCCCTCATCAGGTTGAAGCTCCAGCAATTCCACTTCAACCACCGAGCGGCCATACTTGATAGCGTTGTTAATGAGGTTACTTATAATTTTGGTGAAAGCCTCAATGTCTACATAAGCGTACAGGCTCTTTGGCGGGTGCTTAAGTTCATAGTGAATGCTTTTTTGCTCGGCCAAGGGCTTAAACCTTAAAAAGGTATCGGCAAGTAATTCGGTGATGTCGGTTTTAACAAAGCTGAGGCTAAAACCATTGGTTTCGGTTTTCCGGAAATCAAGCAGTTGGTTAGTCAACTCCAACAAACGATTGGTGTTTTTTTCCATGATCTGCAGGTTATGCTGGATCTCCGGAACGCTGCCTGCTTTTTTGATCACTTTTTCCATCGGCCCTTTTATTAAGGTAAGTGGTGTACGTATTTCATGGGCCACATTAGTGAAAAATTCTATTTTGGCATTATAGATCTGCTTTTCTTTGTCGTTTTCCAGGATTTCGATAAGTCGTTTGTTCTTGTCGCGGGTCTTAATGTGGTATTGCCTTAGTATATAATACATGGCAAACAGTATCAATAGCATATAAACCATATAAGCCCAAATGCTTTCCCAGAAAGGAGGTGTTATGGTGATATCGAGCCTTGCTTCTTGGGATAACCATTGCCCGCTGTTATTGGCCGCTTTAACAATAAAAGTGTATTGACCTGGCCTTAATTGCGTAAAGTATACTTTACGGTTGGTTTTTAAGAAAGTCCACCCTTTATCAAGTCCCTTCATCATGTATTTATACTGGGTCATCTCGGGTGAAGGGTAACTTAATGCCGCGAAATCAATACTGAATGAGGATTGATTATGATTAAGATTGAGTTGTTTGGTACTGATGATTGATTGATGAAGCAGAGAATCGTGGCCATTAACGGAGATCTCCTGGTTATGCACCTGTATCCCGGTGATATATACCGGCGCTACAAAATCGTTTATTTTAAACTGCGAGGGGTTAAAGCTTACCATGCCTTTTACACAGCCAAAATACATGGTGCCATCAGTATCTTTAAAGGCCGAGTTATAGTTAAACTGATCGCTCAGCAAACCGCTGGCTTTAGTATATACCTTGATGCTTTTGGCCGGGATATTTAAACATACTAATCCACGGGTAGTACTTATCCAAAGGTTTTTATGAGCGTCTTCCAATATCCGGAACACATAGTTGCTGGGGAAGCCATTGCTGAGATCGTAAAACTTAAAGGTTTTTTGTGCAAGGTTATAGTTCCATAAACCCAGACCTTCCGTGGCAAACCAAAGCCGATGATCACTGTCTTCAAAAATGCCATTAACCGTACTGTTGTCCAGTGCACTGGTTATGCCATGCACATCCCTTAACTTGTAACCCGAATTTTTTTCCGGATCATAAAAATAAACACCATCGTGCACCGTACCTACCCATATCTTTCCATTGTGATCTTCGGTAATACTGTAAATAAAATCATGAGTGGGTACACCGTTAATCTGTGTAAAATCTTTGGTAGCAATATTGTATCTGTAGAGCCCCTGCGTTGTACCTACCAGGATAAGGCCTGATCTTGTTTTACAAAAGGTAATAACGAAATTACTTTTAAGCATGTTTTTAGCATTGCCTGCCAGGTAATATCTAATCACTTTACCACTGGGAATATCCAGGATATTTAATCCCCGCTCCAGTGTGCCAATAAACAGCTCATTGCCATTGGCCATTAAGCCGTGTATATTGGTGTTTGATATGGTGTTTTTACCACCGGGGTAATAATGCGTCCAGGTATGTTTGTCAGGGCTTAGTTTGTTCAGTCCATTATCTTCGGTACCCATCCACAGGTTACCATATTGGTCTTTACATATTTCGCGTACTACATTGCCCTGTAAACCCGTTTTGTCATACCCTGGATAAAACTTATTGAAAGCGGAGTATTGCTTGGGATAATAATTTACTCCGCCAAAATAGGTTCCGGCCCAGAGCCCGCCTTCTGAGTCTTTGTAAACCGTATACACAGCATTGTCTGATATGGAGTAGGGGTCATTAAATTGTTTTTTCAGATTAGTGAATGTGGCTTTTTGTGTATCATAAATGAATATGCCCGATTCGGTGGCTATCCAGAATTCATGGTCGTTATATTTTACAAAATCACGCACATATATCTCGGTATTATTGGAATTATAGGTTAGCAGGTCGCAATAAGTGCCGTTCGAAGAGTCAAATTCTTTAATACCTTGATTGGTGGTGCCAATGAGTATTTGGTTACCTGAACTGTATATTTTTTCGATAAATTTTGAAGCAACTGGTGGCGAGTTTTTAAATACACTATAACTGCTGAAAGAGCGTGTTACAGTATCCAGTTTTTCTAAACTACCAGATGTTGACGATACCCAAATATCACCAGAGCCATTGACGGTTACAGAAGTAGCGTCAAAATGTTGAAAAGGCCTGTAATCAATTATTTTTCCAGTCTTTTTATCATACTTCATTAACGCCGACCGGGAAACAAACCAACAGTTATAAAATTGATCTGTCACCATGTATCTGATAGCGTTGTTGTTTGAGGTGAGATGTATAAAGCTTTCTGTTTGAGGGTTATATTTGTCGAGCCCGTGGTCTGTACCTATCCAGAAGCTGCCATCCTTATCCAGGCAAAGGGTATGAACCATATTACCCGAAATGCTTTTTTTATCTTTTGCATCATGCCTGAAAGTTTTAAAGGAATAACCGTCAAACCGATTGAGCCCATCCTTGGTTCCAAGCCACAGAAAGCCACGCTTGTCCTGCGTAATGCAGTAAACGGTATTGTTTGACAACCCCTGTTCAACTTGATAATGCCTGAAATAGTACGATTGTGCTTTACAGATATTAAATAACAGGAGTAATAATAAAGAAGTTAAAAATACAGGTTTCAAAATCGTTCAATAAGCAAATATAACCATTCTGGGCAAGCGTTTTCGTTACGGTAAAAAATGATACGTTTTGACTAATAATTGATATGATTTGGTTAATAGGCGGGGGCTAAAATGCTTTTTCTTTACAGTATGATTTAAATCTGTCAAACCTACATTTTAAATCAAAATACTTAACCAATTAAATAAATCATTTATGAGAAAAATTTTACTACTCAAACAAGTAGATTATTTCCGCTTGCAATGGCCGCCCAGTAAATGGAGCCCAAAATTAGCATTGATTGCTTTTATGCTATGCCTGCTTACCTCATTTTCTGCATCAGCTCAAAATAAGTTTAAGGTAAGCGGTACAGTGACTGATACCACGGGCGAGGTGCTTACCGGGGTAGCCATCCGGGTGCAAGGAACGCAGGTGGGCACAGCAACAGACATCAAAGGAAAGTTTACCCTCAGTGTTCCCGACGCTAATGGCACCCTTGTTCTGAGTTACATTGGCTTTGTAACAGCCGAGATCCCGATCAATGGCAGATCAGTTATTGCTGTTCGTTTGAAATCAAATAATTCAGCGCTTCAGGAAGTAGTGGTAACAGGTTATGGTACACAAAAAAGGGCATCGATAACAGGGGCCATCTCCAGTGTAACCAGTAAGGATATTGAACGCGTGCATGGTGGTTCTACCGTTAGTACGGGTTTGGCAGGTAAAATACCGGGCGTAACTTTCAGGCAGGCAGAAGGACGACCAGGAGCCAGTGCCAGCGTGCAGATCCGTAATTTGGGCGCCCCATTATATGTAATTGATGGAATTCAGCAGGATGAGGGCCAGTTTAATAATCTGGCACCAAATGATGTGGAAAGTATCTCGGTACTAAAAGATGCATCAGCGGCTATTTATGGTGTACGTGCCGGAAACGGTGTGGTGGTGGTAACCACTAAAAGAGGATCAGGCGAGGGGCGCATCAATATCGACTCTTATCTGGGTTTTCAATCATGGGACAGATTCCCCAACGTATTGACTAATTCCTATGATTATATGAAAGCGTTGGCCGCGGCACAGGTAATTACCAACGGCAGCACCTCTATTACCGATGCCGAACTGGCAAAGTATAAGGCCGGTACAGAACCCGGATACCAGAGTTTTAACTGGAAACCATTTGTATTGGCAAACTCAGGTGCTCCACTAAATTCGTTCCATGCCGATTTTACCGGGGGCAATGAGAAGGTTACCTATTACGTAGCTGGAACTCATTTGACCCAAAACTCACCAGCCGGAGCTGAATACCTTTTCAGACGTACCAATATCCAATCAAATGTAAAGGCAAGGGTAGCTGCCGGTCTTTCAGTGAGCATGAATATTAACGGCCGGATAGAAACACGCGAAAATCCTGGTGTTCCCGGTGGTGACGATTATTTTTTAGCAAAACTGGGGATATTAGAAAATACTCCTTTAGATAGGCCTTATGCCAATGACAACCCGGCCTATTTGCGCGATAACGGTCCACACACCGAAGCCAACTACGCGTTTCTAAATGACAAGCTTTCGGGTATCTGGCACCAGGACTGGCGGGTATTGCAAACCAATTTCGAAGCTGAGTATATTATCCCTGGTATAAAGGGACTTACAGCCAAGTACGACTATTCTTATTACTATGCCGACGAGTTATTAAACAACCATGAGTATACTTACAATGCCTATACCTATAACCAACAAACTGGTAATTATGATATAACCCATGCCGTTACCAACCCATGGCGTGAGCGTGAGCAACGAAAAGAGCTTAGCACTACAACCCAGTTGCAGTTAAGTTATAATAATACTTTTGGTAAAAGCACCATTGGCGCTACGTTGGTTAACGAACGTATCCATAAAGAGCACTTGAGGAACTGGCTGCATGCTAACCCCATATCAAACAACCTGCCCCTGATCTATTTCCCAACTATGGATCAGTATCAGGATAGTGATGATTCTGAGGCCCGCATAGGTTATGTAGCGCGTTTCAATTACAATTATGATAACCGGTATTATTTAGAAGCACTCGGCAGAAGAGATGCATCCTACTTATTTGACCCGGCTCACCGCGTTGGTTATTTTCCGGGTGTATCCGTAGGATGGCGTATCACCAACGAAGGTTTTATGAAAAAGCTGCTGGGTGATAATAGTTTACTGAATGACTTGAAATTCAGGGCTTCATACGGTGTACTTGGTGACGACAGAAGCCCTTATGACGCGAGCGGAAATACACCTATCGTAACGCCGTATGCTTATTTGCCAGGTTATAATTACGCAAACGGAGCAGCCGGTAATGTAGCCATATTGGATGGTAACCCGGTCTCTACATCGCTCAATAAAGGTGTCCCCATTACTAACGTATCCTGGATGAAAAGTAAAATATTTAACGTAGGCGCCGATTTTAGCCTGTTAAATAACAAGTTGACCGGTGCTATTGAGTATTTTAAAAGATCACGTTCCCAGATTGTTGGAGACAATCATAATGTAGTATTACCTACAGAAGTAGGTTTTAATTTACCCCAAATCAACGAGAATACCGATTTACAGCGTGGTGTTGAAATATCCCTGGCATACAACAACAAAATTGGCCAAGTGAGCTATAACATCAGCGGAAACTTCTCTTATAGCCGTAAAAAAACAGGTACTTTTGCCGATACCCCTTTTGGCAACTCGCTGGATGAATACTTCCGCTCACAAAACAACCGTACTGCCAATATTGCCTGGGGATACCAGGTTATCGGGCAGTTTACCTCTGCCGATCAGATCAATGGTTATAAAGTAAATGAAGACGGAAAAGGTAATAGCACTGTACTACCCGGAGATTTAATTTATAAAGATCAAAATGGCGACGGTAAAATTGATGGTAACGATTCCCGCCCTATAGGTTACGGCCTGGGATCGCAGCCTAATACGAACTTTGGTTTTTCACTGGGATTGGGCTATAAAGGTTTTGACTTTCATGCCGACTTTTCTGGCGGAGCAGGTTATTCATGGAACCAGAACTGGGAATCAAGATGGGCCTTCCAGAATAATGGCAACTTAAATACCATTTTTCTGGATAGCTGGCACCTGAGTAACCCTAATGATTTGAATAGTACCTGGGTATCCGGCAAATACCCTGTGAACCGGAATAACGTAGGTACTAATCATTACGATTACTCTTCAAATTCTACTTTCTGGTTACATAACGTGAAATATTTAAGAGCACGTACAATTGAAATAGGTTACTCTTTACCAAAAGACCTGTTAGCGAAAGTGAAAATTAAAAGGGCGAGGTTTTATGCCAACGTATATAACCTGTTTTCGATAGACAACCTGCGTCAGTATGGCGTTGATCCGGAAGTTAATGATGATAATGGTTTGCAAACGCCGCAAAGCAGGGTTTATAACTTTGGTGTTAACCTAACCTTTTAATAAAAACATTAAGTAAAATATTCAATGAAACCATCATGAGCTGCCGCTCAAAAAACAAATAAACATAGCCCATGATAGCTTCATTGCCCTTAAAAAACAAATTGTTCTAATGAAAAAGATATTCACAATAGCTATGATTTCGATACTGATAGGCGCGGAATCATGCAAAAAAGATAGCGATTTTTTAAATGTGCCACCAAAATCGGTGGTCACCACCGATGTGGTTTTTTCAGATCCTGCACTGGTATTATCTGTATTAGGCGACCTGTATAATCGTGTGCTCGATTTTTCGAGCCTGGATGCCGGCTGGACAACCTTTGCCGACTTTGGAGAATCATTCCCTTCAGATAATGGACAGTACGGCTTTGTTCAAAATAGATCATGGGATTATGGTACCTGGGGTACCTGGGATTACGGTTATGTACGCGACCTTAACCTGTTTATTGATAACGTAACGGCATCAACCAAACTGCTGGCCGCTGATAAAAGCCGTTTCCTGGCCGAAGGACGTTTTTTACGTGCCAGTTACTACTTTGAAATGGTTAAAAGAATGGGCGGTGTTCCTTTGATCACGCAAACACTTACTTATGATAACAGCGGTAATGTAGTGGGCTTGCAATTCCCGCGGGCAAAGGAATCAGATATTTATGATTTTGTGATCAGCGAAGCCGAAGCCATCAAAGGCTTATTACCTTCTGACCCAAATGAAAAATCAAGAGCAACCAAAGCTGCCGCGCTGGCTATGGAAGCCAGAGCAGCATTATATGCGGGCTCTATAGCAAAATATGGCGCTGCAACACCACAGGTTTCATTACCAGGGGGCGAGGTTGGCATTCCATCAAATATGGCCTCAGGATACTACACTAAAGCTTTGGCTGCAGCAAAGGAAATTATCAACGGCTCTGCCGGATCATATAAATTATACCAGGTGCTGCCCAACCTTTCCGACAATTTTGCAGCTATATTTTTAGATAAAAGCAGCGTAAACCAGGAATCGATATGGGTAGAAGATTTCAAGGCTCTTGCCGGTAAGGTACACTCGTTTACCACCAACGATCAGCCTTATTCTGTTTCGGATGAAGCTTCTGATGCCGGTCGTTTAGATCCATCCTTAAACTTAGTACAATCATTTGAAAAACTGGATAACACTTTTGCACCAATAGCTACCAAAGATGGCTCAGGTAACCCAATCTACTATGCAGATCAGCAGGATCCATTTGCGGGCAGAGATGCCAGACTGGCTGGTACAGTAATGTTGCCGAACTTTTTCTGGAAAACAGCATACATTGATATCTGGGGAGGTTATCTGCTGGCTAATGGCAATATCATCAGCAGCGATGATGCGACACACTATGCCGCGCTGCCCGGTACTACCACACCTATACAGGTGGTGGGTAAAGATGGCCCAACACCAAGCGGAGAGCCGCTCCGTACTCAAACCGGTTTTTATGTCCGTAAATATCTTGACCCTGCAACAGGCTCAGGGCGCAGAGGGCGTCAGAGCGATGTTAACTTTATCCGTTACCGTTATGCCGAAGTTTTATTAAACGCAGCAGAAGCAGCCTTTGAATTAGGGCAAACCAGTGATGCCGCGCTTTACATGAATCAGGTAAGAGCTCGTGCAGGTTTAACCACACCACTTACGGCTGGTGATATCACCTTTGATCGTATAGTACACGAACGCCGGGCCGAACTTTCATTTGAAGGGCACGTTTTGTTTGATATGAAACGCTGGAGAATAGCAACCAAAGTTTGGGATGGCAATCCGGAAAGCTTAAATGATTTAACCAGTAATATCGGCTCAGCTACCAAAAGAAATACACAGCCATGGGGCCTGTATCCGTACAAATATTACAATCCGGGCAATCCGAATAATGGTAAATGGGTATTCAGAGAGGTATTGCCAGCACCGGTAACCGGTGTGCTCACTTTCAGTTTGGGTAATTACTATTCAAGAATTGGTGACAATATCATATCTGCTAATCCAAAAATCAAGAGACAGCCAAACCAATAAGTATATTACTATAAATCAAAGATCATGAAAATCAAATTTCATCACATAGTCCTATTTATCCTGATGCTTTCGGCCGCTGGTTGCAGTAAGCTGGATAATGTTAAACCTCCTTCGGTTAAGCTAACCGGGCAATTAATGTACAAAGGCTCACCTATTGGGGTGGAATATAGTAAGGTACCTTTTCAACTTTACCAAACCGGTTATGCAGGCAACACACCTATTAACGGTACATTTGATCAGGATGGCAGCTATTCCGTATTAACTTTCAATGGGAATTACAAATTCACTATTCCTGGTGGACAGGGTCCTTTTCAATGGAAAGAACTTCCATCAGGTGGGCGCGATACAATCAATATCGCCCTGAACGGTGATCAAGCTGTGAATATCGAAGTAACGCCCTACTATATGATCCGTAATGCGCAAATAACAGCAGCCGGTGGTAAGATCACGGCCAACTTTAGCATTGAAAAAATAATTACAGATGCAACGGCCAAAAGCATACAAACAGTAAGTCTGTTTGTAAATAAAACCCAGTTCGTATCGCCAACTGATAAAGCCGCAAAAATAGATCTGGATGGGGCAGCCATTACCGATCCGGCTAACGTATCATTGAATGTGGCTATTCCTTCGTTTCCGGTAACGCAAAACTATGTTTATGCCCGTGTTGGCATCACGATAGCCGGGGTGGAGGATATGATATTTTCGCCGGTAGTTAAAGTATCGTATTAATTACAATTTAAAGGGGCCATACAATGGGATGGCCCCTTATCTTTATCAAATAAATCTTAATTCCATATACCATTACATCTGTTTATCCCTGATGAAAAAACTGAATCTTTGCGCATCTATTTTAGTTTTCGCTTCCCTCTCTGCCAGCGCACAGCAAAGTGACTGGCATTTGATCAAAGATCATATTACCACCCCCTGGGCTGAAAAAGTTGACCCCAAAGCTCCGCTGCCTGAATATCCACGACCGCAATTGGTACGCCCTAACTGGCAAAGCCTGAATGGTTTGTGGGACTATGCAATAGTACCTAAAGCAACAACTGGTCCCGCAAGATATGAAGGAAAAATATTGGTGCCTTTTGCTGTTGAATCAGCATTATCGGGCGTGGGCAAAATAGTAGGTAAGGATAGCATGTTGTGGTATAAAACAAGTATCACCCTTAATAAAACCATCAAAGGAAAAGATATTTTACTGCACTTTGGGGCTGTTGACTGGCGTACGGAAGTATTTGTGAACGGAAAAAGCGCCGGTATTCACGAAGGCGGTTTTGATCCCTTTACTTTCAATATAACTCCTTATTTAAAAGGCGGTTCAAAGCAGGAGATTAAAGTAAGCGTTTGGGATCCAACAGATGACGGCCCGCAGCCACGTGGCAAGCAGGTTAAAAAGCCGGAAGGTATCTGGTATACCCCTGTTACCGGGATCTGGCAAACCGTTTGGTTGGAAGGTGTAGCCAAAACGCATATCGACGCTACCAAGCAAATACCCAATATTGATGATCACACCCTTTCGGTTTCGGCGGAAGTTACCAATAGTCAGCCTGGCGATAAATTGAAGATCAGCGCCTGGGATGGCCAGACACAGATTGACGAGAAGATTGTAGATGTAGGCGCAACAGCTATTCTGGATATTAAGAATGAAAAATTATGGTCAACAACAGATCCTTTCCTGTATGATCTGCGCGTAGCTCTTATTCGGAACAATAAACCGGTTGACGAAGTGAAAAGCTATTTCGCTATGCGCAAAATCTCATTAGGTGCTGATGCCAATGGTGTACAGCGCATGTTGCTGAACAACAAGTTTGTATTTGAATATGGTCCGCTTGACCAGGGATGGTGGCCAGATGGTTTATACACCCCGCCTACATATGAAGCCATGAGCTTTGATATCGATAAGCTGAAAGCCATGGGCTTTAACATGATCCGCAAGCACATTAAGGTTGAACCAGCCCGCTATTATGCTTATTGCGATAAAACCGGGATGCTGCTTTGGCAGGATATGCCCAGCGGCGATTTGGGTAACCATTGGGAAAACCGCCCGGGTGTGTATGATCGTGCCACAGATCAGCAACGTACGCCGGAGTCTGAAGGGTATTACCGTAAGGAATGGAACGCCATCATCAATGCCTTATATAACTATCCATGCATTGTAGTATGGACGCCGTTTAATGAAGCCTGGGGACAATTTAAAACAGTAGAGATAACCGAGTGGACGATGAAAAAAGACCCGTCACGCCTGGTGAACAGCGCCAGTGGAGGTAATTTTTATGCAACCGGCAATATCGTCGACTTACATAATTACCCGCATCCGGCTATGCCACGCGCCGAGATCTTCGGCAAAACGCAGGCCGTAGTATTGGGCGAATTTGGGGGCTTAGGCTGGCCGGTAGAAGGCCATACCTGGCAGGCTAATAAAAACTGGGGCTACCAGAACTTTAAAAATGGTGACGACCTGTTTAAAAAATACGCTTCGTTTACCGACAGGTTGCAGGAACTGATCAGATTAGGTCTTTCGGCAGCAGTATATACCCAAACCACCGATGTGGAAGGCGAGGTGAACGGCTTTATGACCTATGATCGTAAGGTGATCAAAATGCCGGTTGAATCGCTGCAAAAGGTAAATAGTAAACTGTGCGATCCATCTTTAGTAAAATAAAATAATCGCTGAATATGCGCTTTAAAAACAAGATCAACGTAATAAAAAAAGGTATCTGCTTCACAACAGCTTTTGTATGTTCAGGTATCGCGGCAATGGCCCAAACTGGTGTAAAAGCTACCACCATAACCAAGATTGATAACGGGCAGGCCAATGCTTTTTACGTAAATAACCGTGCGCCCTTGCAAAAGCAATATTTTACCAAATTGCCTGTTGGGAGTATTAAAGCAGGCGGCTGGCTCAAGAAAGCGTTAGAGTTGCAGCGCGACGGCCTGACCGGAAACCTGGGCGAGATCAGTATCTGGCTATCTAAAACCAACAATGCCTGGCTCAATAAAGAGGGTAAAGGCGAGTATGGATGGGAAGAACTACCGTACTGGTTAAAAGGCTATGCCGATATCGGTTATATGCTGAAGGATCAGAAAATGATAGCTGAAGCTAAATTCTGGATAGATGCAGTGCTGAACAATCAACGGGATAATGGTGATTTCGGTCCGGCCCGGATGAATAAAGGCAATCGCGATCTGTGGACGAACATGCCGATGCTTTGGTGCCTGCAATCGTACTACGAATACAGTAAAGATCCGCGGGTTATCCCCTTCATGACCAAATATTTTAAGTACGAATTATCTATACCCGATGATCATTTTTTAGAGGATTACTGGGAAAACAGCCGGGGAGGTGATAATATGCTCAGCGTGTACTGGCTGTACAATCGTACCGGTGATAAATTCCTGCTCGACCTGGCTACCAAGCTCGACAGGAATACAGCCAATTGGCGGCAGACTAATAACCTGCCCAACTGGCATAACGTAAATGTGGCTCAATGTTTCCGCGAGCCGGCAACCTATTACCTGCAAAGCCATGATCCAAAAGATCTGAATGCCACATATAACGACTTTAAACTCATACGCACCATCTATGGGCAGGTGCCCGGCGGCATGTTCGGTGCCGATGAAAATGCCCGAAAAGGTTATGATGATCCACGCCAGGCTGTTGAAACCTGCGGTATGGTGGAGCAGATGACCTCAGACCAGATGTTGCTGGGTTCAACAGGTGATACCTTTTGGACCGAGAACTGTGAGGATGTGGCTTTCAATACTTTCTCAGCCGCCTTTATGCCCGATTACCGATCACTGCGTTACCTAACAGCGCCAAACATGGTGGTAAGCGATAGTAAAGACCATCACCCTGGTATCTCCAACGAAGGACCGTTTTTGATGATGAACCCCTTCAGCAGCCGCTGCTGCCAGCATAACCATGCTGCGGGCTGGGTTTATTACGCCGAAAATAGCTGGATGGCAACGCCGGATAATGGCCTCTCTGTACAGCTTTACACGCAAGGGCAGGTAAACGCCAAAGTGGGTAGCGGTACACCCATAAGTCTTACAGAAACCACTAAATATCCATTCGAAGATCAGGTAGATTTTACAATTAATGCACCAAAACCGGTGAGCTTCCCGCTTTATCTACGCATCCCCGAGTGGTGTAAAGGGGCCACCGTAAAAGTAAACGGCGCTGCTATACAGGTAAACACCGCCGCTGGTAACTATATCAGGTTGACCAAAACCTGGAAAAACGGCGATAAAATAACCCTGCATTTACCTATGCAACTTAAAGTTCGCCAATGGGCTGCTAACAAAAATAGTGTGAGCGTAAACTACGGTCCGCTTACTTATTCGCTTAAAATTGATGAGCAGTATACCAAACAAGACGGCCGGAAATCAACCCAGGGCGATTCGCATTGGCAAGCCAGTGCCGATCCACAGAAATGGCCCTCGTATGAGATCCATCCGGCATCTGCCTGGAACTATGGTTTGGTGATTGATGAACAACATCCGGAGAGATCTATCGAGATCATCCATCGCAGATGGCCAAAGGATGATAACCCTTTTACCAACGCTAACGCGCCAATTGAACTCAAAGCAAAAGGCAAACAAATTCCAGGCTGGACGATAGATCAATACGGCCTATGTGGTGTACTACCTCAAAGCCCGGTAAAAACAGATAAACCTTTGTCAGAATTAACGCTGGTGCCTATGGGGGGGGCCAGGTTAAGGATATCATCATTCCCGGTTGTGGAATAGTTATTAAAGTAGATTTTGAAAGCTTTTATAACCATATTGACCTTTGTTTTGCTATCGGGCGCACAGCTTAAGGCTCAAAATTCGCCTGCCATTGTGTGGGATCAGTCAACGCTAAAACAGGTGGCGCCACTATCGGGGAGTAAAAGCGCCAATTATGCCCGTATGATACAGCTGCATAATGGCAACCTGTTATGCGTATATGAAAGCAATGGCGGGGTGGAGTGTACGCAAAGCCATGATCTGGGTAAAACCTGGCTTAAACCGGTTGTAATAGCTTCTGCTGTTTCCGGTGTAAATATGAGTGTGCCCGAGATCCTGGAACTCAAAGATCATTCCCTGCTGGTATCTTATAATCCGCGGCCGCATAAAATAAATGGCAGCTGGGATACCACCAAGCATTTTGCCATCCGTACCAAAAAAAGCTACGACGAGGGTAAAACCTGGCGCGATGAGCGGTTGATATACGAGGCAAGCTATCAATTTGAGGATGGCTGCTGGGAACCATCGCAAATACAGTTACCCAATGGCGAAATACAGTTATATTTCTCTAACGAAGGGGTTTACACACACTCTAACGAGCAAAATATCTCCATTTTCAGATCGCATGATAACGGGTTAACATGGACTCAAAAGCCCGAGATAGTTTCTTTTACACCTGGCCATCGCGATGGTATGCCTGTACCTATTATCCTGAATGGGACAAAAGAGATCTTGTTTTCTATCGAAGACAATGCCGGCGGACAGTTTAAGCCATCCATCATCCGTAATAGTTTTAATCAAAACTGGCAAAAAACGGTAGGCGCTAACGACCCTGAACGTACTTATGCCCTAACACCCAAACTCCCGGATACCGTTTATGCCGGCGCGCCATACTTACGTCAATTACCAGGAGGACAAACTATATTATCATATCAAAGTACCTTTGGCAGAAACGGCAATTGGGAGCTGGCCTGCATGCAGGTAGCGGTAGGTAATAGTAAGGGTGAGAACTTTGTAAATACTGCAACGCCATTTAACATTCCCCTAAATAAACATGGGTTATGGAACTCGTTATGTGTACTTAATGACGGCACCATCATCGCCCTTACCTCAACCGATGCTTATAACAGTTATACAGCCATTTGGATGATTAAAGGACATTTAATCAATAAAAAAAGCACTTACTAAATAATAACACATGCAAAATAAACTGAAATTATTTGCCATCGCATCGATCGTCTTGCTCCATGTGACAGCATCAGCACAACAAAAAGCACCTGCACAGGTATGGTCGGCGCAAAAAGCAAAAACATGGTATGCGCAGCATCAATGGCTGGTGGGCAGCGATTTTATACCCAGCACGGCCATTAACCAACTGGAAATGTGGCAGGCCGATACCTTTGATCCCAATACCATTGATAAAGAGCTGGGCTACGCGCAAGGTATAGGCATGAATGTGATGCGCGTGTTTTTGCATCACCTGGCCTGGCAGCAGGATCCGGAAGGTTTTAAAAAACGGGTTGATCAGTACCTGGCTATTTCCAGTAAGCACGGCATCCAAACCATGTTTGTGTTTTTTGATGATTGCTGGAACAAGGAACCCAAAACAGGGAAGCAGCCCGAACCCAAACCTGGTATCCATAACTCCGGCTGGATGCAGGACCCTGGTCAGCCAGCTTCTGAAGACCCTTCCAATTTTCCAGCTCTGGAAAAATATGTAAAAGATGTATTAAAACGCTTCGCTGCCGATAAGCGCATATTACTGTGGGATCTGTATAACGAACCTGGTAACTCCGGCAAAGGCGATAAATCGCTGCCCTTATTAAAATCTGTATTTAAATGGGCCAGGGCGGTAAACCCAAGCCAGCCGGTAAGCGCCGGTGTATGGAGCTGGAATTTAGAAACTCTGAACCAATATCAGATAGCCAATTCCGATGTGATCACATATCATGATTATTCGCCCGAGGCAGATCATTTAAAAACGGTTCAGTTCCTGAAAATGGTTGGTCGCCCTTTGATCTGTACCGAGTACATGGCCCGCCCGCGCAATAGTTTGTTCAGCACAGTATTACCTATGCTGAAGAAAGAAAATGTAGGCGCTATTAACTGGGGTTTTGTATCGGGCAAAACTAATACCATTTACGCCTGGGATACCCCAATACCTGATGGCAGCGAACCAAAACTGTGGTTCCATGATATTTTCCGCAAGGATGGCACGCCTTACAAGCCGGAAGAAACGGAGTTGATCAAAAATCTTACAGGTAGAGGAAAATAAAAAACGCGTCATTGCGAGGTACGAAGCAATCCCCGATTTGCAGATCGACTCTGTACAGTTAGGGATTGCTTCGTACCTCGCAATGACGCGTTTTTATAAATTAAAAAGTATAAACAACTTTTCCTGATAAAAACCTGCCGTTAAATCCAAATTGCGATACCGCACGGCTGTATACAAAGTGCCCGTTGGAGGTATTATCGCGGTTGGTGGTGTAATTATTGGCCGGGTTACCGCTTAGGTTATTCACATTATTGCGCGGATCCATATAGTTTTTGTCCGGGTAAACATCAAACAGGTTGCTGGCGCTGATGGTAACGCCCAATTGTTTGATCACCTTATAGCTTATCGCCAAATCGGTTACCCATTTGCCTGAGTAAGTTTGGTCAAGCTCCAGGGGCAGATTGTTGGCGGGAATGGTAGGATCAACCGAATTGAGGTAAGTTACCTTGCCAAAATAAACCGACCTTAACGAAAAGTCGAACTTCTTGATGTTATACAAGGCGCTCAGATTGATCTTGCTGGCTGGTACTGATGATTCAAAACGGGAACGTTCTGTACGGTCGAACAGTTTGGCTTTTAATGCAGCACTACCTTCTATAATGTCCGATCCTTGTATCGAGCGTACTTTGGTCTGGTTAAAATTAGCCGCTGCAGAAAGCGTTAAGCTGCTTGCAGAGTTGATATTGATCCTATCGGCCAATACAATGTCCAAGCCTTTGGTACGGGTAGAGATGGCGTTGGTGAAAAACTGTACACTATTGATCTGGCCGTTGGGGTCAACCGTATTCAATATGTCGGCCACTGCGGGAATAGCCCGGGTAAACTGGCTCGAAAACACGATACGGTCTTTGATATCTATCTGGTAAGCATCTATTGTGAATGTTAATGCTGAGGTTATTTTACCGGCCAGGCCTAAGCTATAAGATTTTGATTTCTCGGGCTTCAACGATCCTACACCAAACTTCCTCACAATGGGATTGTCGTTATTAACGGTTAATACCTGCGTAGGGTTACCACTCACAAACTGCGTGCTCTCATTATTAAAATACCGTTGAGCCAATGAAGGCGCCCTAAAGCCAGTCGCGATAGCACCACGGATGGCCAACTGATCGATCACCTTTACTTTGCCGGTAAATTTATACGAGAAGTTGGAACCAAAATCGCTGAAATGCTCATAACGGCCGGCGGCTTCTAACAATACGCGCGGGCCAAATTCGGCTTCGTAATCGGCGTATAAACTCTGGTTGTTTCTTGATTTGTCAATAGCATTGCTCGGTTTAAAACCAGGGAATACCTGTGAACCAGCAGCAGCCGGTGTGGTACCAACCAATCTGCCGGGAATATTTTTTGATGGCTGTCCATAAGAGTAAGACAACTCCTCGCCGGGTTTTATTTCGTAATTATCAATACGGTATTCAGCGCCGTATGCCATGTTCAACGAAGTCAGGAAACCTGTAAAATCATACTTGCGGGAAACATCAAGATTCACTGTGTTTTGCTTAAAGATCAGTTCGCCGGCCTTGAATGATGTCGGACTTGTACCAATCGGCAACGAAGCATTCAGGGTATGGTCAATAGTATAGCTCAGGTTGTTTTCGCCAAAGGTATTACTCAGGTCGTAGGTCCAGTTGCTGAGTTTTCCTTTAACCCCACCGCTTGCCGATATATCATTGATAGAAGTATTGATAAATGGTAAAAAGCCATCGGGATAAATAGTAGCGTCGATCTGGGTAAACTGGTTGGGCAGGCGAATAAATCCTGCCGCCGAGCCGGTTTTATGTGTATAGCCGGTTGCCAGGTAAACGGTAGCCCAATCAGCCACGCTGTACTGTGCATTGCCAAAACTTCCAAAATTTTTGGAGTGGGAATTACCAATGATCATATTATCGCGACTAAAACCATCAGCCTTGGCTTTGGCATCATCGGCGGCTTTGATGCCTGCAAAACGGGTCTCAAAATCAGCTTCGGATTCATTGGCGCCTTTGGTAGGCAATGCTGAATAGATTAAAGGGTGGGTATCCAAACCACCGCGATTGGTTGCTCCGCGATCCAAATACTGGGCTGCTATGTTCACAAAGCCTTTTCCGTTCAGGTCCCAGCCCTTGCTGCCGTCTATCTGGTAAGTTTTACCATCGGTATAAGTATTCCCATTGGTTGATGATGCCGATTGTCCGTAACTGGTAGATATTACCAGTGGGGTAACTTTCTTCAATACAATATTGATCACCCCGGCAATAGCGTCTGATCCGTACTGGGCTGCTGCACCATCGCGCAAAACTTCAATATGATCAATAGCGGCGAGAGGGATGGAGTTCATATCAGTACCAACTGTACCACGACCAAATGTACCGTTGATGTTCACCAAAGCTGTGGTATGGCGCCGTTTACCATTCACCAGTACCAATACCTGGTCGGGCCCAAGACCTCTTAACGATGCCGGGTCGATGTGGTCGGTACCATCGGCCACGGTTTGCCGGTTTGAGCTGAAGGAGGGCGCTATGTAATTTAATACCTGCGTAATATCCGTTTGTGGAAAACTGCGCATCTCTTTAGCCGAGATCACATCAACCGGCACCGGCGATTCAATATTGGTGCGTGGCTTAGTGGAGCGGGAACCAACCACTGCCACTTCATTAAGCGCGTTGCTCAAAGGTTTGAGGCTAAAATCAAGTGTTTGGGTTCCGCTACTGATGGTTACATTGCTGGTTTGGCTCTCGTACCCGATGAAGGAAACTTTAAGCTGATAACTGCCCTGCGATAGCTTGAGCGAATATTCGCCCTTTTCGTTTGAGGATGCTCCCTGCGAAGTGCCCACAACCGAAACGCTTACGCCAGGCATGGCCAAGCCATTTGCGGCATCAGTTATTTTACCTTTTATCCCCTGGCCGAATAATATATTAGCGCTGGCCAAAAACACTAATAATAACGAAGTTTTAATGTACAGAATTTTCATAGTTAATAAGATTTGGGTTTAATATAGCGATTTGTATCAAAAAAATACATTATCGTTACAGTTAATTCATTATAAATCAAATTTATTGATGGCATTTTCAATAATTTATATTAAATAGTATAGATATGGAAGATGAATAAGCCATATCAGATATATTGTTTGCCTTGAATGTTTTATGACCCGTTTATCCCCGAAATACCCCGTTCCTGTACTTTATTTTTTTGTTGCGGATAGATTTTGTTGCTTTGGATAATAAATAAAAACCAAAGTGAAAAAGAAGCTATCTCTCACCCTTTACTGGAAATGTCAGCTCATCGGCTGGTCGGTAGCTGCGTTGTATTGGGGGTACACAGGCATCACCAGTGAACGCTTTGATCCATTACTGGGCCTGCTGCTGTTTATAACCGATGTGGGCTTTTATATCCTCATCACCCATTTATACCGCAATTTTGCGCTGCGCCACCAATGGCAATTGCTGGGACTTAACCAATTGCTTCCACGGATTATAACCTCGGTTATTGTATTGGGTTTAGTCTTTACCTTGGTCACCATAGTCAAGATATATTTTTTAAAATATTGGTTTATACCTGGTTTTCAGCAACCATTCGCAGAATTTGTTCAGACGAACAAGCAGCCGATTTTTGTAACAGGCGTTCGGTTAATGTCTATCTGGTTACTTGCCTATCATTTATATCAATATGAGCAGCGGGAGATTCGTATAGCCAAAGAAAACGCCCGTTTGGCCATTATTACCCGCGAGGCGCAGCTGAATAACTTGTCGGCTCAGCTAAATCCCCATTTTTTGTTCAATTCGCTTAATAATATCAAAGCCCTGGTGATCGAAAGCCCAGAATCAGCACGCAGGGGTATTGATTTATTATCAGATATCCTGCGCACCAGTTTATACAGCGGTGATATGATGTTGACATCCGTAAACAATGAGATTGAACTGGTTAAAGATTATCTCGAACTGGAAAAACTGCGCTTCGAAGAACGTTTACAATTTGCCATTAAGGTTGATGACGAACTTTTAAAAATATCGATACTAAGACTAAGTATACAAACCCTGGTTGAAAATGCCATTAAACATGGCATCTCGAAGCAAAAAGATGGTGGACTTGTCAGTATCCAGGTCGAAAAATTTCCGGAACATATTTGTATCAGCGTTCAAAATCCAGGGCATTTGGATATTGACGAATCTGCAAGTGGCGTGGGTCTTAAAAATTTGCAGGAGCGACTGGAGTTACAGTATAAAGGTAAGGCTACTTTTACCATTACCGGACGTATGCCGGGTATTGTTTTAGCGACTATAATGATCCCCAACCTATGAAAAAGCTGCGTGTATTGATAGTTGATGATGAACGCATGGCCAGGCAGGAGGTAAAACGCCTGCTGATACCTTATCTCGATATGGAGATCATCGGAGAAGCTGGAAACGCCGATGATGCGGCTATACAAATAGCAGAAAAACATCCCGATTTACTTTTTCTGGATGTGCAAATGCCCGAACGCTCGGGGTTTGATCTGCTGGAATCATTGACCGAAGTGCCCGAAGTGATATTCACCACAGCTTTTGATGAGTACGCGGTAAAGGCTTTTGAAGTGAACGCGATGGATTACCTCACCAAGCCCATCCGCGAAGAACGTTTTGCCCAGGCTATGGAAAAGGTAAGGCAAAAGCAGGCACAACAAATCAGCGATCCTCAAATATTTGTAAAAGACAGGCAGCAATATCATTTCATTAAATGGAGCAAGGTACACTTGATCGAATCGATGGATAATTACGCCCGACTATATTTTGAAGAAAAAAATGTATTCCTGAAAAGCTCCCTCAACCAGTTAGAAGAGAAACTGGATCCGGATATTTTTTTCAGGATCAATCGTTCACAGATCATCAATCTGCAGTTTATTAAAAAAATTAACATTAGCCTTAATGGCCGTCTGCAAATCAGTATGCAAACAGGCGAGGAGCTGGAAGCATCAGACCGGCAATCGGTAAAACTGAAAAGCATGGGGCGCATATAAGCCTCATCCGGCCTTTGGCCACCTTCTCCAAAGGAGAAGGGAAACGACATGGGTTAGATCTGACTAGCTTAATAACAAAAGAATCATCCTGCTAATCCAGGTCCTCTCCTTTGGAGAGGATTTAGGTGAGGCTTAAACACTAAAATTATGACCAGAATACGCTGCATGGCATGGCTATGCCTTTTTTTAACCAATTATTGCAAGGCACAAAAGATTGATTATCATAAAATTAACGCTATTGATAGTGCAACTATTGCCCGGCAAGACCGCGATAGACGATATAACATCCAAAATGTTTTGATTAAAACAAAGGATGGGGCTTCTATAGCTGCCATCGTTGTAAGGCTTAGAGGTGTAACTGCCCCGCAACCGGTAATTTTACAGTACACCATTTATGCCGATAGTACAGCCTGGAAGAGCATTCTTGAGCCTGCTGTTCATGGTTATACCGGTGTGATGGCATATACCCGTGGCAAGGGTTTAAGTCCGGATCAGATTGTTCCTTATGAGCATGATGGCAAAGATGCTAATGAGGTGATCGACTGGATCAGTAAACAAAGCTGGTGTAATGGTAAAATAGGTATGTATGGAGGCAGCTATAATGGTTTTACGCAATGGGCCGCGGCCAAATACCATCACCCGGCACTCAAAACCATTGTGCCTTATGTGGCGGCAATACCAGGTTTGGGTTTGCCGATGGAAAATAATGTGTTCATCAACGCCAATTATGGCTGGTTTCTGTATGTAACTAATAATAAGTACCTGGATAACGAGGTATACTACAATCCGAGGCGCTGGCGATCAATAAACGATAGGTGGTATACCAGTGGCGCAGCCTATAACAAACTCGACAGCGTTGACGGAACGCCCAATCCCTGGTTGCAACACTCGTTGAAACATCCTGGTTTCGACAAATACTGGCAGGCTCAGGTGCCCTATCAAAAAGACTTTGCCAATATCAATATCCCTGTGCTTACCGTTACCGGTTATTATGATGATGGCCAGATATCGGCTTTGCATTATCTGCAGGAGCACTTAAAATATAATCCCAGAGCCGAGCATTACCTCATCATTGGCCCTTATGATCATTTTGGGGCACAACGGGGCGGATCTCCTGTATTGCGCGATTATACTGTTGATTCCGTAGCCTTGATCAATACCCGGGATATTACCTTTCAATGGTTTAATTATATATTAAAGGGTGCTAAAAAGCCGACTATGTTGCAGGATAAAGTGAACTTTGAGATTATGGGCGCCAATAAATGGGAGCATGCGGCCTCTATCTCTAAAATGGCCAATACTACGCTTAACCTATACCTCACTAATAAAAAAGAAGGCGATTATTATCTCCTCTCTGATAAAAAGCCCGGTACACAGGCGGCCATAAACCAGGAAGTAAACCTGGCCGATCATCAAACTTCAAACAATAACAATTACTATCCGTTTCCCATCATCAAAAAGGAACTCGACCGTAGCACCGGCTTGTTTTTTATGAGCCGGCCTTTTGATAAACCGGTAGAGGTAAACGGTATGTTTGCTGGTAGCTTAAAGGCCATGATCAACAAAAAGGATATGGATATCGGCGTTTCCTTGTATGAAGCGATGCCCAATGGTGATCTGTTTGATCTATCGTACTTTTTGGGGCGCGCCAGTTATGCGCATGATATGAGCGTGAGGAAATTGCTGCAGCCAGGTAAAATAGAAACAATCCCCTTGCACCGTAGCCGTATGGTGAGCCGTCAACTGAGCAAAGGCAGCCGCCTGCTGGTGATATTGGATATTAATAAAAACTCATTCGCGCAGGTTAATTATGGAACGGGTAAAGATGTAAGCTCCGAAAATATAAGCGACGGAAAAATTCCGCTGCGTATTAAATGGTATAATGATAGTTTTATAAGTGTACCAGTTAAAGAATAAATAGGTAATAGGAGGTATATAAATACATGAAAATGCCCTCAAATGGCCGTTTTTGGCTTATTTCCGTCAATATTACAGCTATAAATATTTCAAAAACAATTTACTACCGAAATTGATGATAACACCCTGATTAGTAGATAGAACTGGCTTAGTGTATTGAATACAACTGATTGATTATCAGTGATTATATATTTTGAAATGCGTTTTGGTAGTCTTAGTTTTGTTCCAAACCAATAACAAAATTTAATGTGATATGGGACAAATCACTAATAAAACTACAAGCTTTCGAACGGAGTTTCCGGAGTTAAATAAAGCTCAGGAAATCCACTATCAATTACCGCCGGAAGATTTGATAAAAGCCGCCCTGGAACGTAAGGAGGGCTATTTAACAGATCATGATGTATTAACTATTGACACCGGCGAGTTTACCGGCCGCTCGCCCAAAGATCGCTTTATTGTGCTGGATAGTGTGACAAAAGATACGGTTTGGTGGAGTGATATTAATATCCCTGTTGATGCGGAAGTGTTTGATAGTCTGTACACTAAGGTAATGACTTACCTTTATGATAAGTCTATTTTTATACGTGATGCCATGGTCTGTGCCAACAAAAGCAGCCGTCTCACTTTACGTGTGATTACCGAAACTGCCAGCCAGAACCTGTTTGCTTATAACCTGTTCCTGCGCCCTGATGGGGTTATTGATCCGGAATGGACTATTATATCGGCACCGGATTTTAAGGCTAATCCTGCTGTAGATGGTACCCGTCAGCATAATTTTTCGATCATCAATTTTACACGCAAGGTGATTTTAATAGGAGGGACGGGTTATACAGGCGAGATCAAGAAAGCGGTATTTACTGTGCTCAATTTTTTGTTGCCTCAGCAGGAGATCCTGCCCATGCATTGTGCCGCCAATAAAGGCGTTGATGGCGATACGGCCATCTTTTTCGGTTTATCGGGCACCGGAAAAACTACACTCTCTGCCGATCAGGACCGACAACTGATCGGGGATGATGAGCATGGTTGGGGCGAAAATTCGGTATTTAATTTTGAAGGGGGATGTTACGCTAAAATAGCAGGACTGACTGCCGAAAAAGAGCCGCAAATATATCATGCTATGCAACCAGGAGCACTTTTGGAAAATATTTGTTTTAAACCCTGGTCAAAAACGGTGGATTTTGATAATCTATCCAAAACGGAAAATATCCGCCTGTCGTATCCTATGAGTTTTATCACCAATGCAATAGAGCCGGCAATTGGTGATATTCCAAAGAATATATTTTTTCTTACGGCAGATGCTTTTGGTGTGCTGCCACCTATTTCCAGGCTGAATAAGGCACAGGCTATGTATTATTTTCTTTCGGGCTATACCGCTAAAATAGCCGGAACGGAATATGGTATCAACGAGCCGGAAGCTACTTTCTCTGCTTGTTTTGGTAGGGCGTTTTTACCCTTGCACCCCACCAAATACGCCGAAATGCTGGGTGAGAAACTGGATAAGTACCCGTTGAATGTATGGCTGGTAAATACCGGCTGGACAGGAGGGTCATACGGGACAGGTGAGCGCATTAAACTGAGTTATACCCGAGCCATGATCAAAGCCGCACTTGGGGGAAAGCTGAACGATGTGCCTTATCAAAAGCTGCCCATTTTTGATCTGATGATACCAGAAAGTTGCCCAGGCGTGCCATCAGAGATATTGAACCCGGTAAATACCTGGACTGATTCATATAACTACGAAGAAACAGCCAATCACCTGGCCAGTCTTTTCCGCCAAAACTGCAGCCAATACAAAGGTTTTTCTGACGGAATGTTATGTTCTGTTGGTCCAACAGTTGGAGCGGCTGGATAATAGATCATAATTGTGTTTCGTTTTCAAATAAGAAAACCCCGGTAACTTGCCGGGGCTTTTGTTTTTTTATGGAAGCCTCACCCAACCCTCTCCAAAGGAGAGGGCTTTAAAATCTTTTTTTGAAGTCTCCCCCTTTGGGGGAAATTTAGAGGGGGCTTTTTACCCCGCCAGGTCCATACTTATTTCCTCCTCTACAGCGTTGGCCATAAATTCCTCGGCTTTAAGCACCATTTGTTCGGAGCCGATAAAAATAGGGGTACGCTGATGCAGGGAATTAACATCCAGTTCCATAATGCGGTTTTTGCCGTCTGTAGCACGACCGCCGGCTTGCTCAATAACAAAGGACATGGGGTTACATTCATAAACCAGTCGTAATTTACCGCCTGGGGTGGCCGCAGTAACCGGGTAAATAAATATACCACCTTTGATCATGCTGCGGTGCAGGTCGGCTATCATAGAGCCTACATAGCGCGAACTGTAAGGGCGATGGGTAGCTTCGTCCTCTACCTGGCAATATTTGATGTATGATTTTACCCCTTGCGGGAAATGTACATAGTAACCTTCGTTGATAGAGTAGATAATACCTGTTTTAGGTATTTTCATATCCGGGTGCGACAGGCAAAATTCGCCTATGGATGGATCCAGCGTAAATCCGTTAACTCCCTTGCCGGTAGTGTAAACCAACATGGTTGATGTCCCGTAGATGACATAACCCGCGGCAACCTGGTTTACCCCTTTTTGTAATACATCGGCCAGTGTAGCCCGGCCCGAGGTGCTTTGTCTGCGGTATATAGAAAAAATGGTGCCTACTGATACATTTACATCAATATTGGATGATCCATCCAATGGGTCAATGGCCACAATATATTTAGCATCGAGGGAAACATCGGTATCCAGCATCACGATCTCCTCATTCTCTTCGGATGCAACAATACAGCACTCCCCACCGCTTTTAAGGGCGGTTATGAATTGTTCATTGGCATAAATATCCAGTTTTTGCTGACTTTCGCCCTGAACGTTAGTGCTGCCTGCTTCTCCCTGCATATCCATCAAGCCTGCTTTGTTTACCTCACGGTTCACAATTTTTGCCGCGATACCTATATCGCGCAGCAAACGTGAAAGCTCACCTTTGGCGTAAGGAAAATCGGCTTGTTTTTCAATGATAAATTGTCCTAATGTTTTTGCTTGTGCCATAGGCTTAGTGTGTTTTTTACGTATTAATTTGTCCTTGGTTTGCTGACAAGATAATCATAAAAAAGCCTAAAATGAAACAATTCGGCAATATTTATCGTCGATAACGATTGCGTAACTCAGTTTGATAGTGTAAAAATGGCTACTAAAAGGTGTTAGCATGGTTTATTCTTCACCGGCATATGTCCAGGCGCTTTCGTAGGCATTCAGGCGTTCGGTGTATTCAATCAGGTCCGCATAAAAAGGTAGCCTGCTGAGGGTGGAGCTGTCGCCGATAACCACCAGTTTCTTTCTGGCGCGGGTTAAGGCAACGTTCATCCGGCGGATATCTGAAAGGAAACCGATCTCACCTTCGGAATTACTGCGCGTCATGCTGATATAAACCACATCCCGTTCCTGTCCCTGGAAACTATCAACCGTATTAATAGAAATATGTTCGCTGTGGGGAAGTAATTCCGGATGGGCAGCCATCAACTCATTCAACACCCTGATCTGTTCCTTATAAGGCGCGATAATGGCAACGCTGGGGAAATTGGCGGTATCAGTTAAATTGACTACCAACTTATTCAGGTGTTTTAATAAAAACGCGGCCTCTTCCGGATTAGCTACACTTGTACCTTGCTGTTGTTCATCAAAGCCACAACCCGCGGTATCTACAAATGAAACCGGCATATCACCCTGAAATAACAGGCGTTGCGCTACTGAAGTATGTGCTTTAAGTCTGTTCTGATAAAACTCTGCCGATGAAAAGCCCATGATGGCTTCGTGCATGCGGTATTGTTCTTCCAGTAATACCATGGCTTCAGGGTGTAGAGTGGCGCATTTTTCGAGCAGGGTAGTACTCAGTCCATTTTTCGCCGCTTCTGCCGATTTAATGGTAGGGGGTAGCTGGCAATGATCGCCGGCCAGTATTACTTTTTGCGCTTTCAGTATTGGGATCCAGCAGGCGGGTTCCAGCGCCTGGCCAGCTTCGTCAATAACTACGGTTTCAAATTTTACATCGCGTATGGTGTAATGATTGGCGCCTACCAAAGTAGCGGTGATCACCTGGGCTTTGCTCACCAGGTCGTCAACAATATGCTGTTCGGTAGCCGCCACATCTTTCATGATCTTGTGCGCTTCGTTAAACAGGGCTTTGCGCTGGTCGCGTTCTGCTTTACCAAAGCTGCGTTTGTATTTGTGGGCCATGTCCTTATAAGCACTGGCCTGTTTCTTGAGTTTTTTGATCTCTTTGTTATCGCTGTGCTCAGCTATCTTACTATCGAGTGTTAACGAGAACAATTTTTCGGATACCCGGGCAGGGTTGCCAATGCGCAATACATTCAAACCTTCATCAGTTAGTTTTTCGCTGAGCAGATCAACCGCTGTATTGCTGGGGGCGACAACCAAAACTTGTTTTTTATTTTGTTGAATAAGTGCCTTAATAGCCTGTACCAAAGTAGTGGTCTTACCTGTGCCCGGCGGCCCGTGAACAATAGCCAGGTCTTGTGCCGAAACTATTTTATTAACCGCCTCTGTCTGCGACGCATTTAAGCGTGGAGCGAAAAAGGGGGCAAGGGTATTAAACATGGGTGGTTTTTCGCCGGTAAGGATATGGATCAACCGCCCTTCCTGTGGTTTTGCCGCCAGTGCCGAAGCCTGTTTTATGGCGTTCTGCATTTCGTCGTAACTGTTGTTGTCAAAAAGCAGGTCGATGCCCAGTTTGCCATCGCGGCTCCAGTCGGGCAGCTCGTCGGTGTATAGAGTAATTTTTAAGCGGTCGCCGCCCTGATAGGTGATGGTTCCTTCCACGCGATCGGTTTTTGGATCGTGATTGGAAAACAGGGCAGCCGGTACGCCAAAGCGCAATTGGTGAGCCAGGTCTTTGTGCGTGGTGCGTTCTACCTCTACGCTGATATAATCGCCCCGGCCGGGTTCTGTACCGCGAATGGCGATAGGATACCAGCTAAGGCCCTGTGCCCGGCGGTCGGCAGCAGATGTGTTTTCGGTTAGTTTAAGATAGGCGTTACGGTCCTCCTCTTTTTCTTTATTCAGTAGATCAAGGAGCTTTTTGAAATAATCCATTGCCTGCAAAGGTAGGATTTTTGGGAGTAAGGATAGGGAGAGCAAGGAGCAAGGATTTTTGGGAGTAAGGATAAAAGGAGCAAAGCACAAAGATTAAAGACATTAGCAGCCAGCATCAATACGCTATTCATCCTTGTGCCTGCTCCAAGAACCTTTGCTCCAAAAAAACATGTAAGGGTGCGCCGTACGATACGACTAACTCTTAAAAAGGGGAGGAATATGGATGAACTAACAAAAGTAGCATACAACTGTCGTAAAGCCACTCATTTAATTGAGAAGAAGCTGATAGACCATTTAACGCTTCGCGAAAAATTGGAGTTGAAGATCCACCTGGCCGGTTGCTCGGTTTGCCGGGTGTTTGAGCAGCAAAGCGGGTTGATCAATAAAATGGTGCGCGAGCTTTTCCATCCGTCAAAAGTTACTGAATTAAAGCTGGATGAAGAGTGTAAAAAACAGATGCAGGAACGTATTGAAGAAAAACTGAACAAGCATTGAGATAAAAATTTACTAAACCGATATAGCTTGCCGGGAGTGAAGAAAATGAGCTGATGAAAATTAAGTCAGGTAACAATTTACTTATAATATTTAATGAATAGAGATTAGTGTAGTAAATACACAAATAAATATTAATATTGTAATAACCAATTGCTTAACCGGTAATACTTCATCTGTAGATAGTGCTTTTTATCATTGCGCGCTTATTAAGAGATAATTGTGCTTTATGACGATGGATTTTTGCCGGTTGATAGAATAAAAAATATCAACTAAATCTCACATCATGTCTCTGAAATTCAAACTCATCTGTGTTTTATGGCTTGGGCTTAGCTTTTTACTGTATTCGTTTAAAAAGCCGGCTCCGGAACCACGTGTCCTGGTGTTTTCAAAAACACTGGGCTGGCATCATTCCTGTATCCCTTTTGGTATAGCGGCTATCCAAAAGCTCGGGAAAGAGAACGGTTTTGAGGTGGATACCACCACCAACTCGGCGCTTTTTACCGACGATAACCTTAAAAAGTACCAGGCGGTGATATTTAACTGTACCACCGGCAATGTATTAAATGCTGAAGAACAGGCTGCTTTTGAGCGTTATATCCAGGCCGGTGGTGGTTTTGCCGGCGTGCATTCCGCCGCGGATACGGAGTACGACTGGCCCTGGTATGGTAAACTGTTGGGGGCATACTTTTCCAGTCATCCCAATAATTCCAATATCCGCAAGGCAACTATCGATGTTACTGATCGTACCAATCCCATCACTGCCAATTTACCCGCCCGCTGGGAACGTACCGACGAATGGTACAACTATAAGTCTATCTTCAGTGGCATTCATGTGTTGGCCAGTCTGGATGAAAATACCTACGATGGCGGTACCAACGGCGCCGACCATCCCATTACCTGGTACCATGAGTTTGATGGTGGCCGCTCTTTTTATACCGGCTGCGGCCATACCGACGAAAGTTACAGCGATCCGCTGTTTTTAGGACAGTTGCTGGGCGGTATCAAATACGCTATGGGTAATGGTAAACCTTTGGATTATAGTAAGGCTTACTCCAAAGTAGCGCCGGATCAGGGACGATTTGTGAAAACCGTACTGGTGAATAACATCGCTTCGCCTATGGAACTGGCTGTGGCCAAAGATGGCCGGGTGTTTTTTACGCAGTTGTATGGCAATTTTTCTGTGTACAATACCCGCACCAAACAGTACAAGGTCATCCATAAATTCCCCATTACTGATGACGGCGGCACCGGTGTTATCGGCCTTACACTCGACCCTAAGTTTGAAAGCAACGGCTATGTTTACATCTATTACATGCCAGCCGGGCAAACCATAGAGCCATTGAATTTTCAACTATCGAGGTTCAGTATAAGTCAGCAGAACGTACTCGATCTCAAATCAGAAAAGATCTTATTTAAAGTACCAGTTCAAAAGGTGAGCGGCGCGCATCACGGCGGCTCCCTGGCCTGGGATAAGAACGGTAACCTGTATCTTTCTGTCGGCGACAGCTCCAGTCCATTCCCGTCAGATGGTTATGCCCCGCTGGATGAACGCCCCGGTCAAGAACACTATAGTCTGGATGCACAACGCAGCGCCGGTAATACCAATGATCTGAAAGGAAAGATCCTGAGGATTCACCCAGAGGCCGATGGCACCTATACCATTCCCGAGGGTAACCTGTTCCCGAAAGGCACACCAAAAACCCGCCCCGAAATTTATGTGATGGGCTGTCGTAACCCATACCGTATAGCGGTTAATCCCAAAACCTCGGTATTGTACTGGGGCGAGATAGGGCCGGATGCAGGGCATGATTCGCCACGCGGCCCGCGAGGTTATGATGAATTTAACCAGGCCAAAAAAGCCGGTAACTTCGGCTGGCCCTATTTTGTGGGTAATAACTTTGCATACTCACATTGGGATTTTGTGACCGGCAAGCCCGGTCCGCTGTTTGATCCAAAAGCGCCAGTGAATAATTCGCCCAATAATACAGGTTTAAATGTATTGCCTCCGGCTACACCGGCTATGATCTGGTATCCTTACGCTGCGTCGGACGAGTTCCCAGAACTGGGCCTGGGTGGCCGCTGTGCTATCGGCGGCGATTTTTATGAGTATGATGCCAGCAATCCTAATCCTAATAAATTTCCTGCGTATTATGACGGTACCTTATTTGTTGCCGACTGGATGCGCAACTGGGTTATCGACCTCAGGTTTGATCAGAATGAGAATTATGTGCGCAACGAAGCCTTTATGCCCTCAACCGGCGATTTCAGGCGCCCTATCGATATGGAGTTTGGCCCTGATGGTGTATTTTATATGCTGGAATACGGGTCGGTTTATGGTGCGCAGAATGAAGATGCCCGCCTGGTGAAAATTGAATACAATACCGGTAACCGTGCCCCGATAGCCAAGGCATCCATTACCGATACCGCCATGATCAATCTCTATCAGCATACCAAATACCTCACTGCCGAGTTGAAAACCATGCCGGTTAAAAAAGAAATTGCTGGTCAGGCGCCGCTTACGGTAACCGTTAACGGACAAGGCAGTCGCGATCTGGACGACGATGACAAGATCAGTTATCAATGGCTTTTTGATGGTAAAACCGTTGGCGCTACCACAGTTTATGCAACGCATACTTACACTAAACCAGGTATTTATAAGGCTATACTTAAAGTAACAGATAAGGCTGGCGCGATTGGTCGCGATACCATATTAGTGAAAGTTGGCAATACAGTACCATCCGTTAGCATTGTAAGTGCCGATAATAAATCGTTCATCTGGAAAGGTAAGCCATTCAAGTACAATGTGGTGGTAAAGGATAAGGAAGATAAAGTGATCGATCCAAAACGGATAAAGCTGTTTTACGTTTATAATCCGCAGCCTTCCACAGATGGTAAGGCCGTTAAAAGCCTGGCAGCCTTATCGACAGCTGAGATCAGTTATCCGGGTAAAGCCCTGATGGCGGCCAGCGATTGCAAATCGTGCCATACGGTTAATAAAACCGCCGTAGGGCCAAGCTTTACAGCAATAGCCAATCGTTATAAAACACAAAAGGGCTCGGTTGATAAATTGGCCAAAAAGATCATCAATGGTGGGGCGGGCAGCTGGGGGACAGAGCATTTGATGAGCGCGCACCCGCAGTTATCTACTCCGGACACCAAAGAAATCGTACGCTATATTTTTTCGCTCACGGATAAAAAGAACAAAGTTATGCCTCTGCCGCTGCATGGTAGTCTGAATTTGAAATTTAACGATGCCGAACCACGTGGCCAATACACCTTATTTGCTTCATATACCGATAAAGGAGGTAAAGTAGTTGGCCCATTGACAGGTACCGACGTGGTAACCTTGCGCAACTCGGATGTGAAAGCGGCTTATGCTGACGAACTGAAGGGCTTTAATCGTTTTAAGAACGACCTATCAGCCGGGAACCATAAATCGTATGTGATGTTCAAAGATGTCGACCTGTCGAACATCAAAAAGTTTGTTTACCAATATGCGTCTAAAGATGCAGCAGGCGAGATAGAAGTACGTATCGATTCGCAGGCCGGACCGGTGATCAGCTCCGCAGCCTATACAGAAACCGGCGATTGGAAAAAAACTGCCTCCTTAACCGCCGACATACAAAAACCGCTGAGCGGCAAACATGATATTTACTTTTTCGCCATCAAACGAAGCAAACCAAGCGAAGGTATTTTGAGTATTAAGGATATACAGTTTGAATAAGAGAAAGCCTCACCCCAGCCCTCTCCAAAGGAGAGGAAGCTAAATTAAATTGAAAAACTAATATGTAAATAAAGTCCTCTCCTTTGGAGAGGATTTAGGTGAGGCTTCGCAGATTGGGTGAGTCGATTAGCAACCATAACAACAATAAATTATGAAAAAACATATCATCATTTTAACCACCTGTCTGGCACTCACATCTTCAAGCTTTGCCCAGAGCGGTAAGCCACTTTTTACCAACGCTATAGGCGTGCAGGCTTATACTTTTCGTAACAGTATGCCCAAGGCAACCGTAGCTGTATTGGATACCATTAAAGCACTGGGAATAACCGAGCTGGAAGGTGAGGGGCCGAAGGACATGCCCAAGGAACAGTTTAAAAAACTTTGTGACGAGCGCGGTATCAAGATCCCATCCGTTGGGGCAGGGTACGATGATATTGTAAAAGACCCGCAAGCTGTAATTAAACTGGCTAAAACGCTGGGTGCAAGCTACGTAATGGTGGCCTGGATTCCGCATAAAAAAGAGTTTACGCTGGAGGATGCCAAAAAGGCTGCTGCCGATTTTAACCGGGTAGGCAAAATACTTAAGGATAATGGACTTACCTTTTGCTACCATAACCATGGCTATGAGTTTGGCAAATATGAGGATGGTACGCCGTTTGATTATATCGCCAAAAATACCGACCCGCGGTATGTATCGTTTGAGATCGATATCTTGTGGTCGTTTCATGGCGGGCAGGATCCGGCGCAACTTATCAATAAATACCCTTCACGCATGAAGCTGATGCACCTGAAAGATATCCGCAAAGGTGTAGCTAACGACCTGACCGGCGGTACCGATACCCGCAACGATGTGGCCCTGGGAACCGGACAGATCAATATCCCAGAGGTGCTGAAGGCGGCTAAAAAGGCGGGCATCAAACATTACTTTATTGAAGATGAAAGTCCGTCGTACAGTAAGCAATTGCCGGTGACTATAGCTTATATCAAAAGTTTAAAAAATTAATATAAGCCAATGAATTTCAAATCTGTAACCAGGAGAATCGCATTGAAAACTTTAGGTATGGCGGCAGGGGCGGCGGTTGTTGGCAACCGTTCCGAAGCCGCCATTAAAGTTGATAAAAACGGACGCGGTTTTGAGTACTCCTTAAACATGAGTACCATCCGCGGGCAAAACCTGGGTTTTATAAAAGAGCTGGAAACAGCTGCCAAAGCCGGCTTTACTTCCGTGGAGATCTGGCTGGATACTTTGCAAACCTATTTGAAAAATGGCGGCTCGGTAACGGAGGCTAAAAAGATTGCTGATGGTTTGGGTATCACCATTCAAAATGCCATAGGCTTTGCCCAATGGATAGTGGATGACGAGGCTATCCGTAAACAGGCCTTGATCCAGCTACAGAGTGAAATGGAACTACTGGCCAAATTGGGCTGTAAGCGTATTGCCGCACCGCCGGCTGGTGCTACCAAAGGCGATGTGATCAACCTGGATACCGTAACTGAACGCTATAACATCATCCTGACTATGGGCAGGGATACCGGCGTTATGCCGCAACTGGAAATGTGGGGTGGATCGGTCAATCTAAAACACATCAGCCAGGTGCTGTATGTGGCCCTGCAAAGCGGGCTTCCCGATGCCCGGGTGTTGCTGGATGTGTTTCATATATACAAAGGGCAATCGGCAGTGGAGAGCCTGCAATTGATTGGTAAACCCGCGCTGGAGATATTTCATGTAAATGATTATCCGTCAGGTATCAAACCGGATGTTATATCCGAGCCCGACCGCGTATATCCCGGCGATGGTGTTGCGCCATTAAAGCGGATTCTGCAACTTGTAAAACATCCGGAAAAGCCGCTCATCATATCCTGCGAAGTCTTTAATAAAAGCTATTATGCTCAGGATGCCTTACGGGTAGCCCAAACGGCCCTGCGCAAAATGAAAGCGGTTACGGCGGATGTGTAGCAATATAAATACCTGCTTCTCGCTTCCACGAGATTAGCGCAGCGTATCTTGTTAATTAAAAAATAAAAGCTATTTTAATTGATGTTTAACCAACAGCGCTTCCGATTTTAAATTAAGCTGTAACATTAACTATATTTAACAGTCAAAATATCTAATTAATGCCGTATTTAGCGGCGTAAACCCCTGCGCCCTATATTTTCACGATTATTTTACCTTATGATACTTTTAAAATCGTCCTGCAAAACTTACTATGTACTTTCGCCTCAAAATTGGGCTGCATTTTTTACAATCGTTTTATCAACGGCTATATTGAGTTCCTGTGGCAGTAAAAATAAGCAGGCAGCCGGAGGCCAGGGAGGAGAGCAGGTGTTGGATTATAAGGTGCTCACTTTGCAACCCCGTGCGGCTACTTTAAATGTGGATTATCCGGCAAGTATACAGGGTCAGCAAAATATCGAGATACGGCCCAAAGTTGATGGTTACGTAGAGAAAATATATGTAGACGAAGGGGCAATCGTAAAAAAAGGCCAGCTGCTTTTTAAGATCAATGCACCGCAATATGAGCAGGATGTACGTACCGCCCAGGCGGGTATCAAAACCGCGGAGGCCGACCTGAGCCTGGCCAAAATGCAGGTGAACAAAGTAAAACCCCTGGTTGATAAAGATATCATCAGTCATTACGAACTGGAATCTGCAGAATATACGCAACAGTCAAAAGCGGCTGCTTTAGCTCAGGCAAAAGCAGCATTGGTAAATGCGCAGGTTAATTTGGGATATACAACCATCACCAGTCCGGTAAATGGCGTTATTGGTTCATTGCCCTACAAATTGGGCAGCCTGGTAACCAGTGCCACAACCGATCCTTTAACAACGGTTTATAATACATCTAATATTTACGCCTACTTTGCACTGAACGAAAAACAGCTGCTTGATTTTAGCAAGGATAGTGCAGGTACAACCTCTTTCAAATCAAAGCTGAGCAAACTGCCTAATGTGTTGTTGATACTGCCTGATGGTTCTACTTATGAACATACCGGTCGGGTGGAAACCGTTAACGGATTAATTAATACGGCTACCGGCGCTGCCAATGTCCGGGCCGACTTTGTAAATCCGCGCGGCATTATCCGTAGCGGCAGCAGCGCAACGATAAGGATACCAAACACCATTAAATCGGGCTTGTTGGTACCGCAAAGCGCTACTTATGAATTACAGGACAAACGCTTTGTTTACCTGGTTGACAAACAGAACAAGATCAAAAATGTAGCCATACAGGTGATGGATAATACCGCCGGCCAATTTTATGTGGTTACCGACGGTTTGCATGCAGGCGATAAAATAGTACTGCAAAGCGCCAATAATTTACCTGATGGTACTACCATAAAGCCCAACCCGGTTAACGAGGCATCTGTTTATGGCAACCTTAAATAGTGGAGTTTAATTTATCAATCCTGTTAAAGCAATAGTATGCTTAAAAAATTTATAGAACGTCCGGTATTATCAACCGTTATATCCGTTTTACTGCTGATACTGGGTATACTGGGACTCCTTAATTTACCCATATCCCAATACCCGGATATAGCGCCCCCAACGGTAAACGTATCTGCCTTTTACAATGGCGCCAATGCCGATGTGGTACTTAAAAGTGTGATTATCCCGATGGAAGAGCAGATCAACGGGGTGGAGAACATGACCTACATGACCTCCAGCGCCAGTAATGACGGTTCTGCATCGATCACGGTATATTTTAAAGTAGGTACTAATCCCGATCTGGCTGCGGTGAACGTGCAGAACAGGGTATCAAGAGCAACCAGTTTATTGCCCCTGGTGGTTACACAATCTGGTGTTACGGTGGCTAAAAGCCAGAGCAGCAACCTGGTTATCTTCTCCCTATACAGCGACAATAAAACCTACGACGAAACCTTTTTACAGAACTATGCCAAGATAAACCTGGTGCCGCAGATACAGCGTGTTACCGGTGTTGGTACGGCCGAGGTTTTTGGGTCACGGGATTACTCCATGCGAATTTGGCTTAAACCCGATGTCATGTCGCGTTATGGCCTGGTTCCTGATGATATTACCGAGGTGCTTAACGAACAAAATATTGAAGCTGCACCGGGTAAATTTGGCGAAAACAGCAATCAATCATTTCAATATGTGATCAGGTATAAAGGGCGTTTGCAATCTGCCGCTGAGTTTGGCAACATGATCATCAAATCTGTTGGCAACGGGCAATTACTGCGCTTAAATGATGTAGCCCGTGTTGAGCTGGGTTCGCTGGATTATTCGTTTCATATCATTACCGACGGTAAACCATCTGTAGGTGTGGCCATTAGTCAAACGGCGGGATCAAATGCACGTGATGTGATCAATGAATCAAAAAAGATCCTGGACGCCGCTGCAGAAACTTTTCCTAAGGGGATGAAGATAGCCTACCTGGTTGATGCCAATGAGGTTTTGGATGCCTCGATAGAAAAGGTGATCAGTACGCTCATAGAAGCCTTTATACTGGTGTTTATCGTAGTGTTTGTCTTCCTGCAGGATTTCCGCTCAACCCTTATCCCGGCCATCGCGGTTCCTGTAGCTATTGTAGGTACTTTCTTTTTCCTTAACCTGTTTGGTTTTACCATTAACCTGCTTACGCTATTTGCATTAGTATTGGCCATTGGTATTGTGGTGGATGACGCTATTGTGGTGGTGGAGGCTGTGCATGCCAAGCTGGATATCGGCTATAAATCGGCCCGTAAGGCATCTATTGATGCTATGAGCGAAATATCAGGCGCTATAGTTTCCATTACGCTGGTCATGTCGGCAGTGTTTTTGCCGGTAACTTTCATATCAGGCTCAACCGGTGTGTTTTATAAGCAATTTGGTATTACGCTGGCTGTGGCTATTATGCTTTCGGCCATCAACGCGTTAACGCTTAGTCCGGCCTTGTGCGCCTTGTTCCTAAAACCACATGAAAAAGGCACTAAAAAGCATGGCTTTATCAATCATTTCTACGTGATATTCAATACCGCTTTTGATGCGGTAAGCGGGAAGTATAAAAAATCGGTGGGTTTCCTGGCGCATAAAAAGTGGATAGCAATTGCTGCTATTGCCGTATTTGCCAGTGTCCTTATTTATCTGATCAAAACTACGCCGTCCAGTTTTGTACCCAATGAAGATCAGGGTGTGGTATTTGCTGCCATTAGTCTGCCGCCGGCCTCGTCAATGGAGCGCACGGATGCGGTTGCCAGTAAGATCGATAGTATCGGGCATACCTTTCCGGCTGTAGTGAGTTCTTTGAAGTTGGTTGGATTTAACTTTATAGCTGGTAATGGCAGCGCTTATGCCATGGTGATCCTGAAACTAAAAACCTGGGATCAGCGTAAATCAAAAAGCGATAGCCAGGAGGGCATTATAGGCCAGCTTTATGGCAAAACCAGTGGGATGCGGGAGGCCAATGTGTTTTATTTTTCGCCGCCTACCTTAAATGGTTTCGGTAACAGTGATGGTTTTGAATTCCAGCTACAGGACAAAGGCGGTCATACGGTGAACGAACTTTTTAAAGTAAGTAACGACTTTATTGCCGCTCTCGGCAAACGCCCCGAAATTCAGAGCCTTAACTCCTCGTTCAATCCCAATTTTCCGCAGTATCAGGTTGATGTTAATGTAGCCAAATGTAAAGAGGCTGGTGTAACCGTAAATTCTGTATTAAATACCTTGCAGGGTTACTATGGTGGTGTATATGCCTCCAACTTTAACCAATTTGGTAAACAATACCGTGTAATGGTTCAGGCTGATTATGATTACCGGGCCACAGAAACAGGCTTAAGCAAGATATTTGTACGTAACAGCGCGGGCACTATGGCACCTATAACCTCCTTTATTTCGCTGAAAAGGGTGTTTGGGCCAGAGTCTATTTCCAGGTTCAATCTATTTACGGCCATATCAGTTTCGGGACAACCAAAACCTGGTTTTAGTACAGGTGATGCCATTAAAGCCATTAAAGAAGTTGCTTTGGAGAGCTTGCCGGCCGGTTACGGCTATGAGTTTTCGGGTTTAACACGTGAAGAATTAACCGCCGGAACACAGTCGGCTTATATATTTATGCTTTGCCTGGTGTTTGTTTACTTTTTATTAAGTGCCCAGTACGAAAGTTATATTTTGCCTTTCGCGGTATTGCTCTCGTTGCCGGTAGGCCTGTGCGGAACTTACCTGTTTGCCAAGATCTTCGGTATCGAAAGTAATATTTATCTGCAAATCTCACTCATTATGCTCATCGGTTTGCTGGCCAAAAACGCTATCCTGATCGTGGAGTTTGCCCTGGAAAGGCGGCGCGCGGGAATGGAGCTGATACCTGCCGCCATAGCCGGCGCTGAAGCTCGTTTACGCCCAATCCTCATGACCTCCTTCGCGTTTATATTTGGTATTATGCCATTGATGTTCTCGACAGGTGCGGGTGCCAACGGTAACAGATCTATCGGTACCGGTGCGGTGGGTGGTATGTTTGTGGGTACCATATTTGGAGTATTCGTGATCCCGGTATTGTTTATCATTTTCCAACATTTGCAGGAAAGGGTAAGCGGCCCGCCGAAACAAGATAATGACGACGATGAAGATGACGCGGTCGAAATAAAACCCGCTCATTGATCTAATCAATTAAAAACATCGCCATGAACAGAAATTGTTTAAAATATATATTACTATTTGTCTCGCTTTCAGGTGCCCTGTTATCCTGCCGGATAACTAAGAGCTATAAACGCCCCGATGTAAATACGCAGGGCCTTTATCGCGGTAGCCAGTCGACTGACACTACTACAATCGCTTCTACGCCCTGGCAAAGCCTGTTTGCCGATACCGTATTGCGGTCATTGATACAGGAAGGACTAAACAATAACCTTGATCTGAAAACCGCTGTACAAAAGATCCTAGAAGCACAGGCAACGCTAAGACAAAGTAAAGCGGCTTATTTACCCAGTTTAAGTGGTAATGCCAGCCTTACACGATCAAAACAATCACAGGCTGGTTTGAATTTTCCGGAAGGTATTGATATCAATACGCTTACCACTACTTACCAGGCGGGTTTAAGTACCTCATGGGAAGCCGATGTTTGGGGTAAGCTTAGCAGTACCAAAAGGGCCGCCCTGGCCAGCTTTTTACAAAGCGATGCTGCAAAAAGAGCAGTGCAAACCCAACTGATAGCTGATATTGCCAATAACTATTTCAGTCTGCTGGCTTTGGATAAGCAGTTGGAAATTACTCAGCAAACGCTCAAAAACCGGATAAAGGATGTAGAGACCATGAAGGAGCTCAAAAAAGGAGCGGTGGTTAACGGCGCCGCGGTTGTGCAAAGCGAAGCCAATCGCTACGCTGCAGAAGTATCTATTCCCGACATTAAACGCAGCATCCGTGAAACGGAGAATGCTTTGGATATTCTGCTTTCGCGACCGCCAGGGCCAATAACCCGTAGCACACTGGCCGATCAAAAAGTGACCACCGAACTGCAGACAGGTGTTCCAACTCAGCTGTTGACCAATCGTCCGGATGTACAACAAAGCGAATACGCGTTTAGAGCGGCGTTTGAGAATACCAACCTGGCACGGACTTACTTTTATCCATCATTTACCATAACCGCTTCCGGAGGTTTATCGAGCTTAACACTGAAAGATTTCTTTACCAAATCGATATTTTATAACGCAGCCGCCGGTTTAACCCAGCCTATTTTTAACCAAGGGATCAACAAAGCCAGATTACGCACCGCACAGGCACAGCAACAGGAAGCCCTGAACAGTTTTCAGAAAACTTTATTAGTAGCCGGACAGGAAGTTTCCAACGCCTTATATGCACATGAAACCGCGGTCGAAAAACAAGACTCACGCAGCAAACAGATCATCGCGCTGCAAAAATCGGTTGATTATACACAAGAACTGTTACGCTACAGTTCGGCAACTAATTATACTGATGTGCTAACTTCAGAACAAAATTTATTAGCCGCGCAATTAAGCGGCGTGAGCGATAAACTACAGGAATTACAAGCTATTGTGAATTTATACCGTGCGCTGGGCGGCGGATGGCGGTAGATGTAAGTCGGAGACGCATGTAATGCGTCTCTACAGTAGAGACACATCACATGTGTCTTTTTATAAAAAATAAAAAGCCTGAATGGATGCATTCGGGCTTTTTTTATGGATAATTATCAGATACCTTATTAGTTTTATTGATCATATATAGTTTGTTAACTTCTTGATAAGCTATATAACGCTCGTTTTGCTTAATTAATAATCTCATAATAGTTTAAAAATTAAGTATTTATTAAGCTTTTTTTAATGTCCAACCGCTTATTTTATGTCGATAACCAATTTATGCCGGTAAGCTTTTTCTTAAAGTTTTCGGTTTGTAAAACCTTAATATCTATGAAAAAACATGTTTCTATGCCCCCTTAGGCATTACTATGCCCAATCACAACTATTAACTAATATCAAACCAATTATTAAACACTTAAATTATGAAATTGAAAACTATTAAGGCAATATTTTTATTAGCCCTGTTTGGCATAATAAGCATAAGCAGCTGTAAAAAAGGGTTAGACAATAACACCGCCGGTGCTTTGGCCGGAAAAAGTAAAAAAACAGCTGCATCGCCCGTTGGTGATGTGGTTGGTAAGATCACCGTAGGCTACCAGGGCTGGTTTGCCGCCATTGGTGACGGTTCGCCCATTAATATCTGGTGGCATTGGGCGCCGAATGCGAGCCAGGCGCCATCAACAAATAATATCGGCATCAAATCATGGCCGGATATGCGCGAGTATACCAGTTCATATCAAACCGGCTTTGCCAATTTGAACAATGGTAGCCCGGCAAAATTATTCTCATCTTTTAATGACCAAACTGTAAATGTGCAGTTCCAATGGATGCAGCAGAATAATATTGATTGCGCCGCCCTGCAACGTTTTAACCCTACAGGTGGCGAAGGCCCGGTACGTGATGCGATAACTGCCAAGGTAAAAACCGCGGCAGAGGCTACAGGTCGCAAATTTTATATTATGTATGATATAACCGGCTGGACAAATATGCAATCGGAGATTAAAACCGACTGGACGAACAAAATGTCGGCATATACTTCATCATCGGCCTATGCCAAACAAAATGGTAAACCGGTAGTATGTATCTGGGGATTGGGTTTTAATGATGCCAATCACCCATTTTCTTCGGCTGTTTGTTTGGATGTGATCAATTGGTTTAAAAGTCAGGGTTGTTATGTGATAGGCGGGGTACCTGCCTCATGGCGCGATACTAATGCAACCGATATTCAACCCAATTTCCTGCCAACCGCTACCGCACTGAACATGATATCGCCATGGATGATCGGTAAAATAAGTAACGTAACTGAAGCCAATAACTTCTATAACGATCATCAGGCAGGTGATCAGACCTATTGTAATGCCAACGGTATCGATTACCAGCCTTGCGTTTTGCCAGGCGACCTGCAATTGCATCAACGGGCGCATGGCGACCTGATGTGGACGCAATTCTATAACCTGATCCGTGGTGGTGCGCAGGGCATATATATATCTATGTTTGATGAGTATAATGAAGGTAACCAGATCGCTAAAACGACCGAGAATTCATCATTTGTTCCGGCTGGCTCCAATTTTTTATCATTGGATGAAGATGGTACCGTATGCTCTGCCGATTATTACCTGCGCTTAACCGGCGACGGCGGCAGGATGTTGAAAGGGCAAATTGCATTAACAGCTACAAGACCAACTCAGCCAGTAGTAGGAGGCAGTACTGGCACAGTCCCCTTTGGGCAGGTAGTAACCATAAAAGGTTCCAATAACCTATATGTGAGTTCTGAGAACGGCACACAGGCCATGAATTGCAACCGTGCAACAGCGCAAGGCTGGGAGCAGTTTACCGTTGTTAACGCGGGTAATGGAAAGGTTGCCCTGTCAAATTCCAGCAAATATGTATCATCCGAAAACGGTACACAAGCTATTAATTGCAACCGGATCGCTATTGGCCCCTGGGAGCAGTTCGATTGGGTTTTCAATTCAAACGGAACCATCTCTTTAAGAGGCAATAATGGCGCTTATATTTCAAGCGAAGGAGGTACTGTGGCCATGACTTGCACCCGAACAACTATAACCGCAACAGAGCAGTTCCGGATAAACCAATAAACCCCACTCAAACCCTCCCCGGATAGTAATAGCCCTTGAAAAGGCAAGCTGTAAGCATGGTGGCATCGACTCACCCACATCGCTGCGCTCGTCACCCCTCTCTTCGCCTGCGGTGGAAAGAGGGGTTTTTCTTTCTTATTTTTTTAACCCTCTTTGCGACGAAGCCGAAGAGAGGGTCGCCCGCGAAGCATGCGGGGTGAGTCGACTATATTACATGCAATTCCTGGCCAAAGTTTTGTTTGATGCTTATTCGGCAACAAATTTAAGTCCGATCACTGAAATGATGAGGGTACTCATAAAAAACAAGCGCCAAAAATTGGTCGGGTCTTTAAATACTAAAATACCTACCAGCACGGTACCTACGGCGCCAATACCTGTCCAAACGGCGTAGGCTGTTCCTATAGGTAAGGTTTGGATGGCTTTTATCAGCAGTACCATGCTCAGTGTCATGGTGATGAAAAATCCGGTATACCAAAGGTACATTTCGGTGCCTGTTGTTACTTTGGCCTTGCTCAAACATGAGGCAAAACCCACCTCGCAAAGCCCTGCGATGATTAATATTATCCAATTCATTTTATGTTATATTTATTTCGACTGTAAAGTTCCGGAGTATAAACAGCCAAAAAATTAACATAGGATAAATAATGCAGCTATCTTATTTTTGATCTTATGCGGCTTAAACTTACCTGCGTAATGCCCAGATAAGAGGCTATATGACATAACTGCACCCTTTGGATAAGGTCTGGACTATTGGTTAAAATTTCCTGATATCTGTCTGCAGCCATGCTGAATTGCCGGGAGATCAATCTTTCTTCCACCTTAATCAGTTCGGTTTCCCCAAAGCGGCGACCCCAGTTGGCAATATGTATATCTTCTTTGAACAACTTTTGCAGATCGCTGGTTTTGATGCGGTATAGTACACATTCTTCCAAAAGCTCAATGTTTTCATATCCGGGCTTGTTTTCTACATAGTTTTTCATCGAGATAACGGTGTCACCTTCCCGGCCAAACCAAAAGGTAACCTCGGTATCATGCTGATATAAATAAGCCCGTACTATGCCCTTTTTTATAAAATAAACGTTCCTGCTTATTTTACCCACCTCAAACAAAATATGCCCCTTAGGTAAAGTGACCTCCTCAATTACCTGCCGCAATTTCTGTCCGGAGGCTTCGGGTACCGTATAAATTTGATTGATAATTTGTTCGATGCTCACCTTTAACGATTATTAATTAAATATTTATCTGGCCTTTGAGGGTATTTGCCTCTACAATTGTCCTTCTTATGCCGTTAAGAACAAAATTGAACTTTTATTATAAAAGAATATCAATAACATTGTTTGCGGTATTCAATCTTATAAACCTTTAACCATAGCCAATGAAACGTAACTACTACATTGTAGCCCTGATCATGCTGATCTTCTTCGTGATCTCCTTTTTGACCAATGTGATCGGTCCGCTGATACCGGATATCATAAAAGTATTCAATTTAAGTTACACATTGGCTGGTGTGCTTCCACTGGCATTCTTTATAGCTTATGGTGTTATGTCGGTACCATCGGCTATTATGCTGGAAACATTTAAAGAGAAAAAGATCATGGTGGCGGCATTTATCGTCGCTTTTTTAGGCTCGTTACTGCTGGCTATGGAGCCCAATTATCTGAGCGCTATCATTTCCTTATTCCTGATAGGTTGCGGTATGGCTATGCTGCAGGTAGTCATCAATCCGCTGTTACGCACATCAGGTGGCGAAGAGAATTATGCTTTTACCTCGGTATTCGCGCAATTGATATTCGGACTGGCATCTTTCCTGAGCCCGCTGGTATACTCTTATATGGTTAAAGCATTGAAAGAGAATAACAGCGGTGGTATTATGGGTTTACTGCATTCATTGGTGCCAGCCAATTTACCCTGGATATCATTGTATTGGCTTTTCGCGGTGATATGTCTGGCTATGGTTCTGTTACTGGTATTTACGAAATTCCCCAAGGTGGATTTAAAAGAAGACGAGCAGGTGGGATCTTTACAAACCCATTTCGCTCTGTTTAAACAGCCTATAGTTATCCTGTTTTTAATAGCCATGTTTTGTTATGTGGGCACAGAGCAGGGCATCGCCAATTGGATCTCCCAATTCTTGAAAACTTATCATGATCTCGACCCTCAAACAAAAGGCGCAGATACCGTAGCCTATTTCTGGGGATTGATGACGGCAGGCGGGATCCTAGGCCTGTTTTTATTGAAAATTATGTACAGCCGTAAAGTACTGATCAGTTTTACCATACTGGCTTTGGTTTGCTTAACAGCGGCCTTATTCGGGCCAACCAGTGTGGCTTTAATCGCGTTTCCGCTGGTAGGTTTCTTCGCTTCGGTGATGTATCCTATTATATTTTCACTGGCGCTTAATTCTATCAATAAAGATCATGGCTCATTTGCAGGGTTGTTGGTTACGGCCATTATTGGTGGTGCCATCATACCACCGGTTATCGGTTTACTGGGCGACGCGTTCGGTTTGCGGGCTGGGATGTTCTTTTTGTATATCACCCTGGGTTATATATTAAGCGTAGGCTTTTGGGCAAAACCACTCATCACCAATAAAACCATCGACATTAAAAAGAAAGCTACTCATGAATAATATTAAAGTTATAGGAATAGATCTGGGGGCTACCAATATCCGTGGCGCTGTGGTAAATAATAACTCCTTGTCGGCTATTGTATCGCAAAAAATAAAAAGCGATGGATCTGTTGAGGATGTAATGAATGATATATATCAGGTTGTTGACACGCTGTTAAAAAACGACCAGGTAGCAGCCATTGGCATCGGCGTACCCAGCGTTGTTGATGTTGCCGAAGGGATTGTATATGATGTGCAATACATTCCATCGTGGAAAGAGGTGCATTTAAAGAAACTAATGGAAAAGCGTTATGACATACCTGTTTATGTAAATAACGATGCCAATTGCTTTGCTGTAGGCGAATATTACTTCGGTAAAGGCAACAATGTAGATTCGATGGTCGGCTTAACGCTGGGTACAGGTTTAGGAGCCGGTATCATGATCAACAGACGATTGTATCCTGGTTTTAACTGCGGAGCGGGCGAATTTGGTTTATTTCCGTACCTGGATAACATATTGGAGTTTTACAGCAGCGGGTCTTTCTTCAGCAATGTGTATGGTTTAGATGGAGTACAGGTGTTTGAAGATGCTAAAAAAGGTAATGGTCGGGCATTAAAATTATATGGCGAGTTGGGTACGCATATTGGTCATGCTATAAAACAGGTGATGTATGCTTATGACCCGCAACTGATTGTACTGGGTGGTTCAGTACGGCATGCCTATGCGTTTTTCCAACAGACCATGTGGCAGGAGATCAAAACGTTTGCCTATACTAAAACCGCCGAGCGGATCAGGGTGGAGGTATCAGAATTGGAAAATAGCGGAATTATAGGCGCCGCTGCTTTGTATTATGATCATCAACAATAAAATATAGTTCTTTACCATGAAAAAATTTATACTCACGCTAATCGTGCCTTTGTGCTTTCAGCAGGCATTTAGCCAGGCCCGGCAGGAAAATTTTCAGCTCATTCTAAAAGACGATTGGAAAATGCAATCGGCAGTAACCGATGCTGCACCCGCCGATAAAATTTCAAAAGAAAATTATGATACCCAAAGCTGGTACAAAGTAAGCGTGCCTACTACGATAATTGCCGGGTTGCTGGCAAATAAAGTTTATGATTTTGACCCTTTCATGGGGCGCAACTTAAAAAAGCTCAACGATCCTAAGCTGGATAAACCCTGGTGGTTCAGGCGGGAGTTTACCTTGCCTGCGGCCGAGAATGGTAAAAATGTGATCCTGCGTTTACACGGCATCAACTATAAGGCAAACGTATGGCTTAACGGGGTAAAAATTGCCGATTCGACCCAAACCAAAGGGCCTTTCCGCATCATTCAGCTGGATGTAACCAAACACATCAATTATACCGGTAACAATGTGTTGGCTCTTCAAATAACACGACCTTTTACGCCCAACAAAGCCAAAGGGGATCTGGCTATTGATTATGCCGACTGGATCCCATATCCGCCTGATTACAATGGCGGTATCGTAAACAATGTGGAGATCAAAACTTATGATAAAGTAGGGGTGCAGTATCCGCTGGTAACTACCCGTTTTGATCTGCCATCACTGGCCGTAGCGCATTTATATGTTGATGCGCAGGTAACCAATTACACCAATACCGCGCAGGATGCGGTGATTAAAGGGCAGATCAATAGTGATGTAAGCTTTGAAAAAAAGGTGCATTTACTGCCCCATGAATCTAAAAACGTAGATTTTAGTCCGGAGATTTATAAACAACTCAATATTAAAAATCCACGGATCTGGTGGCCATGGCAATATGGCAAAGCCGAGCTGAACCGGGTTGAACTATCGGCAGTGGTAGGAGGCAAAGTAAGTAATGCGCTTTGGGAAAAATTTGGTATCCGCCAGATGGATTCCAAGCTGATCGACAATGAATCGCGCGAGTTTATTGTTAACGGTAAACCTATCCTGATCCGCGGTGCGGCATGGTCGCCGGATATTTTCCAGCGTCGGTCGCCCGAACGTCAGGAGCAGGAAGTGAAGCTGGTACGCGATATGAACATGAATATCATTCGCTCCGAAGGTAAAATGGAAGATGATAATTTTTATGATCTGTGTGATCAGTACGGGATGCTGGTAATGACCGGCTGGATGTGCTGTGGGGTATGGCAACATCCCGAACACTGGGACGCGGCCGAACGCAAGGTAGCTATGGCATCTGATAGTAGTGTAATGTTTTGGCTGCGCAACAAAGCCAGCCTGATGGTGTGGCTCAATGGCAGCGATATGCCCCCAACAGATACTTCGGTTGAGCGTGATTATCTGAAGATCGAGAAAACGCTGAAATGGCCAAATCCTATACTTTCAACGGCAAATGAAACCAAATCAAAAGTATCAGGCTTTAGCGGGGTAAAAATGGCCGGCCCTTATGAATGGGTACCGCCTATATATTGGGAGACAGACGCCACACACAAATTTGGCGGTACCTGGAGTTTCGCTACAGAAATATCGCCTGGTCCGTCTATACCTCCATACGAGAGTCTGATCAAATTTATACCTAAAGATTCTTTATCAACCAGTTCACCGGCATGGCTATACCATTGCGGTACCGGATCATTCGGGACTACCAAAGTATTTGATAAAGCCCTGGCTGCCCGTTATGGCGAGTCAACCGCTATCAAAAACTATATAGCCAAAGCACAGGCTCAAAACTATGAAGCACACCGCGCCATGATGGAAGCTTACGGCTTTAAAAAATACAATACGGCCACAGGTGTTGTACAATGGATGCTGGCTAACCCATGGCCGGGATTGATTTGGCATACTTACGATTATTACCTGTATCCGGCGGGTACTTACTTTGGTATGAAAAAATCTATGGAGCCCTTGCATGTCATGTATTCCTACAAATCAAACGAGGTGGGTGTTATCAACTCTTATCTTAAAAAGTTCAGTGGTTTGCAGGTAAAGGCTACTGTTTATAATATTGACGGTACTTTGAAATTTACCAAAACCGCTCCGGTAAGTATAGAAGCGGATGCCTCGAAAGCGATATTCGCATTACCTGCTATTACAGGGTTGTCGCCGGCTTATTTTGTGCGTCTGGAGCTTAGCGATAACAGGGGTAGGGTAGAGAGCATCAATTGGTACTGGCTGTCGCAAAAGGCAGAAGTGCTGAACTGGAAAAAATCAACATGGTTCACCACACCAGAATCTGCTTATGCAGATTATACGGCTTTGCAGCAGATCCCCAAAACAGCGCTTAAACTGAGCCACGTTCAGGAAGACAGCAAGGGCGATAGCACCACACATGCGGTAACCATTACCAACACAGGGAAATCAGTTGCCTTTTTTGTACATCTGCGGGCATTGAAAGGTAAGGATGGTGATGATATATTGCCGGTCATATTCAGCGATAATTATATTTCTCTGGCACCAGGTGAAACAAGGGTGATCAAATGTACTTATAGTAATAAAGACGCAGCGGGTACAATGCCCTATTTCCTGACATCGGCCTGGAATATAGATACGGCTAAAAGCAAGGGTGATGAGCAGGCCGGTTTTGAGGAGGGGTTGCCGGTTAATTAAGCCTGAAAATATAAAATTTGTCATCCTGAATTATAGAACCCGAAAGGGACTATGAAGCAAGGTCATTAAGTTAAGGAATTTTGCAACCCCCATTTGGGTTAAAGCTTTGTAGAAAAAAGGCAATTTCCAATTCAGTGCCGTAGGTACTGCACTCAGGTTGCATACCTACGGCATGCTGAATACTTATTTTTGCTTTCTACAAAGCTTTTACTCCTACGGAGTTCCTTAACTTAGTGACATTGGACTATGAAGGCGAGACGACGTTGGCAAGAGATATAAAACTTACGAAATTTTAAAAATTCCATAAGTTTTATACGTTGAGATTTAACACGTCATGAGTAGCTTAAAAGCCGCTATCGTCTAACGCGAAAGTATTTTTGCGGTCTTTCCATTTACCTTTGGTAAAATCGGGAAATTCCAGGGTTTTGCCTTCTTTTACAGATTGGGTGGACAGTGGCGCTATCACGCTCATGGTAACCGAATCATACACATCAATAGGGGTTTGGCGCTTGTGTTTTACCGATTCGATAAAGGCGTTAAACACAAACCAGTCCATACCGCCATGCCCGGCACCAGCAGCTTCGGCATCGTGTTTTTTCCAAAGCGGATGATCATATTTTTCAAACCATTCTTTTGCCGGATCCCAGCTATCATCCTCTTTTGATTTGTGGTCGATATAAATGGATTTGTTTACATCCATCCAAATGCCTTTGGTGCCCTGAACCCGGAAACCTAATGAATACGGACGAGGCAAATGTGTATCATGCGATAACAGAACGGTTTCGCCATTGGCGCAGTTGATCATGGTGGTGGTTACATCTCCATTTTTATAGTTGATCTTAGCATTCGGGTGGCCAGGAGAAAGTTCCTCTATATAAGCAGCCAAACCACGCGCTTTTGAACTGAATGAAACCAGGCTGGTAAACCGGTTACCGCTGTTAATATCAATATAATGCATCACCGGTCCGGCGCCGTGGGTAGGATACAGGTCGCCGTCACGGTCAATGTTAAACTGGGTGCGCCATTGGGCTTCGCTTAGCGCTTTTGCGCCGTATTCAACGCCCTTGCCCCCGTAGCGGCCTTTGCCATCATTAAATAAAACATCCCGAAGGTTATGCTGATAGCCGCCTTCCAAATGTATTAATTCGCCAAATAAACCCTGCCTAACCATGTTTAGCGCAGCCATTACATCCCGGCGGTAGCATACGTTTTCAAGGGTCATATAGGGAATGCCTGTTTTTTCGGATGTTTTAACAATGTCCCAATGCTCATCAACGGTTAAGCCTGCAATTACTTCGCAGCCTACATATTTACCAGCTTTCATGGCATCAATGGATTGCTGATAGTGAAACTGCCATGGTGTAGCTATAATTACCGCATCAATATCATTTCTTTCGAGCAGTTTTTTGTAAGCATCAATACCACCAGTGTACTCTTTGGCTGCCGGCCGGCCTTTTTTGGCTAAAAATTCCCGGCAGATGTTCAGGGAGTGTTCCTGTGTATCGCATATAGCAACAATCTCTACATCGTCGCGCAGGGCACCTTCAGAGATATGACTCATGCCGCGGGCTCCAACCCCAATATAGCCAAGCCGTACTTTACCGGTATCTTTGGCAAATAAACTGCCTGTCGGCAATATGGTAAACCCTGCTGCAGCTATCGCGCTGCTTTTTACAAATGTTCTTCTGTCCATTTATGTTATTGTTTGATAATGATTTATTTGTTTGAACGGATGATTTGGTTTATAATCCTGTATCGGGATTGAAGTTAATGATCATATTTATGAAATCGGCACATCTTACCACCTCTAATACACCGCAAACGTTTGATACGGTTAGTCATTCACCCCAAATTCAAATACGGTACGGCTCTTAAACCGTTCGCCCGGATTTAACAGCGTACTTGGGAAATGGGGCTTATTTGGCGCATCCGGATAATGCTGGGTTTCCAGGCATAATCCGCTCCTGAACGGGTAACTGCTTTTTTGTTTACCGGTAATGGTTTCGTCTAAAAAATTGCCCGTATAAATATGTATGCCAGGTTCGGTAGTAAAAACGTTTAATGTTCTTTTGCTGATAGGTTCAAAAACAGTCGCCGCCAGTTTTAACTCATCCGAATCCTGTTTTTTTACCACCCAGGAATGATCGTATCCGCGGCTCAGTATCAACTGGGCATTATCCTCATTAATGCGTTCACCAATGGCAGTAGGTTCTATAAAATCAAATGGGGTGCCGCTTACCGGTGTAAGGGTACCTTCGGGTACCTGCATGGCATTTACTGGTAGGTAATTTGTTAAGGGTAATTGAAGTTGGTGATCTAATATCGATCCCGCGTTATGTCCGGCCAGGTTAAAATAAGCATGCTGTGTTAAATTGATAAGCGTTGACTGATCAGTTACTGCATCAAAATCAACTATTAACTGGTTCTGGTTATTAAGAGTATAAGTAACTGTAGTAGTCAGGTTACCGGGGAAGCCTTCCTCGCCATCTTCACTCATGTACTCCAGTATAACACCCACACCATCTTCATTGGTAAACGACTGTGGTTTCCATACCTTTTTATTAAAGCCAACCTTGCCTCCGTGGTGATGAAAACCGCCATCCTTAACCGTAAGTTGATGTGTTGTACCGTTAATGAGCACCTTGCCGCCGGCTATACGGTTGGCAAAGCGGCCAACTACGGTGCCAATATAAAACTGATCATCAATATAGCCCTGTAAATCATCATATCCAAGTACAACATCGACCATGTTACCCGCATGATCTGGTACGGATAAAGATTGAATAGCGGCGCCAAAATTAGTAACCGATACTTTTACACCGTTACTATTGGTTAACTGGTAAATAAATATCTGCTGACCGTTAAACTCGCCCCAATTATTTTGACTGATCGTGTATTTCATGTGATGATATACTTTAAATAGAATAACGGAAATTAGTGTTTTGATTGATAACACAGCCTAAATACGCGCACAAAATATCACGCAAACGTTTGCAATATGCGCGCCTTATCATGATTGTTTGTACCGGCTTTACAATATCATAGCTCCTGGTGAAGTGGAGATACCCATCCTGATTTATTAAATCAGGTGAGATGTGCGATCAAGTAATATTTAAAACATTAACGTTATAAATATTATTCTATTGGTAATGGTCTTTTATTAAGTTGATTAGCTTGCATATAATAAAAGATACACAAACGTTTGCGCTTACTTTTTCATAAGTAATTAATTACGTTTGGCTAAAATTTGCCTTAAATGATGCTTGACCAGATCCTGGAACTATACGGACTTGATACTACTAACTATAACGTTAAAAGTTTTGGCACAGGATTGATCAATCATACCTGGAAGGTTAGCGGCCCCGAAAATTATATTCTTCAGCGTATTAATCCTTATGTTTTTAAAGAGCCGGAAGCTATTGCGGAAAATATGGCCCTACTGGCCGATTATCTTAAGCAAACCAGCCCTGATTACCTTTTTGTGGCCCCAATACCCACTTTACAAGGCGAGCGTATGGCTGCAATCAATAACAAAGAGTATTACCGTCTTTTCCCTTTTATTGATAACTCAGTAACCATTACCGAAATAAAAAATCAACAGGAGGCATTTGAGGCAGCCAGGCAATTTGGGCAATTCACCTATTTACTGCGAGACTTTGATCTGGAAAAACTGCATTATACTTTGCCCCAATTTCATGATCTTAAACTGCGGTTTGATCAGTTTAAGGAAGCTTGTTCAATAGCAGGGGCCGACAAGCTGGCTATAGCCGCTACGGCCATCAATGACATTTATAAGTACCAGAATATATTATTTACCTATATACAACTGATCGATCGTCAATTGCTGCCGTTGCGGGTTATACATCATGATACCAAGATCAGTAACGTGTTGTTTGACCAGGATAACAAGGGCTTATGCGTGATCGATCTGGATACGGTAATGCCTGGTTATTTCCTAAGTGATGTGGGGGATATGCTGCGCACCTACCTTTCGCCGGCCAATGAAGAAGAACGCGATTTTTCAAAGATCCAGATCAATGAAGAGTGTTTTTATGCTATTTATAAAGGTTATATTTCGGCCATGGGACCGGCTCTCACACCAGCGGAGAAGGAATATTTTACTTACTCGGGCAAATACATGATCTATATGCAGGTACTCCGGTTTCTGACCGATTTTTTAAATGACGATATTTATTACCATACTACTTACCCCTTACAAAACCTGGTGAGAGCGCAAAATCAGTTAGCGTTGCTTGAGCAGTTTACCCGATCGGAAAAGAGGTTTAAAAAGTTTATTGAATACTTTAGCTTTAAATATGATAAAATAGTGAACTAACGCAAGAGCAAGTTATTATCCTTAGTAAAAAGGAAGCTGTTCCCGCAATTTAGGAAACAGCTTCCTTTACCTGATCTATCGATCTTAAGTCGGGATTTAGTTGCAATTAGATATCAGCAATCGCGAGGCTTTTCGAAATGATAATAGCTTAATGAGCTGGCTCCCCGGCAGATAACAGGATGCCTTCATGCGCGTTCTCTACACCATTGGCAAAACCGTTGTGATTGATGAACATTTTTTCATTTTCGATCATAAAATGGGCCCCGTCGACCTTGAAATTTCCTTTAATAGTTAATACCGCGTCTGGTTGTTGTACGCCTATTTCATTTACAATATGACTGCCTAATCCATGAAACTCATGCTCATTTAACTGGTAAACATCTAATACAGGTTCATGATGACCGGTTTGAAACACCCAAACCCGATTGGCATCTGTTTCCACATGAACAGTTGAGGGGCCGCTCTCCAGCCGGTTTTCCCTTATTTTGATGACCTCGCCTGTTAAGGTGGTGATGTTGGCATCGATAACGAGCGAGCGGTCTTCCGAGCCCCGTTGATGGTTATAAAATGAAAGTACCTTTAAAAATTCGGTGTTTTTATCACCGTCTGTGTAAGTAAGTGTGTTTTGGCGGCTTAAAAATATGCTGGTACCAAAAATAAATGCATGTTTCATAACGGTATTAATTGTTTGGTTTAATTGATTAATTATTGAACGTACGATGTGCATCAAATGTTTTAATAATGAGTAACTTATAAGCAAAAACAAACAACTTTATTATCCCGCTGACCATATCCGGGAAAATGGCGATATTACCTGCCGATTCTTAATTTTTAGTGTTCTGTTGTAGTAACCTATTACATTATGAAAAGAAAAACATTTATTCAATTAAGCACTACCTTAATGGCTACACCGCTATTGTCATCATTGGAGGGATGGGTTCAGACCCCGCGTTTAAAAAACTGGGCCGGTAACCTTACCTTCAGCACCGATCATGTATTTTATCCCAAATCTGTTCAGGAAGTTCAGCAGCTGGTTAAAACACATGCAAAGCTTAAAGTATTAGGCACACGTCATTGTTTTAATACCATTGCCGATAGTAAAGACAACCTGCTTTCTACCAAGGAGCTGAACAAGGTACTGAACCTTGATAAAAAAGCCCATACTGTTACCGTTGAAGGCGGCATCAAATATGGCGAACTGGCTCCATATCTACATAAAGAGGGGTTTGCCTTGAATAACCTGGCTTCCTTACCGCATATTTCTGTAGCGGGATCTATCACTACGGCTACGCATGGTTCCGGTTTAAAAAATGGTAATCTTTCCAGCGCCGTTACCGCCCTGGAAATTGTAAAAGCCGATGGTAGCATCGTTCATCTGTCTAAAGCCGGGGATGCCGAAAAATTGAACGCTGCCATAGTTAGCCTTGGTGCGTTGGGTGTTATCACCAAAGTAACCCTACAAGTAGAGCCAACCTTTATGATGCAGCAGCGGGTATTTACCCAAATGCCCATGGCGCAGGTAAAGCAAAACTTTGAAAAAATAATATCTGCCGGTTACAGTGTAAGTTTATTTACCGACTGGCAGCAGGATAGCATTAATGAGGTCTGGATAAAAAGCCGCATCGGTACGGATAAAGATTATAACGGCCCGGAGTTTTACGGCGCTAAAGCGGCTACAAAAAATGTGCACCCCATTATCGCGCTTTCTGCCGAAAATTGTACCGAACAAATGGGTGTACCCGGACCCTGGTATGAGCGCCTGCCGCACTTTAAAATGGGTTTTACCCCCAGCAGCGGTAAAGAACTGCAATCGGAGTATTTTGTGCCGATACATCACGCTGTGGAAGCTATAACCGCCGTATCGCGATTGGGTAAACAAATAGGTCCGCATTTGTTTATCACCGAGATCCGCACCATTGCTGCCGACAAATTATGGATGAGCCCTTGTCATAACCAAACCTCGGTTGCCATTCACTTTACCTGGAAACAGGAAACCGCAGCCGTATTAAAACTATTACCGCTCATCGAAAAAGAACTTTCGCCATTTAACGCGCGGCCGCATTGGGGCAAAATATTTACCATGGCACCTAAAGTACTGGATTCGCGCTATGAAAAACTGAACGACTTTAAAAAGCTGGTTGCCGAATATGACCCGCATGGAAAGTTCAGGAATGATTTTTTGAGTAAGGAGATTTATGGGTAGGTTAATAGTAAAATGAGTGTCATGCTGCCCCGTCGAAGCATGATGGCAGGCTTCTGCGCGCGACCCTTCGACAAGCTTAGGGTGACAGGCCACTTTTAACACTCGCCTATCCAGGCGTCCACGCCTGGATATTGTTTTAGGTAAGCGTCCACGCTTGCAGTTATTAAAAGTAAGCGTGGACGCTTACCTTAGTATGGTTCAAGCGTGGACGCTTGAACCGGCGGGGTTTTAAAAAGCTGGTTGCAGAATATGATCCGCATGGAAAATTCAGGAATGATTTTTTGAGTAAGGAGATTTATGGGTAGATAGTAGTAAAACGGCTGTGCTGAGCCGGTCGAAGCATAGTGGGCAGGCCTCTGCGCACGACCCTTCGACAAGCTCAGGGTGACGGGCCTTTTTTGCTATCCTCAAGACAACTTTATCTTATCCCACAACTTACACTCCACCACCTGGGCTATTACCTGTTCGCGGTAATTGCGACTGATGGGGATACGATGGGTTTGGATAAAGATTTCGTTGCCTTCCAGTCCTTCTATTTTACTGATGGAGGCGATGTATGATTTGTGCACACGGATAAAAGCCCGGCTGTCCAGGTTCTGCTCCAGGTTTTTGAGGTTCAGCAGCGTCATGTATTTGCCTTTTACCGTGTAAATGCTCACGTAATTTTGCATGCCCTCTACATACAAAATATCGTCAAAATAGATCTTTTCGTATTTGTTACCGCATTTGATGAAGAAGTAGTCGGCATCGGGTTCCTCTTTTTGAACACCGCTTTGGGCCGATTGGGTAAGCAGGCGGTGATAATCCTTGGCTTTATTGGCTGATTTAAAAAAACGATCAAACGTAACCGGTTTCAGTAAATAATCAAGCACATTAAGCTGGAAACCTTCCAGTGCGTAACTGGGGTATGCGGTGGTAATGATAACCATGGGCGGGTTCTGCACGATCTTTAAAAAATCGATACCATTCATTTTAGGCATCTGTATATCCAAAAATATCAGGTCGACAGGGTGCTCATCCAACAGTTTCATCAGCGCGATCGGGTTTTCGCAGGTGCCTGTCAACTGCAAAAAATCAACCTCCCTTACATAGTTGGCCAGGCCTTCCCGGGCCAGCGGTTCATCATCTATAATTACACAATTGATCATCTTTGTTTTTTTGAGCAAAGATTTATGGAGTAAGGAACAAGGACTTTTTTCGTCTTCTTTGTTCCCAAAATCCTTATTCCTTGCTTTTCCTATCTTTGCTCCAATAGTCCTTGTTCCTTACTCCAAAATTCCTTATTCTCAAATCCCAGCTCACTTAGTTTTAGTCGCAGTTTTATCTCAAAACAATTGTCGTTATGCTGTATGTCAAGTTGGTATTGGCCGGGGTAAACCAGGTCGAGCCGGCGTTGTACATTTTTTAAACCAATGCCGCCATAGCTCACCGCCTCGGTTACTTCATCGGGCGATGTACTGTTACTAATGAGCAGATTCAACTGCCCTTCGCTGGTGCTCAGTTTGATGCTGATCCAGTTAGGGGCATTGCTGTGTTTAGATACGTGCTTAAAGGCATTCTCCACAAAAGTCATCAATATAAACGGCGCTATACCCAAATATTCGGTGTTGGGTTGTTCAACTTCAAATATTACCTCCACATTATTATTCTGACGAAGTTTTTCCAGCTCGATAAAATTTTTCAGGTAGGTGATCTCCTTATCGAGCGAGATCTGCTGATCGTTACATTCATACAATTGGTACCGCAGCAGGCCAGAAAATTTGGCCAGCGAATCGGAAGCCATATCCGGGTTTTTGTGGATCAGGAAAAAGATAGAATTGATACTGTTGAACAGGAAGTGCGGATTAAACTGATATTTTAAAAATTTGAGTTCGGTTTCCAGCTTTTCTTTTTCCATGATCTGTTGCTTCCGTTCGGCCTGGATCCAGTTTTTGGTAAGTTTGATGCTCATCGCCAGCGTCATACTGGCTAAAGTGGATGGGAGTGAGGTATTAAAGAAATGAAAAAAGCTGCCGGCCTCGGCCCCAAACATTTTTGTTATGGTGCAATGGGCCAAAAAAGCGCTTAAATAATACCCGGTATTGATTAGCGACGAGGCACATATAATAGTAATAGCCAGATAAATAACATACGCTGTAAGCCTGTTTTTTTCCAGGAAACGGGGAATCAGGAAATAGAGATTAAAATATACCGCGAGTGCCTGGAAGATCACATAGAAAAGGATCTTGACTGTGTATGCCGAAAAAAACATGGAACTGGCAGCCGCCAAAGGATCGCCAACGGCAATTACCCACCAAAAATAATGGTAAACACACCAAAACGGAATGTGGTACAGCTTGTATTTAAACAACCAGTTCTGGTTTAATTTATCGGTTGTTAATGTGTTCATTTTGGTTTCAGTACTTATCAACAGCCCATCTATCTGTTAGGCTGAAGCCTTGTTTTTGCGATCAATTATCCGTTGGCTAAAGCCAACGGCAATGAATTGTTTAATTTCTCATTGCCGTCCCTTTTAAGGGACGGATAAAATATATTAGCTGCCAATGGCTTTAGCCTAAATAATCCATTTGTAAAAATTGATTATTACCAACCCTACTCAAGGGTGTTTATTATTTAAAGATACGTAATTACGGCTATTGATGCATCTCCTGATACATGAACGCCACCAAGTAATTGACCACTTACAGTACTCAATGTATAAGCGGTAAATTAATCCCTTTCTGCTATGATTTTTATAGCTTTTACCCTGTTTGGTGTAGTTTATCAATTATAACAGGCCGCTGGTCATTCTCATTTTCCTCTTATCTGTCCCAGTCATTTCTTTGAACCGGATAAATAAACCAAGCCACAAAATCGACTCACCGGTCTACGCTGCGCTGGACCACCCTCTCTCTTCGCCTGCGGCGGAAAGAGGGTGGGAAAAACAACAAAAATCCCATCTATGCGCGAAGCGGAGAGAGGGGCGACGAGCGTAGCGATGTCGGGGTGAGTCAATACGAAATGGCCAGTATTAACGAAAATTATTGCCGATGAAAACCCTCATTTTAAATATTTTAGCCATTCTGCTAATGCAAAACGCCTTTGGGCAGATAAGCGGGAAACTCGTCACCACCGATGGCAAGCCGCTCATGTTTGCTAATGTGTCGCTGCTCAAAGTCGCTGATACATCGGTAGTACAAAGTACGCAAACCAACGCGGATGGTATTTACCGGATAGAAAACGTGCCGGCGGGAAATTATAAACTCCGGCTCAGCAGTGTTGGTTATCAAACCTGGGATTCTCCGGGTTTTGAGATCAAGTCCCGCTCTGCTCATAAAGATCTTGGTACTACCATGATGCAGGAAAGTACCCGGCAATTAGGCGAGGTAGTGGTGAGAGCCAGTAAACCCTTGTATCAGCAGCGTCCCGACGGTATGGTGGTAAATGTAGAAAGCAGCTTAATGACCAAGGGGAGCAGCGCCCTGCAGGTTTTAGAGCGATCGCCAGGTGTGATTATCGATCACAGGAACAACAACATCAATTTAAACGGTAAAGGCGGGGTAATGGTGATGATGGATGGCAAACTGATGCGCATGCCGATGGATCAGGTGGTAAATATGCTGAGCGGCATGAGCGCCTCCAATATTGAAAAAATAGAATTACTAAGTACACCGCCTGCGGGCTATGATGCCGAAGGCAGCGCAGGTATTATCAACATTGTAACCCAAAAAAATAAGAAACAGGGTACCAATGGCTCGTTTTCTGCAACTGGCGGTTATGGCTTGGGCGAAAAGGGCATGGCCAGCCTGAACCTGGCACATAATACAAAAAATGTGAATTTATATGGCGCGTACACCTTTTCGCACGACAGAACTTATACCGATCTGTTTATTACCAGCAGTCAAAACATGCCTTTCCTGGGTGGTGATGTAGCGGTTGTTTTTGATAGCTATGCCAAACGCGTGCAGAACGATCATAACGCCAATGTAGGAGCAGATATAAAACTCAATACAAAAACCACCCTGAGCGGTAATCTCACTTATAATACAAGCAGTGCAGCCCTTACAACTACAAATCATGCCGGCTATAACGTATTGCCCGATTCTTTACTGACGTATAATGGCTTGAACACTTCGCAAAACCGCTGGAACAACCTGGTGAGCTCGATCAGTATCGACAGGCAAATAAACACTAACGATAAGATCAGTTTTGATGCGGATTATATTTATTACCATAACGATAACCCATCGCAGGTACAAACGACCTTTGTGAATAAACATGGGCAGGTGGCTGGGACAAACGATAGTTTGAACTCGCCACAACAGCGGGGTTTTGCTGCTACAACTATCAAAGTTGGGGTAGCCAAGGTAGATTACACCAAACAGCTAAACCCTAAACTGAAGTTGGAAACTGGCATTAAAGGAACCTATACCACCAGTTCCAGCTCATCGGGATTGGAAAGCCTGCTGGATAATACCTGGGTTAAAAGAACGGAATCGGCCAATGAGATTTATATGAAGGAGGGGATCGGGGCGGCTTACGCTTCCTTTAATGCGGAGATAACGCCCTCTACGAAACTAACTGTAGGGGCAAGGTACGAATACTCCTACACCGACATGACCGATCCTAACACGGGTAAAAGCCTGGTTAACCGTAAGCTGGGCGTACTGTTCCCCACCATATTATTTTCGAAAAAACTAAATGAAAATGCCGAACTGCAATTGTCCTATAGCAAACGGATCAGTCGCCCTACTTATAACGACCTGGCATCGTACGTTGGCTACAGCGACCCCACGGCGGTGTATACCGGCAATCCTTTCCTGAAACCAACCATCACTAATAACATTAAACTGGGTTATAATTACCGTGATTATTCATTCTCCCTGCTATACAGTCGCGACGATAACCCCATAGCGCGTTACCAGCTCAGTACAGGACCGTCAAAAGACCTATTGTATATATCGCCCCAGAATCTCAGCTATCAAAACAATCTTACTCTCCAGGCAAACCTTCCCTTTAAGGTAAGCAACTGGTGGGACATGACCTACAGTTTTACAGGCGGACTGAGCCAGTTTAAAGGGGGCGGCTATTCGGCATTTCCGTTCCGGAAGAGCTATTTTATTTATACGTTCAACTTTAACGAATCATTTAAATTACCGAAAAAGTATTCATTCGAGCTTTCGGGCTGGTACAATTCGCAATGGTATAACGGTACCACAAAGATAAATGGTCTGGGCTCCCTCAATGCGGGCATCAAAAAGGAATTGAACAATAATGGCGGGAGTTTCCAGCTTTCTGTAGCTGATATTTTAAGGAGTATACGCGTGCATGTTTATTATGGTACCTTAACGCAGGAGCCTTTTAATATCAAAAGCTACGTGGATGTACATACGGAATCAAGCAAATTTCCTATTATAAAGCTCACCTATTCCAAATCATTCGGCAGTACCCGGGCAAGTGGTCAAGCTAAACAGACTACCGGTGACGAAAGAGACAGGCTGAGGAAAGATTAATATTGGATTTTAGGACTGTTGGATTGTTGGACTTTTAGAGCAAGGACTGGGAGAGCAAAGAGCAAGGACTTTTGAAGTAAAGAACAAAAAAGTAAAACATAAGTTATAAGAAATCCTTGTTCCTAAGTCCTAAGTCCTAAGTCCTAAGTCCTAAAGTCTGTTGACATACTGCTGTCATTGCTCTGTACCAGTTTTGTATAGAAACACAAACCCAGATGAACAGGACAGACAGGCTAATGGAGGTGCTGGCCGTTTTACAAACCCAAAAGGTTGTAACGGTTGATTATTTAAAAGAAAAGTTCCATATCAGCACCCGAACACTGTACCGCGATATTCAATTGCTTACCGAATTAAGAATAACCGTACAATATGAAAATGAAAAAGGTTGTTTTATTCTGAAAGGCTACCGTAGTCCTGCACCCGAAACGCCTACCGGGATTCAGGATATAGGGCAGGTTTCCCAAAGCATTATTTTGATACCCGATCATTTGAAGAATGATGTGATGGCCTTACTTCAGGCCGGTAAGAATGGGACAAAATAGAAGTCGCCTCTAATCAATTATTTAATACTTTTTAAAGTTTCAAAAACTGCTCAAAACTGTATTGGAATTTGTTAAAAAGTGTTAAAATCGATGTTTTTGAATGAGTTTTCACCTGTTTTTACCTCGTTTTTGCGCAGAAAAGTGTTAAAATTTAAGGTTTAAAAAGTTTTAGCATCTCTAATCCGCAGGTGTCTTAGAACATCATCTAATGCATCCGAATAATTATTATTCCAAACTATCCCTATAACCAGATTCGGTTTGTCTGGCTTTTAACTCCTGTTTTATCCGAGCTCTTTAATCATCAAAATGTCATTTACCGACAATAATTTAATAATGGCTAAGGGTAAAGGGGATATAGCCTGACTGTATTGCAGAATAATTTTCATGAAGAGTAAGGGTAAATGCACCTGAGCGTGTTTCAAGAGAAATATGGATTAAAAAACAAAGCCAAATTGTATACAAGGAAGGATCCTCCTGGTAGCCGGTTTGGCAAACAAATTATCAAATTATCAAAAAAATAACTCCACACAACAACTCATGAAAACAAAGATCTTGTCTTTAATTGCGATAGTTTCAGTTTCATTCGCACTATCAGCACAGGCACAGCAAAATACACCAGTAGAAGAAGGTGTATCGGCACCAATCAAGTCAGTCCCGAATTTAGGATCATTTGAGGCCGACTATACTTATTCTCCCTTTAAAATTAATGGTAAGGATATGAATATACAGCAAGTGAACGGAAATCTTACCTTGCCCTTGTACAGTAAAATGCAAAATGGTAAAGTTGATTTTTTACTGGCAGGAGTAGGGTACAGCGGTTTGTTTCTTTCGGGTATGGGCAATCAGTTTGGCGGCAATAATTTTCACGCTATTTCGGTTCCCATTACTTTTCAAAAGGCATTTTCGCCTAAATATGCCTTGCTCATTTCGGCTGTACCAACACTATCTTCTGATCTGAAGGACATTTCTGGTGATGATATGCTTTATACCGGAGTAGCCATGTTAAAGATCAGGTCATCGGCTAAATTTACCTATTCATTGGGCGTAGTCTATTCTAAACAGTTCTTTGGTTCGGTGCTTGTTCCGGTGTTTGGTATCGACTGGAATATTTCGGACAAGCTAAGCTTATCGGGAACATTACCAGTTTCTGAAAAATTGAACTATAAATTATCCCAAAAAAGCAACCTTGGCTTCAGCGGCGATTTTGGCATTGGTGGTGGCACTTATCGTTTATCAAAAAAGATGAACTCCGATTATTTCCAGGCGCAACAGTTTAAGGCTTCGCTATACTACAACTATGCGCTGGCGAAGAATTTCTCAGTAGAGATAAGTGCCGGATATAATGTTGTCCAAAAGCTTGATCTGTATGATAAAGACCAAAAAGTTAACTGGGTGCCGTTTAACAACCTTGACAAACGGGGCGCTCCTTTAACAGAATTAAAGAAAACCGGTGTAGCGGTGTCAACCGGCATTAACTACCGATTCTAAATCCTTCGAACCGTATAATTTTATTCCCCTAAAATATGGCAATGATGATGAAACAGGCATATGCACCAACAATGACAGATACCATGGTTGAAGTTTTTAAAACAGATGTTCAAAATGTTGATCAGTCGATTAAGCTTATCTGTAAGCTCAGTCAATATATTCCGGAAATCGAAATAAATTTTGATCTGGAAGATTGTGACCGCATTTTACGAATCAAGGGAGAGCATGTTCCGGTGCCGAGAGTCATCAAATTGATGAATAATAGTGGATATTATTGCGAACGGTTATAAGCAGGTCCGTTACATACAAAAAAGGCCACCCGGTTATTTCGGGTGGCTTTGGAGCTTTAATGCCTGGTCTTGATTGCTTTCTAAACTAAACACATATCCATGACCACACTATCTACTTTCAGATTTGCAACTGAAAAGTTACTGTAATAACACTATTTATTAACCCGGATTTAACTTAAATTGAACACGTAAAGTTCAACTTTGAACCGGGTATCAATGACGCATCAGAAATGACCGTCTAATGCTCAAACTTATTTCTGAAACGGGTAGATGAGCATTGTAAAAGGAATATTTACGCACAAAAGTGAGTCGGACAGATCAATTGAAGAAATAGATCTGGATGTTCTTTTTAAAGAGCATTACGACAGGCTGGTATATTTTTCTTTTCAGTTGGTTAAGGATAAAGATCAGGCCGAGGATCTTGTTCAGGATGCCTTTATAAAATATTGGAACCTCCGCGAAACTGTAGCGCAGGACAGCATAGCTATTAAGAACTTTTTGTATAGTACTGTTCGTAACGCAAGCCTTAACAGTATCCGGCACAATAAAGTTGTGGAGGGTTACATCCAGTATTATGGAAATGCAGAGCCAGAAGAACCACCTGTAATTGAGGCTATCATAACAGCTGAAGCCATGGCCGAGATCCACGCGGCTCTTCATGCCTTACCGGATAGTTACCGTTCCATATCGATCATGGGATATTTTGACGGCAAAAAGAATCAGGAGATAGCCGATGAGCTGAATATGTCTATCAATACCGTAAAAAAACAAAAACAAAGGGCTTTGGAATTGCTCCGCGTAAAACTCTCACCTGAGCTATTTACCTGGTTTGCATTAGCTGTGCTTGCCTTTAGAAAGTAAACATTGTTGCTGTAGCTGATCAAGCTTTTTTTGAATGGCCTGCTTATCGGTTGGGGTACGGGCTAAAGACAAAGCCATTTCAAAATTACTTTTTGCCTTTTCCTGGTCAATGCCGGTATAAAGTTCGCCTAATAAGGTAAAATAAAATTGGTTATCAGTTAGTTTTAGTTTTTCGGCTTCCACAATCGCTTCGGCTTTGCTGTTGGCTTTTGATAAGGCAAATGTACGATTCAGCGCGGCAATAGGCGAGTAGGCTACCTGTAATAAACGATTGTATAGTTGTAACACGTTTTCCCATTTTTCTTTGGTATCGTTCTTTTGTGTACTCCAATAGGCTATGCTGGCTTCGATATGGTATTTGGAAAGGATGTTGCCTGTTGCTGCGCATTTTAAAAAATAGGCGCCCTTGCTGATGAGGTCGGCATTCCAAAGACTAACATCCTGATCGTCATACAAAATATGCTCCCCATTTTCACTTAGGCGGGCTTCAAACCGCGAAGCATGGAAACACATGAGCGATAGCAAGGCATTTACCGGCGGTTTGTTGGTGCTGGTATTCTCGATCAGCATATTACACAACCGCATCGCTTCAAAACAGAGATCTTTACGTAACGTTTGATTTTGACTAACGGAATAATAACCCTCACTAAATAACAGATATATGGTTGTTAGTACATTCTCAAGCCGCTCGTCAATTTCAGCAGGATTGGGGAGTTCAATTTTTAGTTTTTCGTTCCTGATCTTTTCTTTAGCCCTGAATAAGCGCTTGTTGATGGTTTCTTTATTGGTCAAAAACGCTTCGGCAATTTCATCAATGCCGAAACCACAAAGAATACGCAATGAAAGGCCGATTTGTGCCTCGGGCGGTATAGCTGGATGGCAAATAGCAAACATCATTTGCAACTGGCTGTCGTTGATGTTTTGTGGCGACAGATCGATATCCAATTCATGAAATTTGGAATGACTGATTTGTACTTCGGGCAACACCTTGCTTTCAAAAACAGTATTGCGCTGTAAATGATTTTTGGCTTTGTTTTTGGCCACATTGTAAAGCCAGGCAGTGGGGTTGGGAGGAACACCATGAAAACTCCAGGTTTGTGCAGCCGCCAAAAAAGTGTCGCTGGTAATATCTTCGGCTGTTTCCATTTGGTCGAATCCAAAACGGCGGCAAAGTACGGATACTATTTTCCTGTATTCGGTCCTGAACAGATGGGGTATGAGTTCCTGTTTTTCCATGGTAAGATGAGGATGGGATTGATTCCATCAACAAAAATTGGGTTTACATGGTTTACACATTTATGGTTAACATTTATTTATATAATTGATAATCAATTTTTTGTGTATTTTTCAAAAAAAAATTATGTAAACCCAATTTTGCATAAATATCACAGGCTTAACGTCAATTCATAGGTGGTACAACACCAGTATTAGCCAATTTGATTTATGATACAGGTCTCTATAACTTAGTGCACACCGTCGCGCCTGGCAATCCTGCGTACCTCTACACTGTTACCATCGCCTTGTAATACAGGGCTGCCTTTGGCAAACTCAACGGCTTCTTCAACAGAATCAGCTTTTACAATAATATATCCACCAATAGTTTCCTTGATCTCACCAAAGGGGCCATTGGTAACTACGTTGTTGTGCCAAACTACTTTGGCATCATCAAAAGGTAAACCGGTACCGCTGCTAAATTTATTTTGGGCCGCGATACCGCCTATCCAATCCATCGTTTGCTTCATCCAGACTTCGATCTGATCAGGTGAAGCTACTTTAGTGCCATCCTCATGTCTGAAAATTAAAATGAACTCGTCCATTATTTCAAATTTAATTGTTAATAAATATATGAATTACACACTCATATCAAGTGAGATAGAGTGAATTGGACAGCCTGAAGAAAAAAAAGTAATTTTTTTATACTTCCTTTATCCTTTTTGAAAATGAGAGTGTCTTTATATACGAAAAGGAAATATGAATAATTATCAACCCTACTTTGATCTTGGCAAGCTGATAGCAAAATATCTGCAGAAAGAGCTTACCGAACAAGAGCAAGACGAGCTGGAGCAATGGCTTCAAGCAGATGAACACAACCAGGAGTTATTCAAAAAATTAACTGATCAAACCATAATTGATTCGGAGCTTGAAACATTTGAGGCAAATGATAAGAATAAAGCCTGGAGAAATATTGTAAAAAAGACGGGATTTAAAAGCCCTGCTCGTAAAAAGACCACCATCAAATCATGGCCTGCGTATGCCGCGGCTATAGTTATATTGATAGCCCTGGGTGTTACGTTAACTAGGTATCGTAATGCATCCGGCGAACAAAAGATGGCTGTTAAGCCACAAAAAGACCTTCTGCCGGGAAGTAATAAAGCCATTCTGACACTGGCTGATGGTTCAAAGATCGTTTTGGATAATGCTAAACGAGGGAAAATAGCCAATCAGCAAAATGTTGTTATAACTAAGGATCAAAGTGGAGAGCTGGTTTACCAGGCTGCAGAAACTAGTCAAAATGAGGAATTGCCGCCTGTTGAAAAAAATGTAATGAACACGTTAGCCACGCCACGCGGAGGACAGTATCAAATTGTTTTACCCGATGGCACGCGGGTTTGGTTAAACTCAGCCTCGTCTTTAAAGTATCCTACGGCATTTGCCGGGAATGAACGCCGGGTTGAGCTAAACGGAGAAGCCTATTTTGAAGTTAGCAAAGACCCCAACAAACCTTTTTATGTAAAAACCGCGACTCAAACTGTAACAGTTTTAGGCACGCACTTCAATATCAACAGCTATGCCGATGAAATTGCCACAAAAACAACATTGCTTGAAGGTAGTGTAAGGGTTACCGGTAATACTAATGGAGTAATGGCTAAACTTAAGCCAGGAGAACAGGCTGTAAATACTATAAATGCGATTGATGTAAAAGAAAACGCAGATATTGACGAAGCCGTGGCCTGGAAGAATGGCAAGTTTCTTTTTCGCAATACCGATCTGCATACCATTATGCGCCAGTTATCAAGATGGTATGATGTAGATGTAGAATACCAGGGCAATGTGGCACAAAAACATTATCGGGGCCGTATTTCACGGAACGTGCCGGTTTCAGATATATTTCAGATACTAAAAACAAGCGGCATAAACTTCACAATTGACGGGAGGAAGATTATAGTAAGATCATAAAGCCTGATAACGGTAGCCGGCAAGGCCGGTTACCGCGATTGGCCCATAAAAAAAACCGGAAAGTGTTGCGAGCACCTCCGGCCAAATATCGGGCTGATAATTTAAAATCATATCGACTAATACATTTTTACTAAACAACCCAAACAAAAGTATGGATTTTTCTACATTTCCTGCGCCCGTATGTGAAGGCACGCGGGTAAATAAAATTAATAAGATTACCAATTGTTTTTTCCGGACAGATCCGGCCACAAAAAGGAAATTTATTATGCGGATCAAACTTATCACAGCTTTACTTTTTGCCGTATGCCTTCATTTGAGCGCTGCAAGCTTTAGTCAAAGCATTACACTTACCGAGAAAAATGCAAGTCTCGAAAGCGTTTTAAATAAAATAGAGCAGCAAAGCGGCTATGATATTTTTATGCAGACTGAACTGCTTGCCGGCAGTAATAAGGTGTCTATAGATATAAAGGCTCAACCTTTAACAAAGGTACTTGAAAAAGTATTTAAAGGGCAGCCTATTACCTATGCCATTGTTGGTCATACTATTGTGGTGAAAGAAAAAACCTCAGGCAAACCGGTATCGACAAGCGATCAAGGTATGTTAGCGTCGGTGTATACAGGTAAGGTGGTTGATGCCGAAACCAAAGAACCTCTTATTGGGGCCTCTGTTGGTGTAAAAGGCGGCGGTAAAGCCACCTCAACCGGGCTTAATGGTGATTTTAAATTGAAATTAGACGATAACAATACCAAAACATTGGTGATATCATACATCGGCTATGTTACACAGGAAGTTGAACTTACCGGTAAAAATGATCTCGGCCCGATTTTGCTAAAATCCAGCGCCAATGCCATGAAAGAGGTAGTAGTAACCGGCGACCTGGCCATTGATCGCAAAACACCGATAGCGGTATCAACCATCAATCAACAATTTATTGAAGAAAAATTAGGTGGTCGTGATATTCCGCAACTGCTGCAAAGTACTCCTGGTATTATGGCAACAGCCCAGGGTGGTGGTTATGGCGATGCACGTGTTAGCATCCGCGGTTTTTCAAGCGGTTCAAAAAAAGGTAACGTAGCACTAACCATTAATGGTATCCCTGTTAATGATATGGAAAACGGCTCTGTTTTTTGGTCAAACTGGTCTGGCCTTACCGATGTAACTAATTCTGTGCAAATACAGCGTGGCTTAGGTGCTTCAAAAATTATTATCCCTTCATTTGGCGGTACCATTAACATTACCACACGTACAACCGAAGCCGAAAAAGGAGGCTATATTTCGCAAACCATAGGTACCAATAATTATGAAAAAACAGCGGTATTGGTAGCAACCGGTTTAAATGCCAATGGTTGGGCGGCAACCTTTCAAGGTAGCAGAACTAAAGGTGATGGTTATGCCGATGGATTGAACTTTTTAGGTTATAACTACTTTTTTAACTTATCAAAAGTATTGAGCCCAAGCCAAACTTTGTCCTTCACTGTAATGGGTGCAACCCAAACACACGGTCAGCGCCCGGAGCGGCCCTTAACTGAATACGCCAGTGCCCCACAGGGTATTAAATGGAATTATGACCTGGGCGTTAAAGATGGCAAACAAATAAATCCGTATAACAACTTTTTCAGTAAACCGGTATTTTCATTAAACCATAACTGGATCATTAACGAAAAATCAAGTTTATCAACGGTATTATATGCTACCTATGGTACAGGTGGTGGTGGTGCAATAGGCGCCTCTGCTACTGGTACTGCTGTACCTCCAAGAGTGAGCAACTTATATTCGCCATTTGATTTTGATGCCGTACAGAAAAGTAACGCTGCAAACCCGGATGGTTCTGCCTTAACATACCTGTATGCAGCGCATAATGATCACGCCTGGTATGGTTTAAGAAGTACCTATACTACTACAGTAGGTCAATATTTGAACTTTTCTGCCGGTCTTGATTTAAGATATTACAAAGGTACCCACTATGAAGAGGTTAAAGATCTGTTAGGTGCTGATTATGTATATGATCCTTATACAGCTACTAAAGCTGCAGGAAGCAGATCAGGTGATATCAACAACCCAAATCACCGTGCAGTAGTTGGGGATAAAATTGATTACTATAATAAGGATTATGTGATGTCTGGAGGCGCTTATGCACAGGCAGAATATGCTAAAAATGACTTTTCGGCATTTATAACCTTATCTGGTTCTGGCACAGGTGATAAAAGGGTCGACCTTTACAATTATTTGAACAGCGACCCTGCACAAGCAAGCCGTTATGTTAACTTCCTGAGCTATCAGGCTAAAGCCGGTGCAAACTACAACCTGAACAATCAAATGAACATATTTGCCAATATCGGTTACATCACCAAGCCACCTTATTTTGACAATGTGTTTCAAAAGTTTACCAACTCCATTAACACCGGAACAGTAGATGAAAAACTGTTTAGCTATGAATTGGGTTACCAGTTTAAAACATCGGGTTTTGTGGCAAAGCTTAATTTGTACCGGAGCTTATATATGGATCAATCATTCACAAATCCATACACTGATAATACAACCAACCAAATATATAATGTGAATGTTAGCGGTGTAAACGAAATGCACCAGGGAGCTGAGCTGGAGTTAAGCTATCAGCCAATTAAAGCTGTCACATTACATGGCATGTTTTCTTATGGTGACTGGTATTATACTAAGAATGCAGGTCCTGCCACAGTATATAATGACCAGCACCAGGCGCTTACTACCATTAAAGAGGTATTGATAAAAGGAATTAAAGTTGGCGATGCGGCACAAACTACAGCCGCATTTGGGCTGGATATTAAAGTTTTGCCCGAGTTAAAACTGGGTACAAACTATTACTTCTATGGTAATTATTATTCAAGCTTCAACTTTGCCAATATTACTAATCCTGGTGTTCAACCTTATAAAGTGCCAAATTATTCTGTATGGGATCTTAACGCTTCCTTTAAATTTAAGATTGCTGGTTTAGATGCTACATTGAATGGTAACGTAAATAACCTGTTAAACACCAAATATATAGCTGATGGGTATGATCCTGCCGGCACAGGTTTGCCAGCCAATCTTAGTGTGTACTATGGCCTGCTCAGAACATTTACTACTGGTATAAAAGTTAAATTTTAAAAAGAAACTTCATGAAAAAGATATATAGTTTAATTGCTTTTGTTGCTGTAGTACTAACAGCGTGTCAAAAGCAACCTGTTATACCCAATTCTGCTCCAAAACATACGCCGTCATTAACGCTAACATTAGCCGCCGCAGATTATAAAATATTGGGTGATACATCATCTTATGCATATAAATCGAGCGCCTTTATGTCTGATGCCGATGCAAAAGTGACCATCCCATTAATTTTAGCAGCTAAATATCCATTGGTGGATGATAAATCAAAAGCTATGGTAACTTTTGCTATAGGAACGCCTACAATTAAGTTAGCTGATAGTACATATAGTAAGGTTGCCTATACACTTACGAATGCTGATTATTTGTTGTTGCCGGGTAATAAATTTACTGATTTCAGTGCAGCACAGATCCTTTCCTGGCTACCTTACAAATACACAAGTCCGGTAGCTAATCAATTAGCAGTATTGACCTTCAATTACTATGCAGGTACCACAACAGTACAAACATTTTCATATTTATATTTAAATGGCGCCTGGCAGCAAATATATATGCTTACTCCGGCACAGTATACGGCAGTAGGTCATTCAAGCTTTAATCAGTTTACTTCGGCTGATGCAGAAGCTAATATATATGCATATATCAATGCGATATTGAAGGCTGATTTATCAGTTGCGGCTTTTGCTAAAGTCGGAGATGTTAAATATGTAAGCTTTAACTATTATGTTAGCAGCGGTAAGTCTACTTATCAAAGAGTTTTACCGCTTGCATTTGACGGAACAAACTGGGTTACTAAATCCACAAATGAAACTTTATCATTCGCCAGAACTAATGGCAAATGGGAGTTAGATGCAGCTATTAGTTATACACTTGTAAAAGACGATTATACTTACATAGGCACGCAAACAAAGGCGGGCAGTGATGCTGCAAGAGCGAACGTAGCACAATACCCCGATTTTAATATCAGTGCACCTACCGATGCTACTTATTGGAGCGATAGCGACCTGAATGCGGCATTGACAGCGGTTTTGGTAAATAAATTTAAAGCCACTTCTAACGCTGGTCAAAAATATATTATTACTTATACCGTGTACAGCTTTGGTAAAACCTCAAATGTTGCCAAAACTTTTGTATACGATGGATCTAATTTTTCGATCTCTACTCAATAAATCTTTTTATTTAATCGGGGGCCTGGCTAAAGCCTGGTTCCTGATTCTTTTCTCATAAAACTTTAACAATACTCGCGTAGGCCTGAAGGTTATGGCCATGCTTTGCTATTATCTATCCACAAAAAAACAAATTATGATGAAAATTCAAAACTTACTACTTGGTTTTGCTTTGGTATTAACCATGGCAAGCTGTTCAAAAAAATCAACAGACGGGTCGCCCATCAACCCGGGAGATACAACCGTTGTTAAACCGCCGCCACCTCCTGTAATTCCATCTTACAGTATCACCGAAACCTTCGAACAAGGGAAAAAAGCTGCTTACGCCGCCGCCGATGTAACGTTACTCACGGGCAGCTGGAATTTTAATGATGCATTGATAGGTAGCACTGCGCCCGATGTAAAAGATGGTCTTGCATCTGTACGTTTGCGTGCCGGCGATATCGCCATGAATTTTGATATCAGCGGTGTTAATACCCTGTATATTAAACATGCAAAATATGGAACTGATCCTGTTTCAGTTTGGCAACTGCTTATGTCAACTGATGGCGGTAAAACATATACACAGGTAGGAAGCGATATTAATGAAAACAATACTACCCTGGTTACCGACTCCTTTAAGGTAAGCGTAACCGGTAAAGTACGTTTTGAAATTAAAAGAACAGGAACCACTACAAATAATCGTGTTAATATAGATGATATCACCTTTAAAGGAAAAGGCGATCCTGGTATTGTTGTGGGTACCCCAGATGATGGCGGGGACGATGGCGGCGGTTCACCAACAGCACCCGCATCTACACCAAGAGATGTAATGGCAGGTACAGACGCTCCGCCAACAAGCGGCGACAACAGCGATTTGCTTTTTGGTAACCCTTCAAACGCGCAAAGCAGTACCGCCTCAATGGATAACTATCTTGTTGATCAGAAATATTATACAGAATCATACAATGCTACCAAGGGTGAACCGAATTGGGTGAGCTGGCATTTGGATGCTACTAATATCACCGGTGCTTCAGACCGTTTAAATAATTTTGCGGGTTGGGCCAGCCTGCCAGCAAACTGGTACATGGTTAATGATAATGCCTATTCCGGAAGCGGGTTTGACAGAGGACATAATTGCCCTTCAGCCGACCGTACAAGTTCGGCCAACGCAAACTCGGCCACGTTCCTGATGACCAATATGATACCTCAGGCGCCACAGAACAATCAACAAACCTGGGCAAATCTGGAAAATTATTTACGTGAACAGGTGATTTTGGGCAACGAGGTATATATTATTATGGGTAGCTATGGCACAGGTGGTGTAGGTTCAAACGGATCAGCAACTACCATAAACAATGGTCATGTTAATGTTCCCAGCAATGTATGGAAAGTAGCGGTTATTATACCTGTGGGGGATAATGACCTTGGCCGCGTAACCAGTTCAACCAGAGTTATCGCGGTAAATACCCCTAACATAAACACTATCAATAGCGATTGGACGAAGTATATTGTAACCGTGAAAGATATAGAACTGGCAACTGGTTACACTTTATTATCAAATTTACCAGCTACTGTACGGGCGGCACTGGAAATAAAACTTGACTCTGGCACACCTGGGTCCTGACACATTACCGAATGTATAACAAAAAAGCCACTCCTAAGGAGTGGCTTTTTTGTTATACTGTAAATTTAACGTCCTAAACAACATAGTAATATAAAATACTACTAATGGGCTTGTTTTGTATATTCGCAACCCAATGCCCCTGTTTTATGCAAAAAATAACCAAACTTATCTATAATAAGCCTTTTGTATTTTCTTTATGGTTCGGTTTAAGTTTCCTGATCGTTCTGAAAGGAATTTTAACTCATCAAATATTTAATAACTATCAGGTATTTAAATATAATTTTATAAATACCATTCATCAGCATAATCTCTATACCCCTCAGCCCGAACATTTTTATGATCTAAATCATTATGGGCCGGTATTTTCCCTGATCATAGCGCCGTTTGCATTAATGCCAGATAGCATTGGCGTTTTGATGTGGGTAATGTTTAATGCTTATATACTGTTTAAAGCTATACAACTGTTACCTATCAAAGAAAATCAATATGTTATCATTTTGCTTATCTGCGCTCATGAATTAATGACGGCCTCGGCCAATGTTCAAAGCAATCCTATGGTAGCAGGATTGATTATTTTAAGCTTCAGTTTTATCAAAAAGAAACAAGATTTTTGGGCCGCCCTGATGATAGCCATCGGAACATTTGTAAAGTTATATGGAATAGTAGGGCTCGCATTCTTTTTCTTTTCCGAAAACAAACTAAAGTTTATTGCGAGTTTTATCTTTTGGTCTGCGGTATTATTTGTGCTACCCATGCTTATTTCATCGCCGGCCTTTATTATTCAAACCTATCAGGATTGGTACCACGATATTGTAGCCAAAAATGACACCAACCAAGGTTCTCTACTACAGGAAATATGTGTGATGGGACTAATCCGGAAAATATTCAATTATCCTGGGTTAAAAAATATATATGTAATAGCCCCGGCTCTAGTGCTTTTTGCGCTTTCTTATTTAAGAGTAAAAAGCTTTAAAACTTTGCAATATCAATTACTTATCTTGTCATCTGCTTTGATTTTTGCGGTAATTTTCAGTAGTTCATCAGAGTCATCAACTTATATTATTGCTTTTACCGGAGTGGCTATTTGGTACATGAATTTAAACAGGCCAGTTACCCGGTACGAAGTATTCCTATTGACTTTTGCCCTCATCTTAACCAGCCTTTCACCATCCGATCTCTTTCCACGATACATCAGAACGGCGTATGTTGCTCCTTACAAACTGAAGGCCTTGCCATGTTTCCTGATCTGGCTAAAGATAATTTATGAAACCTTAACAAGGCATTTTTCAAAACCAGAACAGCTTAAAGCCATATAAGTTATTGACATTGCGGTATGTTGATGTCCTGGTGAATGTTAATATGTTTACAATTCTGTGGCTAATTCTAAATGATTTTATGATTAAATCATTATTAATTATTTATGTTTGTAACACTAAAGTTACATCAACGGAGTAAGGGTAATCTCTCTTTTTAACGTGTTATAGTTTTATTACAGTGGCGTTGTAGCGTTGATGTTTAAATCTTCGTATCATATTTGTTACATAAAGATTGATTGAAAAACTATTAGATAAACCTGATCAATATAATATTTAATACCTGTCACAATTTAAAGCCCTTATTAATAACATGACGTTCGTTATAAAAAAGAAGATATCGGTAATTATACCATCTTATAATGAAGAAAAGAATATAAGTTTTTTAATTGAGCAAATCAATGAAACATTGAGTCATACCAATTACGATTATGAATTAATTTTTGTTGATGACGGCAGTAGCGATAATACTTTAAATGAAATAAAATTTAACGCACAGTTACACGCCAATGTTTTTTATATAGAACTTTCAAAAAACTTTGGGAAAGACCATGCGCTTAAAGCAGGCATTGCCTTGGCGCAGGGTGATGCCGTGATTACCATGGATGCCGATCTGCAGCATCCCCCGCTTTTAATATTAAAAATGTTGAAGTATTGGGAAAATGGCTATGATATTATTTACACTTACCGGCAAAGCAATAACCCACATGCCAAAGCTTATCAGAAAGCTACATCAAAGCTGTTTTATAAAGGCATCAATATGCTTTCAGATATTAAACTGGAGAATGGCACCGCCGATTTCAGGTTGATGGATGAGAAAGTGGTAAAACAACTGAAGCTGATTGACGAGTATGAAATATTTTTTAGAGGGATAGTGAAATGGGCAGGTTATAAGCAAATTGGTATTCCTTATACACCATCTAAAAGACATACCGGCGAAGCCAGTTACTCTTTCATTAAGCTGGTTAAGCTTGCAATAGGTAGCATTATGGCTTTTAGTGCCCGCCCTTTATATTTAGTTACAGGTATTGGTTTGTTTTTTTCGGCTATGGCCATATTATACATTCCTTATGTATTGTTTAGCTATTTTGCCGGCTACGCTGTTTCGGGTTGGGCATCTGTATTGGCTACGGTAGCTTTTTTTGGTGGTTTGCAATTGTTGGTGTTAGGTATAATAGGAGTGTACGTAGGTAAAATATTTATGCAGTCAAAACATCGTCCTAATTATATCATTCGGTCAACAAATCTTATAACTATCAAAAATATAAATAATGATTTTATTGGGGTTTGATGTAGAGGAATTTGATTTGCCTTTAGAATACGGTCGGTCAATATCTTTTGATGAACAATTGTTGATCTCTACCAATGGTACAAATTCAATTTTGGAGTTACTAAGATCTGCAAATATAAAAGCCACGTTTTTTTGTACTGCAAACTACGCGCTTCATAAACCTGATATTATTGCCAAAATTGTAAACGAGGGACATGAAATAGCATCGCATGGTTACTATCATTCCGATTTTAAACCGGCGCATTTAAAACAATCAAAAGAGGTTCTTGAAGATATTTCGGGTACCGAAGTGACTGGTTTTCGAATGGCGCGTATGATGCCTGTGGATGAGGCTGAGATTAAGGTGGCTGGGTATACTTACAATTCCTCCATTAACCCTACATGGCTGCCAGGCCGTTATAATAATTTTGATAAACCACGTATCTGGTTTTATGACAATGGAGTTTTACAGATCCCCGCTTCAGTATCACCATTAGTTCGTTTCCCGCTTTTTTGGTTAAGTTTTCACAACTTGCCTTTGCCTCTGATCAAATGGATGAGCTCTGCTACGCATCGCAAAGACGGATATCTTAATCTTTATTTCCACCCATGGGAATTTACCAACCTGCATAATAAAGAAAAATACGGTCTTCCGGGTTATATATCCAGAAATTCAGGAGAACCATTTATACTCCGGTTAAAAAACTTTATCAAATGGGCACAAGCAAAAGGATACGAGTTTTCCAGAACCAGTGACTTTACCTCCTCGGTAACAGGAGAACACCCAGTTATAAAAAAGTTGCTACCTGTTAAATAACACTTACAACTTTTTATCTCTTTTTGATCCTTACCAAACCATTAACTGTAGCAGCATAAATAACACCTTTTGAATCCTGTGCTAATTTATTAATGGTATATCCTGGCATAGGCGTATTATTATTGTGATAATTTTCCCAGCCATCTTTCAGGTTAAACCTTACCAGGCCCGATTGCTCTGTAGCTATCCACAAAACATGTTCATGTTGATCATACAGCATATCATTAACATGGTTTGATGGCATCCCTGAGTTTTTGTCATTGTAAAAAACCCAGGTTCCATTGGTTCTTAGTACCGCTATACCTTCCTTGTCATTATCACCTGGAGTGGCATTACAGGCAGTTAAAGAGAAATATAGGTTGCCAGCTTCATCTTCAGTAGCATTAGAAATATAGGTGTCTTTTAACGGAGTATTGGATGTGTTAAAGGTAGTAGGCACGTTATGGTCAATCATAATACATCCTTTTGATGTACCTATCCACAAGCGCTTTCGGCTATCTTCATAAACATAATAAACATTGCTTGAGGGTAGTAGTGGAATAGTTTTTTTATTGAGTACCACAACTTTATCCTTTCTTAAAACTACAAGCCCGGCTTTAGTAGCAAAAAGAAGATCACCATGCCGATTGTTTAAAATCCGGATAGCTCCGGGCGTTACAAATTTTTTAAAATCAAATATCTGCCATCCTGCATCACTATATTTGTACATTTTATCATCAACATACACCCATTTATTATTATCCTTATCTACATTGATATCTGTTACGGCTGTTTCGCCGGTAAATGGAGAATTAAACTCGTTAACCGGGTTAAAGTTTTGACCATCAAACCGCGTTAATCCCTTAATGGTGGTATACCACAGCACATCGGTTTTATCTATAATGCATGATTTGCTGATATTGTCTGGCAGAGGAGAATTATACTTGGTCCAGGTTGTAAATTCATAAGAATTTAAAGATGGATTAGTATAGGCAACTGTTTTATTATAAATAGTAGGGTCACCAGCAGGTTTTAACTCGGTTAGATCCATTCTTTGCATTTGACTGGATATTTTCCCATTCGCAAAGCGGAAAATCACATTCACAGATGCAGAAACAGGTTTGCCGTTTACTTTGGCGGCTCTCCATATATTACCATTTAAATACCTGATCAACTCCGCGGTTAAAGGACCGTTTGTAACGTCGGTATGACTAAGCACACAGCTAAAACCAGATGGCTCAACCAAAACCTGGAAGGATAGAGATCCATAAGCATCTTTCAAGATGTATTTGCGATTGATCTGATCACATATATAATCAAGTGTAAACTGGTCGCAAGTTGCTTTAGGATCACCACAGTCCATGCAAAAATTGGTCGCATTACACACGTTTATCTTTTCCAAAAAAAGATTTTGTGCAAAAAGCGGCGCAGGTACAAGAAAAATAAACAGGGTGATAAAGGATAACGTTCTAATTTTAAGTGGGTATAAGAATGCCAGCATTATGTTATAAATTAAAGAAAGCAAACGCAAAACACCAAATAAATATTAGTTAAATAATGTTAAACAAAATTATTAGTGGTTAAGGCTTTTACTCACATATAACAGCAGGTGCAGCAAAAAAGTATCCGAACGGGTAAAATGCCCTAAACTTGTTAGAAAATATTATTAATTTTAGAGTTGTTCATTATAGCCTGTAAAGCTTCTTTAGGGTGAATGTTTTTAAACTAAATCAGTGTAAGCTCCAGGTTATATCATAATGTTTTATATGAAAAGATACGTTTTATTATTCCTGTTAATCAGCTCTTTTTCCGTATACGCCCAAAATACGATCAATAACTATAAATATGTTGTTGTGCCTGAGAAATTCAACTTCCTGAAGCAGAATGATCAGTATGGGTTAAATTCCCTGACCAAAGCTCTTTTAGCAGATAAAGGATTTACGGTTTACTTAGATAACAGCGAGCTGCCAAGTGAAATTGCCAACAACAAATGTCAGGCGCTAAATGCCGATGTATTAGAAAAGAGCGGTATGTTCACCACCAGCCTTACGCTCTTGTTAAAAGATTGCCAGGGCAACATAGTTTTTAAAAGCAAAGAAGGTAAAAGCAGGGAAAAAGAATATCGGGTTTCTTATAACCTTGCCCTGAGGGAAGCTTTTACTTCATTAGATGGAGTACCCTATGCTTATAATGGAGCAACGAATGCACAACCAATACAGTCAACGGTTACCGCCACTACCCCTGCAGCAGCTGTAAATACACCTAATCCAACTACAACTGTCTCCTCTCCGGCGGCAGCTGCTACAACCTCTCCGGCAACTGTAAACACAACTGCCAAAGCTGTAATTGCTTCATCTCCGGTAACAGTTTCAACTATTTCTGAAAAACCTGTGCAGGCAGAAAATACGAATCAGCGGGCTGGAACTTTATACGCTCAGGCAATAGCCAATGGGTATCAATTAATTGATACCACGCCTAAAATAGTTTTAACCCTTCTAAATACCTCGGTACAGGATTATTTTATTGCCAGCAACGGAACTTCCAACGGTATCGTTCTGAAAAAGAACAACGAATGGTTCTTCGAATATTACAAAGGTGGTAAGCTTATTTCGGAAAAACTCTCGGTTAAATTTTAATTATCTTCATTGACATGATCCTTTGCTGATATGAAACCGGCGGCCATGTTTTATTTATTGTAGTTTAAAATTAAACTTTAAAAGGGTGCCCGCCAACGAAAATGCAGCATGATATGGCTCATTATACAATCTGGATAATCATTTTTTTTACCATAGCAGGAGTCATTATCCGTCCATTTAAAGTACCCGAGGCCATTTGGGCCACAGGTGGTGCTGTAGTATTGGTTATACTGCAACTTATTTCACCCGCTGATGCATTTTTAGGAATAGCCAAAGGCAGCGATGTTTATCTGTTTTTAATAGGTATGATGTTATTGGCAGAAACAGCCCGAGAAGAGAAATTTTTCGATTGGCTGGCAGCGCATGCCACCAAAATGGCTAAAGGATCATCAACCCGCCTTTTTCTTTTAATTTACCTGGTTGGTGTTATAGTTACTACGTTTTTATCAAATGACGCTACTGCTGTTGTGCTTACGCCGGCGGTAGCCGCGGCTGTTAAGGCAGCTAAAGTTGAAAAGCAGCTCCCTTATCTTTTAATTTGCGCATTCATTGCCAATGCCGCTTCTTTTGTACTTCCTATATCAAACCCCGCCAACCTGGTTATTTATGGTAGTCATATGCCGCCATTATTACAATGGCTTCCACAATATATTATACCATCTATAGTGGCTATAGGAGTAACATATTTCATGCTTTATTTAACACAGCGTAAAACGCTAAAGCAAAAGATTGAATCTAATATCCTTATACCTGTACTTTCAGAAGGCGGCAGAACGGCAATTTTTGGTATCGCTATTACTGCGGTTATCCTCCTGGCTGCTTCGGCGCTGAATATTCAACTGGGACTTCCTACTGCAATTACAGGTATACTGACATCTGCTATTGTGATCATTCGGGCAAGGAAGAACCCCTTGACGGTTGTAAAGGGCGTATCCTGGAGTGTATTACCGCTGGTAGGTGGACTTTTTGTACTGGTTGAAGCCCTAAGCAAAACAGGTATAATCCAAATATTAAATCTTCTCCTGCATCAAAGCGCACAGAATTCGGTTAACCAAACGGTATGGGGAAGCGGTGTCATCATTGCCTTTGCTTGTAACCTTATAAATAACCTGCCTGTGGGATTGATAACGGGTAGTGTTGTGCAGGGAGATCATATACCGGAAATTGTGAAAAGCGCTGCTTTAATCGGTGTTGATCTGGGACCTAATTTATCCATAACCGGATCTTTGGCAACTATCCTATGGCTGGTAGCCCTGCGTCGCGAAGGACAAAGTGTAAGTGCATGGGCTTTCCTCAAGCTTGGATTTCTGATCATGACTGTAGCGCTTCTGTTTACCATAGCATCGCTGTGGATATAATATTGTAAAAAAAGCGACCTGGTTATGTATCAACAAAACGTCAGGTCTCGCTTTATTAACCCAGGCTCTTTGCTGCAAAAGCAGTTTTGATGTCATTCATTTCTCAGGCTTTTCACCGGATTTGCTCTGGCTGCTTTTACTGCCTGAAAACTTATGGTTGTAAGTGCAATAATTGTGGCAGCAAGTCCGCTGGCAATAAACAACCACCAGGTTATATTGATGCGATAGGCATAATTCTGAAGCCATTGGTGCATATAATACCAGGCAATGGGTGTAGCGATCGCGAAGGCGACCATGATGAGTATGATAAATTCTTTTGAAAACAAATAAATGATGCTGCCAGCAGTAGCACCAAGTATTTTACGAATACCAACTTCTTTTATCCGCTGTACTGCCATAAATGAGGCTAAACCATACAAGCCTAAACAACTAAGGAATATCGCGATAGCTGCGAAAATCTTATACAATTGTGATAATTGATTTTCCTGTTTGTAAAAACTGGCTATTTTTTCATCCAGAAACTTGTACTCGTAAACAAAATCGGGATAGGTTTGCTCAAATACTTTTTTAACAGACGCCAGTGTAGAAGCCATGCTTTTGGTTGCCAGTTTGATGCCTATCTGGCTGTACATGGCTTTGTCTGTAGTTACGAGCAATGGGGCCAGGTTATTGCGGAAAGATCTGTCATGAAAATCTTTCAACACACCAACAACAGGTCCATGCAGCACATCGTTCCACGTACTTATATCCTTGTTCAATATGTCTTCAGGCTTATTAATCCCTAAATTTTTCAGCAGCGATTCGTTTACCAAAAATTCGCCTACGGTGTCAGAGGGCTGCACATTTCTACCCGCTACCAGCGGTAATTTATAAGTTGGTACATATTCGTTGTCCGCAAATTTCACAATCGCCTGAAAATCTGCCCTTTTTACTGCACGGTAAAATTTAACCGGGCTCCACATATCATTACCACTTTCAATGGGGGTGTTGGTGCTTAAGCTCACAGATTGCACACCATTTACAGTCAATAACTGTTTCTTTAAATAATCCAGCTTGCCGTCGAGTGTAGTATCTATACGGAAAGGGACATTGATAACGGCATCTTTATCAAAGCCCAGAGGCTGATTCATAAAATAATTCATTTGCTTTACAATGATGAGCGTTCCGATGATGAGCACCTGTGCAATGATGAATTGAAACACCACCAATCCTCTTCTTAATGAAATGCCCTGTGAATTATTTGATGTTAGTTTACTTTTTAGCGCATTAACCGGGTTGAAACGTGATAAAACAAGAGAAGGATAAAAGCCGGCAAGTGCGGTCACAATAATGGCAACGATCAAAAGAAATAAAATAATTGCTGGATTGTTGAATATGTTGAATGAAAGCGTAAGTTCTAAAAGTCGACTTAGATAGGGCAATGCCAAAATTGTAATAAGTCCTGCCAGGGCTACAGCGCTTATAACTATCAAAAATGTTTCAACGATGAACTGAATCTGTAATTGAGATTTACTACTCCCTAAAACTTTTCTTACGCCAACCTCTTTTGCCCTGTTAACAGCCTGTGCGGTAGATAGATTGATAAAGTTTACGCAAGCAATTAATAAGATGAATGCCGCTATCAACCACAAAACATTGAGCAACTGATGGCTGATTGTTTTGTTGCTGTAATTACCTGCTTCTGCATCATAATGCACCGCACTTAATGATTGTATAATATGGCTATCCTTATTGTTGGCAGATTGCAACTTTCGGGAGTAAGCTCGTAATTGCTGATTAAAATTGTCAGCAGAAATATTTGGCGGTAACAAAATGTAGCAACCAAAATTAGACACTGTTTCGGTCCAATTGGTAGATTGTTCCAGGTAATCTCCGGTAAATCCTGTTCCAAAAGCTACAACCAGTTTTAGCTGAAAATCTGTATTTGTTGGTATGGTTGCCAGGATGCCCGAAACTTTCAATACGTCGGTACCGTGCTCGAATATGTAGCCGCCTACCTGTAGTTTAATGGTTTTGCCTATCGCCGTTTTCCAGTCGCCGAAATATTTTTCAGCGATTTCTTTTGTAAGCAATACATTGTTAGGGTCTTTTAATGAGGCATACGAACCTGCAAGCAGGGGGAAATTAAAAATTTTAAAGAATGAAGGCCCTGCAAAAAATACACCCCGCTGCTCTTTAAATTTTTTTTCGGTATTTCCGTTATTGTCAACTATCAGTAATTGATCGTTTTGGCTTGCAAAAACCGGAGCCACTTGTTCTATTTCAGGAAAAGCAGTTTTCAATCCCCGGGGTATTGGCAAAGGGAGGTCTTTCCCATAAGAAACATTTGCCGATTCGGCATGATGATATTCGGTTAAAACACGATAGATACGATTATTACCGGAATGAAAATTATCGAAGCTTGTTTGATATTGTATAATGATAAAGATCATCATACAAACGGCAATCCCAACTGCCAGGCCTGTAATATTAATAGCAGTATAGCTTTTATTACGCACCAGATTGCGTTGTGCTATTTTCAAATAATTCCTAAACATATAATTGCCGGTTAATTTTTTACGAGACCACCATGGAGGGGTTTCATGATGCAATATTACCGGCGCAGATTGTGATCGGCTTCCCAAATTATAAGATGGGTACTCTTTTTTTAGCTCATTTTTATATTCCACCGGACTTTTTCCGGTCATTTGCTTAAAAATGCGACTAAATGTACTTTGAGAATTGAATCCCGATTCAAAAGCAATACCCAGGAGGGTAAAGTGATCATATGTGTGATCTTTCATTTTCCGTGTAACCGCCTTTACGCGATATTCATTGATGAAATCATTAAAGCTTTTTTTAAGCACTGTATTAATGATTCGCGATAACTCATGGGTAGTTAGTTCAAGCTTTTCGGCCAATGAGTTTAAGCTGAGTTCAGGATCCAGGTAATACAGGTTGGCTTGCACAGCCTTCTTCAGCCAAGTGCCTTTTTGCTTCATTTCGGCAGGAAGCGTGGGTTTTAAGAACGGGGGATGGGCAATTAGCACACCAGCCTCCTGTCTTAAAAAAGCTGCGGCCGCTATCCAGATAATCATTACCGCTAAAAGGAGAAACAAAGGATAATAAGCTTGTACATTTAATAATTGGTAATGGTAATAAAAGTCGGCAGCTATAAAAGGAATCCACAATAGCCATAATAAACTGAAACCTTTCAATAAATTATGAAGCCAGCGTAATTCATATCGGTGCCGGTCGCCTCCGTTAAATTTCATGCCTTGATAAAAGCGTTCTATCAGCCTATGAGATGCGTAAAAGTAAATGCTGACTGATATAAACATCAGCAATTGCAATATGGGGTTTAGTTGATAAAAGGCCGGTGTTTCACCAATAGCCGCACCGGTTTTTATACTATCCCTCACTTCTAAGGCCTGAACACCTAAACCCACCAGCAACGGACTCAAATGCAACAGATCTTTCCAATGGAATTTATATTTCGGCTGGGTCATTTTAAGTACATAAAAATAGATCAAAGGGCCAATTGAGAGCGAAAGTTGCAGCGGCAGCCAGCTCCAGTGCGAGAAGTAGGTCTCCAACCGGATGTCGACACCCAATACCCAAACCATCCATAAAACGACAACTGCCTGCGCCAGGCAAAGGAACCGGTTTGCCGGTTGATTAATTTTTTTGCTAAACCACAATAGCAGGATAAATGTAAGCCCGATAAATATCGTTCCCAGAAAGATCAGATCATAGAAGGTAATATGGAAAGTATATGTATTCAAGTTAATTGGCAGCATCAATCGCTGTTCCAAATTTATACCATATTGATATACAGATTATCAACTGATATTAAAAAAAGAACAATTTATTTGCTCATATGTATTTAAAGATATGATGCGGAAAGCCAGCGCCTTTGTTTTAGCTACATTCTACCTGTTGCTCTCAACAGGCGCATTCGCCTGTATTGTGCATTGTACCTCCAAAATATTTTTTTCTTCAAATAATGAAATAAGCCAAAATACCTCTGATCGCTGTGATGACAAAAAGAGACCGGACTCTTTATACCTTTCCTCTTTTAATCATAAGCAAAGTGCTGATACCAGTCATCGACATAAAAAAGATGATTGCGGTCCAGGTAAAAACTGTGACTGCTGCAAAAAACATGGTATGTATGTGGTCAGGGAAAATGTGCAGACCTCATGGCAAAACAATCTTATCGAACTGGTGGCTGCGTTGCCACCGGTAACTGTCAAGCAGACAGAATTTAAAAGCGTACCTGTTTTATTGCATGATTACCCAAGGGCAACAGGTCCGCCGGTCGTTAACTATTTACCAATATACCTGAAAGTACGTTCTCTTCTCATCTGATATCAACGCTGCAATTCAAAGCAGGCATTTCTATTGCCCAAAATTTCCAGTAATATTTTTTATTAATGCTGAAAGTATGAAATTAACCCGCCTGGCGCGTAACCCATGCTCAGGCCAGGTTATTTACCTGCCGTTATGGCATTGTTATAACCGTGTAATTGAGAAATTATGAATTTAAAAGTATTGTTAGCAGCTGTCGCTTATATAGCGGCGTTGCAAGTTAGTGCGCAGCAAAAAATGAACATGAGTGATTCCTCTGAGCATCACCGGATGATGACTGATACGGCAAATGGTAAAACGAAAAAGATGCAGACCCCGATGATGAGTAACTCGCAGTCGCGTAACCTGCCGATGTCAAGAAGCGGGTCGGGTACAAGCTGGTTGCCTGATGTTTCACCTGTGTACGGTGTAATGTTGCATGGAAACAAATGGACCTACATGCTGCATGGCAATGTTGATCTGCGCTATACCAAACAGGATTTATTTAATAAGGGTAGCCGCGGGAGCGACAAAGTGGACGCTCCAAACTGGTTTATGGGTATGGCGCAACGTCCATTAGGAAAAAACGGCTTATTACATTTTAACCTGATGATGTCCCTTGATGCGGTCACGGAAGGCGGCGGCGGATACCCGCTATTGTTCCAAACCGGCGAAAGTTGGAAAGGTATCCCGCTGATCGATCATCAACACCCGCATGATCTGTTCAGTGAATTATCAGCAAGCTACGCCTATTCGCTTTCCAAAAACACCGACCTCAGTATTTACCTCGGATATCCCGGAGAACCGGCATTAGGTCCCGTAGCGTTTATGCATCGGCCATCGGCAATGGGTAATCCGGATGCCCCGATTAGTCACCATTGGTCTGATGCTACCCATATTACTTTTGGTGTTGCTACAATAGGGTTCAGGTTCAACCAGTTTAAAATTGAAGGTTCTTTATTTACAGGCAGAGAGCCCGATGAAAACCGTTACAACTTTGATAAACCGCGTTTTGACTCATGGAGCGGCAGGTTAAACTATAATCCTTCTGCTAACTGGGCTTTACAGGTTTCTCACGGCTTTATAAAAAGCCCAGAGGAGTTAAACCCTGACGAAGATGTTTACCGAACAACAGCCTCTGCAACCTTTAGCCTTCCGTTCGGGGATGAACGAACTTTTAATGCGACAGCTTTATGGGGGTTGAACAAAACACCTGGTCATCAGGGCGATAATTCGGCACTCCTTGAAGCCGATATCCGGGTTAAGAAATGGGAAGTTTATACCCGTTATGAATTTGTGCAGAAAACAACGGAGGAGTTAGTGCTTAATCCGGTTGTTTACGGAGACGATACCATATTCCCCGTCAACGCTGTTACCCTGGGTCTCAACTATGATCTGTTCAGATTGGGTCCGCTGAATCTTGCCGGCGGTGGACAGTTGATGTGGTACGGAGCCGACAGCCAATTAAATTCCCTGTATGGTAAAAATCCAATGGCAGGAGAAATCTTTCTCCGCCTTTATCCCAGAATGATGAAAATGAAAATGTAAACCAAAAATTGTTGTTATGAAAATGGAAAAATCAAATTATAAAAAGTTTGGAGTAATCCTCATGATCTCGTTCATATTGATGTATGTGATCATGTTTTTAAATGTAGACGATGTAGATCATATCTATATCAACATGACCCGTTTCTATATGACACTGCTGATGATATCTGCTATGGCTATCTTAATGGTTGTGATGATGCCTATGATGTATTCCAATAAGAATATCAACACAGCGATCATTACTTCAGGCGTTGTCGTTTTTATTCTTGCTTTCGCCGGTGTACATACACAGACCGGCATTAGCGATATACAATATATGAAAGGTATGATACCGCACCATTCCATCGCGATCATGACCAGCAAGAATGCGCATATTAAAGACGCGCGTGTAAGAAAACTGGCAGATAATATCATTAAAACGCAGGAAAAAGAGATTGCGGAGATGAAAGCGATGATAGACAGTTTGAAAAACAACAGGTAATTTAGAGGGAGTACCGCATAGGTACTCCCTCTAAAATTTAAAGCATGGTGTTTCCAGGAACTATAGTGAGCCTACGATTGCAGGTCAGGAATGGCGGCAATGCCCAAAAACGCTATCTTAGTTCTTTGTGTTTGTTAGCGTTGATAAATCTTATTTTATTGCTCCTTTATACTTGCTTGGGGTAATACCTGTATGTTTTTTAAAAAACTTACTAAAAAAAAACTGATCACTAAACTGCAATCGTTCTGCTACAGTTGCAACTGAAAGGCCAAGATCATCCAGCATTATCTTTGCTTCTACAATTACAATTTCATCAATCATTTCACTACAGGTCTTATTTGTTTGCTCCTTAACCATTTTGGTGAGATGCTTAGGTGTCATATAGAGCGCATCTGCATAGAACTGTACGCTACGTTCTTCCCTGAAATGCTGAAAAAGCATTTTTATAAACGATGTTAATATCTCTTCTTTCCTGGTTAATTGAACCAGTTCATTCGGCCGGTATTTTTTAAATAAAGCAGCCACTTCAAACATAAAAATATTAAATCCATGATGAATTATCTCTGTCTTAAACGGATGCTGATATTCGGGATCATCCAATTTTCGCAGCATTTTCATAACTTCATACAAAGCATTTGCATCTTGCTCCTGCAGCATCAGATAAGGATTGTTTTGTGTGGAGAAGAAACCAAATGATGGTATATGTTTTTCGCTAAGCCTGGCCTGTGCTAAAAAATCATGAGAAAAGTTAACCACTATTACTATAAAGTCATCGTCAGTTTTTTGAAACTGGTGAATTACATTGAAAGGAATAATCAGAAGGTTGTTCTTTTTGATGTGATAGTTAATCAGGTTAACCTGAAAATGTGCTTCTCCCGCAATTACCAGCCCGATTGAAAAATGATCTGAACGTAAGGGCCTTCCAAATTTTTCCTCACTGGGTTTCAATTCATCATTTGTGAAAGTGAGAAAATCTTTAACAAGGTCCTTTCGGCCGGCATCAATACTTACATCACTTATGGTATAATTATGAATTGAAGGGATATCTGTTTTCATAAACCTAACTGGGTAATTACACAAATAAAACCCCAAAGTAATTAAATTAATTGGGGGTTTCCTTAATCCTTATTTATATCATTTTAATAGATTTAAGTTTTTGAAGATGGTCTGATAATCATACCCAAACCTGATTTTTCGTAATATAAGTCAACATCCAATTGTACATGGTTTTAATACGGTTACTATAGTAGCTAAATAAGTTAAGTGCATAAACAGCCATATTACTCAGGCAGAAGACACTTTAAGGTGCATTTTTTAGCTTTGGTATATCTGCAACCGCTTTGTTACTGCCAATGTAGTTTATTGATTGATGTGTTTATTATGCATCCATTGAAATAGCATGTCATGGCCTTTTGTATTACCGTCATACAGATCCAGTATCAATGTTCCAAGCTCATCCGGATGAATATAATTATTTTGAGCCTTACAGTTTTTCTTATCAGGATCCACATACAAATGATAGTATTTCATATTAGTATTCTTCATTTCTTCGTAAAACATTTTGGCCATTTCTTTTTGCATATACAGTGATAATCGGGCAAGTTTAGCCTCTGTAACCTTTATAGTATGGCTGGTGAAATCTATACTGATAAACATACCATTCCTGGATTTTTTCATACTGCTAAAGGATAGCCTGGCGGCGACAAAAAACGCGGTTATATTTTGTTCAATGGTATATTCCCAATCTGTAATTTCTATCTGGCTAAGCGGCCGCGTGAGTGCAGAACCTTCAAAACAGGCAATACTTAAATCGATTTTGCCAAACCGTTCGATGATGTCATCAGTAATTTCCTCCGCCCTGTAAAAATCGGGATAATCGGCCAGCAGGGTAACGATGGAGCCACTGCCGGTAACTGCCTCAATTTGTTTGACCCATAACAGATCCTTTGCACTTTTTGCCGGTACAATAACAACTGCACTTTCTTTCAGCAGCATTTGTGCAATGCTTATCGCTATTGCGCCAGTGCTTCCGGTTAAAACTGCGACTTTATTTTTTAATGACATGTTATAAAGATTAACTGCTTGTGAAAACAAAGCAAATATTAGTATTAAGCAGGTGCATAACCATGTCTGTATGTGGTAACAATATGTCTAAATGGATTATTTCACTATTAGCAAGTGTTTGATTGACAGCAAAATGTAAAAACATACTTATTGTTCATGTTTTACTCTTAATGCGACATATACACATGCTTTCACTCCTTACAGACATTTTTTAACGCTGGTTTACCACCCAACTTTGTGCTGTTAATTAAAAGAACACACTTTAAATAATCACAATAATTAATGTCCACAAGTATGAAAATGTCAATAAGAACGAATACAGCACTATTAATTTTTCATTTTTTAATAGGATTAGTAGCGCTTACATCATGCGGCGGAAGGCCGCCAGCCGGTGGCCCGGGGGGACCAGCCGGTCCTGCACCTTATAAATCTGCAGAAGTATATACAGGTCCTGCAACTGTTTTTTACAGTTTTCCAGCCACTATTGAAGGCGAACAAAATGTTGAAATACGCCCTAAAGTTGATGGCTTTATCCAAAAAATATTTGTAGATGAAGGCGCAACGGTGCATAAAGGTCAGCCGCTGTTTGAATTACGAAATCCGCAGTACGAAGCTGCAGTACGAAGCGCGATAGCGGCTGTTAAGGTAGCAGAAGCCGACGTTCAGACTGCAGAAATGAACGTAGAAAAGGTTAGGCCCCTGGTAGAAAGAAAAATCATCAGCGATTATGAGCTAAAGTCCAATCAGTACACGCTGAATTCTAAAAAAGCCTCATTGGCATCGGCACAAGCCGAACTGGTTAATGCTAAAGTAAATGTTAGTTATACTTATCTGACAAGTCCATCTAATGGCATTATTGGAAGTATACCCTATAAAGTTGGCAGTTTAGTAAGCAGCACATCTACAAACCCGTTGACCACGGTTTACAATACCAGTAACATTTATGTTTATTTTTCTTTAAACGAAAAACAGCTGCTTGAATTTTCAAGAACGGTAAAAGGCGCTACTATTAAAGAAAAGCTGGCTACGATGGCTGATGTATCGCTAATACTGGCCGATGGCACCGAGTATCCGGCAAAAGGAAGAGTGGTTACCGCCAGTGGTCTCATCAGTACCGAAACAGGGTCTGTAAGTTTCCGGGCTAATTTCCCTAACACGCTCGGGCTTATACGCAGCGGCAGTAGTGCTACCATTAAAATACCCGTTAATATAGAAAATGCCTTATTAATTCCTCAAAATGCCACTTATGATATGCAAGGCCAAAAGTTTGTATACACTTTAAGCGGTAAGGATAGTACTGTAAATACCGAAATACATGTATCTGCAAATCCTATAGGGAACTTATATGTAGTAGAAAGCGGCCTGAAAAAAGGTGACAAGCTTGTAGTAGAAGGGGTAGGTAACCTAAAGCCAGGCATGGCTGTTAAACCGCTGCCCACTAATACCGACAGCTTGTATGCGGCCGCCGGTAAACCGTCAAGCGCCAGCCATAAGTAAGCCAACTTACATCATGCTTCACTTCAAATTTTAAAATATCATGCTTAAAATATTCATTAAAAGACCGGTTTTATCTACGGTAATATCGGTAATCATCGTCATACTGGGGGTATTGGCCTATTTAGGTCTGCCGGTTACCCAATACCCTGAAATTGCCCCGCCCACTGTAAAAGTTTCGGCCACCTACACCGGTGCCGGTGCGGATGTAATTCAAAGAAACGTTATTGTGCCGCTGGAAGAACAGATTAATGGTGTGGAAGGGATGACCTACATGACATCTACAGCCACTAATGACGGTGATGCTACAATAACAGTATATTTCAAATTGGGCACCAATGCCGATATCAACGCTGTAAATGTGCAGAACCGGGTTCAGCGTGCAACTAATTTACTACCTGCCGAGGTAACCAAAGCCGGTGTAACGGTAGATAAACAGCAAAGCAGCAACCTGTTGATCTTCGCGCTTAAAAGTGATAATCCTTCCTACGATCAAACGTTTTTAAGCAATTATGCCAATATCAACCTGATACCGGAAATTAAACGGATAAATGGTGTAGGCAGCGTAGTTTCATTTGGTACAAAAGATTATTCGATGCGCGTTTGGCTTAAACCAGATGTAATGGCTACTTATGGCTTAACCCCTGCCGATGTTAATAGCGCCCTCGCCGAACAAAACTTTGACGCCGCGCCTGGTAAATTTGGCGAAAACAGTAACCAGGTTTTTCAATACACTATTAAATATACCGGCCGGTTGCTGGATACCGCACAATTTGGTAACATTATTATGCGTGCCAAAACCAATGGCCAGCTATTACGCTTAAGGGATATCGCACGGCTGGAAATGGGCTCGCTCACTTATTCATCAACTATGAATACCGATGATCAGCCCGCGACGGTTATTGCCATAAGCCAAACAGCGGGCTCCAATGCGCAGGCCATTATTAAGGATGCAATAGCCACGTTGGATAAAGCCTCAACATCTTTTCCTAAAGGTGTGAGCTATGTACCCTTGCTGAATGCGAATGACTTTTTAAGCGCATCCATAGAAAAAGTGGTTCATACGTTAATAGAGGCCTATATTCTGGTTTTCATCGTTGTTTTTATTTTTCTACAGGATTTCCGTTCCACCCTGATACCCGGCATATCGGTATTGGTATCTATCATCGGTACATTTGCCTGTCTCAGCCTGTTTGGTTTTACTATTAACCTACTCACGCTTTTTGCCCTGGTGCTGGCCATTGGTATCGTAGTAGATGATGCCATCGTTATAGTGGAAGCCGTGCATGCCAAGCTTGATGAGGGTTATCAATCTGCATACGATGCGTCTGTTGATGCCATGAGCGAACTGGGTGGAACTATTGTAGCCATCACATTAGTTATGGCCGCCGTTTTTATACCGGTTTCTTTTATTAGCGGCAGCTCGGGCGTGTTTTTTAAACAGTTTGGTTTAACACTGGCTTCGGCAATTGTCATTTCGGCCATCAATGCCTTAACGCTAAGCCCGGCATTGTGTGCCTTGTTTTTGAAGCCACATGAAGAACATGACGGGAGCCGAAAAAACCTGCTGCAAAGGTTTTATACAGCTTTTAATACCAGCTTTGATGCCCTGAAAGGTAAATATCAAAAGTCGATAGGCTTTTTAAGCAGGAAAAAATGGATCGTTCCGTCTGCAGTGGTTTTATTTACCGTGTTACTTGTTTTCTTTATGAAAACAACGCCGGGCGGTTTTGTACCCAATGAAGATCAGGGTACCATTTTCGCCGATATCAGCCTGCCCCCGGGTACATCTCTTGAAAAAACCATGGAGGTTGCCGACATGGTAGACCTCATGGCTAAAAAAATACCGGTAGTTGCCAACCGGGCAAAAATAACCGGGCAAAGCATTATTAATGGTACCGGCAGTAACTTCGGGTTGCTGGTATTTAAATTAAAGCCATGGGATGAAAGGAAAGGAATAAAAGTTGATGATGTGATCGGCCAGCTATTTGGCATGACAGCCGGGATTAAAGACGCCAAGGTCATTTTTTTTGCTCCGCCAACGGTCCCTGGCTTTGGTAACTCAAGTGGCTTTACGATTGAATTGCAGGATAAGACCGGTGGCAGTATAGAAAACTTTAGTAGGGTAGCCGGCGGCTTCCTGGGTGCGATAAACCAACGCCCAGAAATTTTATACGGCGCAACAGGGTTCAATCCTAACTACCCGCAATATTTGATGAATATCAATGTAGCCAAAACAAAAGAAGCCGGCATTTTAACCAGCGACCTGATGGCAACCATGCAGGGATATTACGGTGGTATATATGCTTCTAATTTTAACCAGTTTGGCAAACAATACCGCGTTATGGTGCAGGCCGATGCTAAATACCGGAGCAATTCACAAAGCCTGAATAACATCTATGTCAGAAATGCCGCTGGTAATATGGCGCCGGTATCAGAATTTGTTACGCTTACCTCGGTTAACGGGCCGCAAAGTTTATCAAGGTTCAACCTATATAACAATATATCCGTAATTGGCAGTCCAAAACCCGGGTTCAGCAGTGGCGACGCGCTTGCCGCTGTGCGTGAAACCGCGGCCAAAACCCTGCCTGCCGGTTATAGCTTTGATTACTCTGGTTTGTCACGTGAAGAGGTGAATTCAGGCGGACAAACAGTTTTTATCTATATCCTTTGCATCGTGTTCGTGTTCTTTTTGCTGAGTGCGCTTTATGAAAGTTACATTGTACCGTTTGCTGTACTGTTCTCGCTGCCAGTAGGCTTATTTGGCACTTACCTGTTTGCTAAGATCATGGGTATAGATAACAATATATACATGCAAATATCCGTGGTAATGCTGATCGGCCTGCTCGCTAAGAATGCCATCCTGATTGTGGAATATGCCGTTGCAAGACGGGAGAAGGGGATGCCCATTGTTGCCGCCGCAATTGAGGCTGCGACTGCACGGTTGCGACCGATATTGATGACATCGCTTGCCTTTATCGTTGGTTTATTGCCACTGATGCTGTCATCGGGTGTTGGTGCTGCCGGTAACCGCTCCATTGGCACCGGTGCTGTAGGCGGGATGCTGGTAGGAACCATATTTGGGGTATTTATTATCCCGGTTCTGTATATCATTTTTCAAACATTGCAGGAAAGATTCGGCAGAAAAAAGAAGTTCCAGACAACCGGGCAAATACCGCCCGCAACACCCGCATTGAACTAAAGATCATTGATTATTCAAACACACAAGATATGAACTTAAAATATTTTACCCGTACAGCTGCTGTCATTGTAGCGGCTGTACTGCTATTGCCAGCCTGTAAACTAAGACAGGCTTATACGCGCCCCGATGTTAAAACAGATAGCCTGTACCGTGCTGCGTATACCGCAGATACTACCACCATTGCCAATTTATCCTGGAAACAAATGTTTAAGGACGCCCAATTACAGGCTTTGATACAGGAAGGTATTACCAATAACTACGATTTGAAAATAGCTGTTGCACGTATCAAACAAGCAGATGCCAACTTGCGCCAGGCTAAAGCGGCATTTTTACCAACTTTAAGTGTCGGGCCACAATACACCAAACAAAAAGTTGCCGCTACGCAAGGTGGAAACCTGGGTTTTACACCAGAAAATGTTTATGCGGTAACAGGTAATACCAGCTGGGAAATGGATATCTGGGGGAAATTGAGCAGTGCCAAAAGAGGTTCACTCGCGCTGCTTTTACAGAGCTATGCAAACCAGCGCGCTGTGCAAACTAAATTGGTTGCCGATATTGCCACCAATTATTATAACCTGTTAGCTTACGATAAACAGCTGGCTATAACTCAGCAAACGGTAGCAAACCGTAAAGAAGATGTAGAAACAAATAAAGCATTAAAATTAGCTAACCGTGTAAATGAGGCCTCAGTTGCGCAGAGCGAAGCCAACAGGTACGCTGCCGAAGTTACTATACCCGATTTACAAAGCAGCATTCGTCAAACTGAAAATGCAATATGTGTTTTGATTGGAAGACATCCAGGCTCAGTTGAAAGAAACGTGTTGGATGCGCAACAGATAGATACCACATTACAAATCGGTGTGCCTGCACAATTGCTCAGCAACCGTCCCGATGTACAGCAGGCCGAGTATAATGTAAGGTACTACTTTGAACAGATCAACGTAGCCCGCGCCTACTTTTATCCTTCACTGAGCATTACTGCAGAGGGGGGGTGGCAATCATCAACCGTTGGTGATCTGTTTAAAAGCGCCACCATTTTTGGCAACATTGTTGGGAATTTAACCCAACCCATATTTAACAAAGGACTGAACAAACAGCGGCTGCAGCTTGCCAAAGCGCAATATGAAGAAAATGTGGCAACCTTTCAGCAAACCGTGCTGGATGCCGGCCGGGAGGTTTCAGATGCTTTATACAGCTATAAGGCGGTTGAAGATAAAGCTGTAACCCGTAAACTACAACTGGATGCCTGGTTTAGATCTGTAGATTACAATCGTGAACTACTTAAAAACGGCTATGTAACCTATACCGATGTGCTAACTTCAGAGCAGGGTTATTTATCCGCGCAACTAAGCAGCGTAAACGACCGGCTACAACAACTTACATCATTAGTAACCCTGTACCAAAGCCTGGGCGGTGGATGGAAATAATCTCGTTTTAGATAGGTTTAAGAGCTCAAATTAATTTTTTCAAACACTTTGCTATGAAACAAAGCCCTTATTTAACATCTACAGCAGAATACCGGTATATCAACATGTCAGAGAACTTGCGTAGTCGCTTGGAAGTAAAGCTGACTGAGCTTTACAAAGAAGGTAAATTTGACGTATATATCAATACCCGCTACATTAAGCCCACGTTAACAGCCCAAGAGATAGTAAGCGTTGTAATAGGGAAACCCTTTAATAATGAAGTATTTGCCAGATGCATCTGTCGAGCTGTAAAAACCTGGTTTGGAATGCATTATGATGATCGAAGGTCGGTACTTGAAAAGTTTCGTTATTACTGCATGCTTTGTAGTCAATACAAAGGTATCTCCGGTGAAGTTAATTTTCCATTCGTTTTTACCCAGGTTTTGGTGACCGAATTTACAACAGAGCTGAGTGATATAAAATGGTCATTGTTGGTTAACCGCCACTATCAGGGATTTTCAGAAAAAGGCTATTAATCTGTTTTAGATTATGTTGGCACATTTAAAATTAATTTATGGATATATCACAAAAAATAGCTGATAAAGCACATGATCTTTTTATCATGTACGGTATCCGCAGTATCAGCATGGATAAAATTGCAAGTAGTCTGGGCATCAGCAAAAAAACTATTTATCATTTTTTTAGCAGTAAAGACACGCTGGTTACTGCGCTTGTCGAAAAAGAAATTGCTATTAACATTAAGCGTTGTGAATCATTAAAGGCAAAAAGCAGTGACGCCATATTCGAGCTGTTTTTTATCATGATCTACGCCAGAAACTTTTATAAGGCGTTGTATCCTGCCTTATTGCACGACCTGGAAAATAACCATCCGGATGCCTTTAAAAAATTTACCAGCCATAAGAATGGCTATTTAACCAATATTATTAAAGCCAATATGGCTTGTGGTGTTAAAACTGACTTATATCAGGATGATTTAAACTTTGATATCATTACTGGATTTCTTTTAGAAAGTTTAACAGCAATGTTAAATCCTAATCTTCCTCACATCACCAATAACTGGGAGCTATTATTTGGATACCTGATTCAGGGTATGCTCACCACAAAAGGATCATCACTTTTAAATAAATATAAGAATCAGCAAGGAGGGGCATTGTTACTTGATCAATACAAAATGGATCCATTTTGGGATGATTAATAATGATGAAAATACATAATGATTTAAAGTACTACCATGAGAATATTATTTGAAAATTAAGAAAGATGAAATTTTAACAACGCACACTGAGTAATTGATTAAGGATACAGCTAAAAAGCATCTACTTCATACACTCTGTTTATGCTAATAGGTGGTTTTGTAATGGTTGAAATTCTCTGGGGATAACCGTATTTGGTGAGATAATTCAAAGAAAAAAGCTCTTTAATTAATTAAAGAGCTTTTTACAATTACCACGATCTTGAAAACGGAGCAAAAATCGTCAGTTTACCGCCTCTCTATATATCATCAGCTATCAACTGCCTTGGTTTACATAACCCAAAGGCCCTACAACTGTAAAGCGGTTGCCTTATTCAGAACAACCGCTTTATCAATTGACCGTGCTTAATCTTCTACACTAATATCGTTTCAAATAGCAGGTATAAGATAAGCGCTGTTATTGGGTTTAGGTTACCATCCATAGTTTTGCACCAATGCCGGATCGATATTGATCTCGGTTTGCGGTATTGGCATGAGGTAATGCCTATCGGCAAAAATGCGTGTCTGATCAATAACGATTTTGTAAAACACAGCAACGCCTGCAGCTTCGCTGTTAGCATCAAACCCGGTTGAACTCAACTCTTCAGGAGTTGGCCTCGCATTCATGCCGTGCATATTTCCATTGTCCACGGTTTTGGCTATGAGCCAACGGCGCACATCCCAAAAACGCTGGTTCTCGAAAGCAAATTCAACTCGCTTTTCGTTTTGGATCCTTTTACGCATGCCCTCTTTGGTATTATCAGACGCTATAATAGGCAGACCCGGCATAGATACACGGCTTCTTACGGCGTTTACAGCGTTATACACATCACTGTTAGGCGCAGGCAAATATTCATTCATCGCCTCTGCATAAATTAAATAGATCTCGGCAAGACGGATGAGCGGAAAATTGCGATTAGCGCTACCGTTGCCTTTTAAATTAACAGCAGGATCGGCCCATTTTCGCCAATTATAACCGGTTTCGCAATTGGTGCCAGGTTTAGGCCATCCGTCACAGCCTCCGCCATTGTTGCCAAACCAGGCAAATTTCAATGGCCTTGCATTGTTGGTATAATTCCATACATCGTACTGAAAAAATATAGTAGCGTAAAAGCGGGGATCCCTGTTTTTATACATGTTCGAAATATTGGAAACAGAGGTATTCCTTACACCATCCCATAGCTGACCATTCCAAAAGCCTGTGCTTTGATAGCCGGATTGCGAATCTGTTATTGGTCGGCCATTGTTCATCTCATAAGCATCAACCAATTCCTGGAAAACGCTCATCTTTCCGTTGCCATTAACTGCGTTCCCATCCCTACCGTTAGGCATATAAGTGCCTTCAAAATCCCGATTACTTCCAATAACCTTTCGCGTCTCTACAAAAAAAACAAAACGGCCTGATAAGCTTTGCCTATCCGACCGTTTGCCCGCCCCGGTTTGAAGAATTATCTTAATGCCTTATGATCTGAAGATCATCCTTAGCGATTGATCCTTTGACACATAAGCAGTGCCCCAGTTATACAGGGTTTTCAGTTTGTTACGATAGTTTACCAATGATATCAGGTGGATAAACAGCCACATGAACAAAGCCATAATACCGCCAATGTGCAGTTTGTTCTTAAACAGATCCACCACAGCCTTGTTACGACCGATGATGGCCATATCACCTTTGTCAAAATAATTGAATGCGCTCAAGGGTTTGGCTTTTTGCATGGCTATAAAATTTTTAGCCAGGTTGCGGCCTTGCTGTATGGCTACCTGTGCCAGTTGTGGGTGACCTTTGGGATAACGCTCGTCGGTTATTTGCACGCTGGCATCGCCAATGGCGTACACGTTTTCCAAACCAATTACCTGGTTAAACTCATTGGTGATCATCCGGCGGCCAACGCCCAGGCTGCTTTCCGGTATGCCTTCAAAAGTATTGGCGGTAATTCCCGCGGCCCAGATCAACGTTCCGGCCTCAATGGTTTCGCCTGTTGAAAGGGTAACCCGATGTTTATCATAATCCCTAACCTGTGTGTTTAGTTTTACTTTTACACCCAAGTCTGAAAGTACCTTGTAGGCTTCCTGGTGTGTTTTTTCGCTCATGGGGCCAAGCAGGTTCTTGCCGCCATCAACAATATAGATGCCGCCGGGAGTTCCCTTCAATTCGGGATAATCCTTTAAAAAAATGTTCTTTTTCATTTCGGCCAGCATTCCGGCAATTTCTACCCCGGTAGGGCCTCCACCGGCTACCACAATGGTCAACAGTTTTTTCCGCTCGGCCAGGTCTTTGGTCATCGCGGCCTGTTCCATGGTTTGCAGCAAGGCATTACGCATGTGCAGGGCATCGTCAATAGTTTTCATGGGGATGGCGTTCTTTTGAACATTTTCCATCCCAAAAAAGTTTATCCTTGCACCTGATGCAAACACCAGGTAGTCATATTTTAGTTCTTCATTGGTTAAGTATACGGTTTGTGATGCAGGGTCGATCTTTACTACTTCGGCCATGCGGTAACTGATCCGTTTATTGCGGAACATTTTACGGAATGGGTAACTGATATCTGATGGGTCAAGAAAGCTGGTAGCCACCTGGTAAAGCAGGGGTGGGAAATAGTTATAATTGTTTTTATCAAGCAAAATAACCTGGTAGTTTTTGTTTTTGGCTACTTGTTCGGCCAGGTTTATCCCGGCGAATCCACCTCCAACAATAACAATTTTTTTAACAGCGTTTTGGACATTGCCAGTGTCTGTAGGTATAGTTTTAGGAGTGCTCATTTTATCAATTATTTGATAGCGTACTTTATACACAAATATACCTCGATTTCACCCGGATGTATCTGTTTTTGAGTACTAATTTGGGCTGATATAAAAGTATTTACAATAGGATGATTAAGTGTGTATAACTTACACTAAGTTATGTGAATTAGCTTGAAAAAAGTATGCCATTTTTGCGAGGTACGAGAAGGCATTTTTCGCAAGCGGCCTCCGTATAAGCCCTCCACGCATCATTGCGAGGCACGAAGCAATCTCTACATAAGCAGGTAAGATTTGCATAGTTACTCTGTATAGCATATAGATTGCTTCGTGCCTCGCAATGACGCGCGGAAGAAAAAGAGTTCAAACGTCGATTGGCTCACATGCGCCAGCATTTGAAAAAGAGTGAACCGTAATTATACCACCTCCACAACAATGGTAGCTTTGTTATGGTCAATACTCAGCGGGATAGCCTCTAATCCGGGCACAAAATTGAATACCCTGCCCTTACTGGTAGTAGGCATAGCGGTAAACTTAGCGCTTGATGTTATTTGCAAGGTCGCTTTATCTTTGCTTATATGAATCAATTTCTCGTCGAGGGTGAATTTTTCTGTTGATCTGGAAACTACCGGTAAAATGATTTTTGTCTGGCCATCGTAGCCGGATTTTTCAATACTGAATTTGATGATGGTCCGCTCAATGGCAAACTGGTAGGTTACCTGACAGTTCACTTCACCTGCTGGTGGGTTTTGCTGGTTTTTGTCGACCAGTTTTGAACGGGTTTTGATAACCTCCTGTTCGCTGATGCCCCCACGTTCTATCCGGGCACCAAGATCGTTGAGGTTCGTAAATACGGATTCACCTATCCGGAGTTCTATACGTGGCGTTAGCGGCATGGATAGTGGGTCTGTATCGGGCTGCATGTTATCGGTCTCAAACAGTTGATACTGGTTCATGCTGCCTGCAAATATGGGGCCTGTTTTTGGATGCCAGAGCATGGTGAGCGCGCCGCCGGTGGCATGTCCGTTTTTGGTTTCCTTATATTCCCTGTCGTACCCGGTAATCGTAGCCCTGAATTCCCCTCTGGCTACCAGCGATGTTTGTATATCACTAAAAGCCCGGATGCCGTAGGTTTCTTCGCGGGGAAGTTTGATGCTGTCGACACCTGCTTTCAGCGGTTTATGCTCGTGTTCCAGTATGGTTGTCAAAGCCTTGATATGGCAAAAGGTATGGTGCACACAAACAGGCACCTGGTGCGATACATAATGCGGCCCGCCATACAGTAAATTATCCTTGGTACACTCCTGCAGCAATTGGGTATTTCGCAACGCTACTTTATAAAACCGGGGGTCATGATCGGCCATCAGCGTATAGGCTGCCTGGCAGCCGTCGCTGGTACGGCTGCCCCAGTAGGTCCATTTGTAGTTACGTGTGCCCCAGCTGTTATCCCAGCCGCCATCCGGCAGCATAAATTCCATGTGAGTGCGCAGACTTCGGGTTACCGCGTCCAATACTTCTTCGTCCTTAGTCAATAAGCCATACAGCACCAGGGATGGCAGCGATTCTTCTACATTATAACCCAGATCGACAGAAAAGCAACCCTTAGGACTTGCCTTACTATTCGGGCCACCTTCGCCATAGATAAAACCATCTTTAGGTGTGATGTATTTTAAAGCGGCGTGTGCAAACTCCCGGCCTTTGTCTTTATACTTCGGTATATCCAGCATGGTGCCTATCAGCGATAGCGCGTAGGAGGCGGTAACAGGGTAGTTAATATTACCATACTCCATCGAAAAATTGGTATAAACATAGTCAGCCGCCTTTTGCAGGCGGTCGGTCAATTCAGCCTTAAATCCATTATCCATAATGGAGCCATGGTTTTTCAGGGTTTCGGCCAGCGCTATCGACGAAAATACGGTGGTGCCTTTCCAGGAACCTTTCACAGGTTCATTCAACCAGGAACCATCAGGTTGGCTTACCCGGGTTTTCATCCAGCGATAAAGCAATGCGGCGGCATCTGTGTATTTGGAGTCACCCGTTTTTTGAGCCAGATGGTAGAAGGGGTAAATAGCATCACTACCACGACCATGAACCGCTTTGTTTGCCGGGCAGTATAACCCACCGTAGTTATCGGTATTTGATTTATCCAGAACCTGCAACGCCAGCAGACCTTTGGCCCATTGCCCTAATAGCTGACCGCTCAGGGCGTACAGATCATCAGAAGGAGTTGATAGATGCAAAGCAAAGGCATTTGTCAATGGCGACGCAGCAATCAACCCAGCCGTACCAATGGCAGTGGTTTTAATGAAACTTCTTCTGGATAATGTCATGGCTATAATAGGTATGGATCACAAATGTAATTGATAGATGATTATGGATTAAAAAAATCAACTACAACGATGTAATAGCCTGTTTTGCCATGCCGGAGCCATTATTGCTCCTGTGGATTTAATATTCCACTAGTTTCGCCAGTTCAAGCGTCCACGCTTGAACTTTATGAGAGGTGAGCGTCGACGCTCACCTGCTATGTATTTAAGCGTCGACGCTTAAATAGGCGGGTTATTTGTTTGGAGATTTCCATATCTTTGATCCACAGAAAACTTACCACCCCCGCTTACCAGGAGCGATATGGCCAGACCGATCATCAGCAGATCAAACTCGAAACCTTCAAAGCCTTTGGGATTCGCGCCAAACCAATCCATAAAAAAGCCTGCCTGCCAGTGATGGGTAATGATAATGCCTATAAATAGCGGAATGATCAATGCGGCAACTATACGCGTTGCCCAGCCCAATAACAATAGTATAGAGCCGAAAAACTCGATCATAATCACGATAAAACCGATAAGCCAGGGCAGGTGTACTACATCTGTAAAGTATTGCATGGTGTGCGAAAACCCCATGCCACCAAAAAGCCCCAGTAGTTTCTGAGCGCCATGCGGTAATAATATGAAGCCCAAAGTAAGGCGACTGATAGTTGCAGGCCAGCTGCCCGCGGTACTAAAAATTTTGTTTCTGATATTTTTCATAAGGCAAAATTCGGCAGATCCGAAATGCTGTCTATGAAACTACATTCATAAATTGTGCAGCAATTATAGTTTTTTGCGGCGGATCCTGCTTAAAAATTGGGGTGTAATGCCCAGGTAAGAGGCTATGAGGTATTGAGGGATCCGTTGTTGAATGGTAGGGTAGCGTTTCAGAAAGATGTCATAACGCTGCTCGGCCGTAAAGCTGATCGCTTCCATTACCCGCGATTGCGATGCCACAAACGCGTTTTGAAAAAGTATCCTGAAGTATCTTTCCATAGCCGGTACCGCTATTAGCAGCTTATCCAGCGCGTGTTTATCTATCTGCAAAAGCTCGGTATCTTCCAAAGCCGATATATAAAGGGTAGAAGGCTGCCCGGTTAAAAAGCTGTACAGATCACCGGCGTACCAGTTTTCTACAGCTAAAAAAGCAATATGTTCGATGCCCTGCTCATCAAGGGTGTATGCTTTTAGGCAGCCTTTAACAATAAAACTCTCATACCGGCATATTTCGCCCGCCCGTATCAAATATCCGTGCTTTTTGACGTGGGTAGATTTAAAATTGGAAAGTACAAGCTGGGCATCAGCAGCAGAAAGATCAGCATGCTGATGGATATGTTTTAACAGGAGGTCGCTCATTAAATCAGAAATATTTATCTAAGAGGCTGTTTGAATTTAATTTTATAGAAATGTTATAACGAGTTTTAACGGTCAGAATTAGTGAATTACGGCAGCTTTTATAGCTGAAAACGGTCGATTATTAAGCCTGAAACGTCCATAAAGATCTTATCACATTTTTTAACATCCTTCTAAGATTTCCAGCAATTTATGTAATTATTTGCTATCGCGAATAATTTAGCGCCATTAAGCGCAGAAACACCCATAGCGATAACGTTAAGCTTACCGAATAACAGCCTGGTTAGCTTAAAAAGCATGCTTACTGCTACTTAATTAGTGGCAAAGTATTTTTAAATCAATATATTTAACTATCAAATATAAATCATGAAAAAAGTAGGTTTATTATTCATTTTCGCGTTTTTGTTGAATTTTTACACGTTTGGGCAAGACCAAAAGACTATGTTATACAGTAAGGACCCTCAGCTTGCCAAAAATAAGAAACTGGTTTATGATTTTTGGCGGGAGGTTCTTGAGGGCGGACATCTTGAGCTTGCAGCCAAATATCTGTTACCAACATACATTCAGCATAACCCCAATGTACCAACCGGGCGACAGGGCTTTATTGATTTCTTTTCCAAATTTGCCAAACCTTTAGCTATAAAGGCAACCGTTAAAGCACCGCTGATTTCCATAGTTGCCGAAGGCAACCTGATTGTACTTAGCTTTAAAGATGAACATCCGGATCCGAAGGTTAAAGGCAAAAAATATATTACCACCTGGTTTGATATGCTACGTATCGAAAACGGAAAAATAGCCGAGCATTGGGACAGCGCACTTAAAAATTAACCAGCCAATTTCCGATATGTTAAAAGTATTCCTTCGCAACAAAATGTGCAATCTTTAAGATAAAATAAGCAGTTTGATTATCCCCGAAATTTAAGATACTGCTGGTGGAAGAGCCGCCTTTTTTAGCTTCCGTAATTTAACGATCTGATAGGTGACACCCACTATATATAACAGAAACCAGATGCCGAGCCACATTTTTACCATAGGCGAATCGGGGCCGCTGGCCAAAGGCTGACTAATGGGTAACCTGGTGAGGGTTTCTACTGTAGCTGGTATCATCGAAAAAAAGATGGTTAAGGATAGCAGGATGATCTGTATGTAATCGGCCGCTTTTCCAAAAAAAGGGATCGACCTGGCGTAAACCGCGATAGGCAATATCACCAGGATAATAATACCAAGCACGTGCCCGGCAGAAGGGTGACCCGTTTTCATGATCGGGAAGCCGGTAAGGCAGGTAATAATGGTTAAAATAACATATAAGCGGCCCGCGCCTTCACCCGGATTTATTTTTCCATGGCGAAGTAAAGCTATAATGGCCGCAATGATGGCCAGCACACTGATAATGGTGTGGATGATCCCAAGTACAGAAAGGTGGTTCGGCATAATGGTGATTTTTAAGGTTAACAGTTTCTGTATTAAATATAGGCAATTAGCTGTTAAGTAGGATAGAGGTACCTGGATAAATTATCTCATGTGCATGCCGAAAATTTTTCGTATTTTTATACAAATGGCAGCCCGGCTCACTTTAATCAGTGAGTCGGGCTGTTTAGTTAAAGTAAAACAAAGTCCAAAAATAAACGGATTTGTATTTAGTTATTTATTTTTAAGGATTTCAAAACCCATCAAAAATTTGTTAAAAAGTGTTAAAATGGCGTTTAAATTTAGTTGAAATGAGCAAAAGTGAAGTGTTTTTACTCGGTTTTTGTACTGAAAAGTGTTAAAATTTAAGGTTTAAAAAGTTTTTAGGTGATTGGCATTGCGAAAAAGATGAGGTTAACATTCAGTTTAATTTATGTTAACAAGATAACAGTTTCTTTGGCGCAAATTAAAACTGGGAGCTTATATTGCACCGCCGTTTTACATCAACAATTTCCGCATGAATAATTTTACAAAAGCAGTTACCATTTTAGGGGTCTTAGCAATTACCGGTATCAGTGCCCATGCACAAATCAAAACGTATACTGTTGCCGATGCTCATTCACATAATGATTATAAAAACAATATCCCCTTTTTGCGGGCATATGAAAAGGGCTTTGGATCGATTGAGGCCGATGTATATGCCGTAAATGGCCAGTTGATGGTGGCTCATGATAAAAAGGAGATCAACGCTAAACGGTCGTTGAAAATTCTCTATATCGATCCGCTGATAGAAAAGTTTAACCGCGACAGTGAGCGAAAACTTCGTTTGTTGATCGAGATCAAGGAAAATCACAAAGCCGTATTGCCATTGGTGGTCAAGGAGTTAAAACCGCTTGAAAAATATTTTTCCTATAAGGGGCACCCGGGCCGCTTGTCTATCGTGATGACCGGTGCCGTACCACCCGCTGCTGAAATGAATAACTACCCGGATTGGATCTCTTTTGATGTTGACCATATGGATGGTTTTAATGCGCAGCAATGGAAAAAAGTAGGTTTGGTAAGCTTTCCCTTCAGTAAATATCTGAAATGGAACGGTAAGGGTGTGCTGAACAAGGAGGAGATCAGTAGGGTAAAAGCTGGTATAGATAGCGTACACAAAGCAGGAAAAATGGTCCGCTTTTGGGAAACCCCTGATACCAAAAGCAGCTGGCTGGCCCTTGTCAGGTTAGGTGTTGATGTAATTGGTACAGATAAAATAGAAGAGCTTGGTGATTTTCTGAATAAAAAACCGCACAGCGAATATTTATCACCGGCGCCTTATGCCGTATACCATCCAACGTACAATTCAGATGGGGCACAAAAAAAGGTCAAAAACATTATTTTATGCATTGGCGATGGCATGGGCTTATCGCAGATCTATTCAACTTACACAGCTAACCGTGGTCAGCTGAATATATTCCAGATGCAAAATATAGGTTTTTCTATTACCTATTCGGCTGATGCTTATATCACGGATTCAGCGGCTGGCGGTACGGCCTTCGCTACGGGTCAGAAGACAGATGACCGTGCAGTTGGGGTTGACCCATCGGGTAAGCCATTGAAATCATTGGCTGTTTATAGCTCAGAAGCAGGAAAGAAAACCGCGGATATCGTGGCGTGCGAATTAACCGATGCCACACCGGCAGTATTCTATGCACATCAATCAGAACGTTCAAGCGCTGCAGCTATTGCCAACGATATGGTATCAACACCGATTGATATCTTGCTGGGTTCAGGTTATAAAGACTTTACAGAAAAAGTAAACGGTGAAACGCCACTGGATAAAATGAAACAAAAGGGCTATGCCATTATTCGCAATTTTGACGAGTTTTTAAATTCACAAGCACCTAAAATAGTGGCTTTTGTGGATGACAGTGTAACGCGTCCAAAAATGGAAGGCAGAGGAAATTATCTTCCTTTGGCTTTTAATAAAGTGACCAACGCGTTTAAAAATAATCCTCAAGGATTTTTTATGATGGTTGAAGGTTCACAAATTGACCATGGTGGCCATAACAATAACCTCAAACAGGTAATTACCGAAAACAGCGATTTTGACCGGGTTGTAGGCGATGCCCTGCGTTTTGCAGATGAGGATGGAGAAACACTGGTCATAGTAACGGCTGATCATGAAACAGGAGGTTTAACCCTACTTGATGGTAGCATTAAAGATGGATATGTTTGGGGAGATTTTAGCACTAATGACCACACTGGCACGCCTGTTCCGGTTTTTGCATACGGCCCTCACGCAGGCGATTTCAGAGGAGTGTATCAGAATACCGATATTTTTAATAAAATATTAGCCCTGATCAAAGCTAAGTAAGCGTAAATCGGACACTTTCTTAAACTATAAACAAAAAGCGCCTTGAATGGTGTATTTGAGGTGTTTTTTGTTCGCATAGTATAACTCCTTATTTGTCAAACGTTAATTTTCCGGAAACGTTTGCGCATTTTTTACTTGAACTTCCTGTTCTTCTGTTCGCATTTATCTCTAATTTAGATAACCAATTATAACCGCGAATAACCCCTGATTATGACCTCGGCTGTCGACAAAAACATGAGAAAGATTACTGCTTACAGCATTCTATTGATCACCTGCTTAACAATATCTCCGGCTTTAAGAGCGCAGCAAAAAACTGTTACGTTAGACTATTATTTCAATAATGAACACCGGAAAAATAAAGCCGGAGAGCAAGAGAGATACCACTATACCTGGGAGGATACTAAAAGCAGTGGTTTTTCTATATGGGGAGATATTTTTAAGAAAAATGGAGCTGTTTTAAAAAGTCTTGAAAATGAACCAACCAGGGATAATTTAAAGGAAACCGATGTATATATTATTGTTGACCCGGATACTAAAAAAGAAACACCAGAGCCTCATTATATTGAATCCCGGCATGTAAATGCTATTGCCGACTGGGTTAAGCGGGGCGGTGTATTGGTACTGATGGCCAATGACAGTGCTAATGCAGAACTGCCCCATTTGAATGTACTGGCAGCAAAATTTGGGATACACTTTAATAATGATCTGTACAAGCACGTGATCGGTATCCAATTTGAAATGGGAGCCATCAATGTTCCAGCAAACGACCCTGTGTTTAAAACCACTAAAAAGGTTTATCTGAAAGATATTGCCACCCTTCAACTATCAGGACCCGCTAAATCTTTGCTTGTTGATGATGGTCATGTAATAGTAGGTTGCGCTCAGTACGGAAAAGGCAGAGTAGTTGCAGTTGGTGATCCGTGGCTGTACAACGAATACACAAACGGCAGGTTACCCGAGGCTATGGGGTTTGAGAACGATAAGGCTGCAGATGATCTGAGTAAGTGGCTGCTGGATCAGGTACCCGCAAAAGGAAATTAAAAAAGATAACTAATCAATCATATCAGTGCTTGGCAATGGTTTCAGAAATTGAATTGATCGTATTAATTAAAGAGGGGGATATCCGTGCCTTTGATGAATTTTATAAAAGAAATTGGCGTATGCTTTATCAAACGGCCTATCGCTCAACTTCATCACAGGAGGATGCTAAAGATCTGGTACAAACGGTTTTTATCAATTTATGGAATTGCAGGCAAAACCTTAATCCCGATGCTTATACACCTTCCTATCTCTTTAAGATCCTGAAAAATAACGTCATTAATTTTTATAAACAGGATTCGGCCAGGAGAAAGAGGTTAGAACAACTGCTATATTTTGATGAAGTTAATCAATATACAAATGAAGATAACCTGATGGCCAAAGAACTTTCGGTAGTAATTGATGGGGAGATCAGCGAGCTGCCCCGGAAAATGCAGGAGGTTTTTATTTTATCACGCCGGCAGCACCTTTCTGTCAACGAAATTTCTGAAACACTTAACATTACCCCCCGCACAGTTAAAAACCAGCTTTCCAACGCCTTAAAAATATTGCGTACCAAACTGGGTATGTTTTAGTCACTATCCATAAAAATAAAATAAATCTGGTACCAGGCTGCCTTAGTCTTGTATATAGTATCAAAACCAAAAACTGTTTAAATAACAGTTCATGTAAACTTAAAACAGATCATCATGATGCTATGGCGCAGGCCAGATCCCGACGATAAAGTTGGGGAGGAACATCTTCGGGACGAGGAAGCGATGCGTGCTGTAGAAAAAGAAATGCTCCGTAATATCCACAAGGATATTTTGGGAAGATGGCATTTCATCAAAACCACAACTGCCAGATATACCATGGCTGCTTCTTTACTGTTGATGTGCTGCTCTGGGCTTTTGTATAAAAAATTATCGGTTAATGATGATGCTAATTGGATAGTGGTATCAAGCCCCAAAGGCAATATTAAAAATATACAGCTTCCCGACGGATCAACGGTTTGGCTTAATTCGGGTTCGGTGCTGAAGTTTCCCGAACGTTTTGGAAACACAAGAGAGATAGAATTAGTTGATGGCGAAGCTTATTTTGATGTAAAACATAATGACAAATTGCCGTTTACGGTACATTATGGCCGTTTACATGCACGGGTATTGGGAACCGCATTTAATGTGAAATTTTATAAAAACATCAGTGATGTACGCCTCTCGGTTACACGCGGCAGAGTTGAGGTAGGCAACAAATTATCAAGCTTTGGTGTGATTACGCTTGGCAAAGAGGTTGTTTACGATCAAAAGGAAGGTACACATCAAATTAGACCGATTGACGCAGAAAAAGTGGCTGCCTGGAAATCAAACGAGATCAATCTGTATAGCATACCATTTGATGAATTGATAATGCGGCTGGAAAATATTTATAATGTCCAGATCGATTATGACCGTACCAGGGTAAACCATCTGACAACCACCATTCATTTTTCAAGAAATAACACTTTACCATATGTGCTTGATATCATTAAAACCATTCATCATTTGGATTATGATATAAAAGGGAAGGAGGTTTACCTGAAAAAAATGTAAACCAGTAAACCCAATAAGGCCGATACTACCTACTTACTGCTGGTAATATCGGCCAGAGTAGAAATGATGAGTTATTGGCAGGTTCCAAGCTAATCCAATAATTCATTAATAGTTTTTTTTACCAAAAAAACCTCGTAAAGATGATAAAAAAACATACTAAATTACTTACTTTTTTTAAGAAGGTATCAGTGATGATCATTACCGCATCATTGGTATTTAGCCAACTTTTACACGCGAATGGTACGGCTGATCAGATAACTGATCAGCCCGTTAAAATTTCGTTTGGCAACGAGCCATTACAAAGCGCTCTGGATAAACTCGAAAAACAATCTAACGTTAAATTCTCTTATAATCCGGCCGATTTAAAAGGGTATAATGTAACATCGCATAAATTTCAAAACGAACCACTTGGCAAAGTTTTAAATTATCTGTTTGCCAAAACCCATTTATCCTTTAAAGAAATAAACTCGGGTATTATTATTTATGACAGATCTGAATCATCAAAGGCCAGCCTTCAGGTAGATAAACCAGAGGTTCGGAATGTTAATAATACTTCTGCTGATGAAATTACAGTCACCGGGAAAGTGTCAGATTCAAATGGCCCATTACCTGGTGTTTCTGTGGGGGTAGAAGGCACTTCAAAAGGTGTTATTAGCAATGCTGCCGGTAATTATACGCTTAAAGTGTCATCAGATGCTGTGCTGACATTCTCGTCCATAGGTTATAAAAAGCAACGGATACCTGTCAATAATCAAACGGTTATTAATGTAATAATGGTGTCGGATTTGAAATCACTAAACGATGTAATTGTGGTTGGCTATGGTGTACAAAAAAAATCGGATGTAACCGGTTCAATTGTATCTGTTAATGAACAGGCGCTTCGTGATATTCCGGCCTCCAATATTGGTCAGGCGTTACAGGGACAAGCCGCCGGCGTTGACATACAGAAAAGTGGTGGTAATAGCCATCCAGGGGCAACGCCCTCTATTTTGATAAGAGGTACCCGTTCTATAAATGCCTCCAACTCTCCGTTGATAGTGGTTGACGGTATCCCTTTTAACGGGAGTCTTAATGATATAAACCCAGACGATATAGTTTCTTTAGAAGTATTAAAAGATGCATCATCAACAGCCATTTATGGCTCAAGGGGTGCTAATGGGGTGTTATTGGTTTCAACACGTCGCGGAAAGAAAGGTGGTACTACCGTCAGCTATAGCGGTTATGCAGGCTTTAACAAACCGATGGGAAATTATAACATCATGAACGGATCTCAATTTGAAGACTTGAAAAAGTGGGGCCTGATTAATGGAAATCCCGGTAAGTATACTGGTATTGATGACCCTGCTTTTTTAACAGATGGATCATTCGCTCCACAGGAAGTTGCATCGATCAAGAGCGGGCGTAGTACTGATTGGCAAAAACTGATCTATAAAACAGGTTTCGTAACCGATCATCAATTAGGGGTTTCGGGCGGAAACGATTTAACACAGTATGCTGTATCAGGCGGATATTATAATGAAACTGGTATCTATTTCGGTCAATCATTTGTCCGCTATTCATTAAAACTAAGTGTTGATCAGCAATTAGGTAAAAATGTTAAGATCGGCTTAAGCGCTTTAAATACACTAAGCTATACCAATGGCGAAAATGCCAATCCGCTTGGGCAGGCATTGAGAGCAAGTCCGCTTTCAACACCTTATGATGATATTACAGGGAAACTGGTAGGATTTACTGCTGGTAGCGCTAATCAGGTCTGGAATCCATTAGCCAATTTTGTGCCTGGCGCTGTGGTGGAAACCCGTAAAAGGTTCGGTACTTTTACCACCGCCTATGCCGAAGTAAACCTGGCCTCAGGCTTAAAATACCGCTTTAATGGAGGCGCTGAAATTCGACCTGATATATACGGGAATTATTATGCCGGCGCTACTACCAATAACCTTGGTGGGGCATCTACAGCGAATAATCAAAGTACTTACAGTTACAACTATACGCTTGAAAATATTTTAACTTATGATAAGACATTTGCGCAGAAACATCATGTGAATTTTACTGGCTTATACAGCTTACAGGAAAACCAGTCGCAATCAAATTCATTTAGTTATAACAATATCCTGTCTGATGGGGTACAATATTTTAATCCACAATATGGATCAAATTTAAATGGATCTGGATCATATTCCAAGTGGGATATCATATCCTATATGGCAAGGGTAAATTATGGTTACGCCAATAAATATCTGCTTACTTTAACCATGCGATCAGATGGATCATCGCGCCTGGCTCCTGGTAACAAATACCATGTTTTTCCTTCAGCGGCAGCCGCATGGAATATTACCCAGGAACCGATATTGAAAGATTCAAAGGTGTTAACAAATCTTAAACTAAGAGCAAGCTATGGTACAGTAGGCAATACCGCTATTAATCCGTATCAAACATTGGGAGCCTTATCATCAGTAAATTATAATTTTGGCTCAACCAATTTAACCGGTGCCTACCCAACCAGTGTACCCAATCCAAACCTTACATGGGAATATACTTCTACTTTAAACCTGGGACTTGATTTTGGTTTCCTTGACGGACGGATCACGGGTGCGGTTGATGCCTATCATCAATATACCCGATCATTACTGCTGCCATTATCATTACCACCAACCTCGGGCATACCCAACAGCATTTTAACCAATGTTGGGCAAACGCAAAATAAGGGACTCGAAATAAGTTTAAGCTCCGTTAACATTGCCGGTAATGGCAGAAACACCTTTAGCTGGACAACCAGTTTTAACATCACCTTTAACCGGGGTAAAGTTACCAAACTGGCAAGCGGTGTTACTCAGGATATTACCAATGGCTTGTTTGTTGGGCAGCCCATCAATGCCATATTTGATTATAAAAAGGTCGGTATTTGGCAAAACACTAAGGCCGATACTGCTTTGGCTAAAAGCTTGGGTTTAACCACTACAGGCACCGGTTCTGTTATTGGTACCATCAGGGTTGAGGACGTGAATAAAGATGGCAAGATCAATGCCAGCGACAGGATTATATTAGGATCGGATCAACCGAAATATACCGGCGGTTTTACCAACCGTATCGCTTACAAAGGTTTTGATTTTACTATAGTTGGTGTTTACCGGGTTGGGGGAACTATAACTTCAAAATTATTCCAAAGTGGTAGTTTTATCAATACATTCCAGGGTAATTATAATAACATCAACGAAGATTACTGGACACCAACCAATCATCAGAATTATTATCCAAAACCAAACTCAGCATCAACCAATACGCCGTATTCGTCGCTGTTGAGCTATTTTGACGGTACATTTTTAAAAATCCGCAGCCTTACATTAGGGTATTATATGCCCGAGACAATTACCAAACGGATTAAGGCCAAGTCGTTAAGAATCTATGCAACGGCGCAAAACCCATTCATACTTTTTTCACCGTACCGGAACGAGTTTCACGGCCTTGATCCTGAAACTGCAGGATCCTTAAACGTTGATACGCCACCAACCAAGTCATTTACATTCGGTATTAACATGACACTTTAAATTAAAATAAGATGAAAAGGATATCTATATATTTATACACCTGTTTGTTTTTAGGTCTTTTAACTACAGCTTGTAAAAAAACACTGGTAGAAGACCCTAAATCAACACTTACTCCTGCCTTTTTTACCACAACACAGGGCTTCCAGGCTGGTCTTACCGCTGCCTATGCCGGTTTTAGGACTATTTTCGGTCCAGACAGTTATTTTGAAATGGTTGTACCCGGCACCGATGAGTTTATCGCAGGTAACGATGGTAACAACGGTCTGGTAAAATACAACAGTAATTTTAATACATCCGATGGTATTGTTGCCGGTATATGGAAAAATTGTTATACCTATATTAATACTTGTAACGGGCTAATCGGTAATGCACCGTCAGGCCTTGATGCGGCTACTACAGCAAGCATGATTGGTGAGGCAAAATTTCTGCGGGCCAACTATTATTTTATATTAGTACAATCCTGGGGCGATGTAACCTTAAATAAAACATTTCAGGCCACGCCAACAACCTCGGCCACAAAGACACCAATGGCTGATGTGTACGCTTTTATTATCCAGGATCTTAAAGATGCTATTGCCGTTCTTCCTGCCAGCCCATTAACCAGTGGTGTACTTCCGGGTAAAGCTACAAAAGCCGCGGCTATGCACGCATTGGCAAAAGTGTATCTGGCAAGAGCAGGTTCAGCGGCCAAACAGGCAGATGATTATACAAATGCGTACACTATAGCGCTTGACCTGATCAATAATGTTGCTCCTGCAGGTGGCTTAAAGTTGCAACAGGATTTTGCAAGTGTATATGCTGAAGGCAATGAGGCAAACAGCGAGGTATTATGGACGGTGCAGCATACCCCAACATTGGCTTATAATGGGTCGCCTACTCAAAATAATAGTGGTCCTGATAATTTATTATGCCACTTATTTGCTCCAAAATATGAAGTGCAGCCAGGTATGCAGCGCAGCACACTTTATGGGCGCCCTTATATACGCGTAGTACCTACTCATTGGCTTACCGATACGGTGTTTAAAGAAAGGTTAAATGATAAACGCTATAACAAAACGTTTCAAACAACCTGGTTATGCAATAATGCTGCTTCGGTGCCCAATTGGCCAAACCCATTGCCGGCTAGTGCTCCGGCTGGTGCTCAGCCAGGCGCACCTAAGTTTACTGTAGGTGATACCGCTATATGGATGCCAGGTTACGAAATGACTGCTGCCCAGATTGCCAAATATCGTTACCAGGTTATTCCTCCAAGCAAATATAGTATCGCGTTATCTCCGGCCATGTTCAAGTATTTTGATACTAAACGGCCAGATCAAAACTCACCATCAAGCAGGCCCATCATTATATATCGTTTGGCAGAAACCTATTTGATCGCAGCAGAGGCTTTGGTGATGGATGGCCGGGCGACTGATGCTGTACAATATGTAAACGCGGTACGTGAAAGAGCTGCTTATCCATCGGCTAACCCGTCAGTAATGGATGTTACCGCCGATAAGCTGACACTGGATTTTATCCTGGATGAGCGTTCGCGGGAATTATGTGGCGAAATGATGCGCTGGACGGATTTAGTACGTACCGGCAAACTTTTAGAACGGGTGAAGCTGCATAATACCGATGGTAAAAATAATATCAAGCCATTCCAGGTGTTGCGTCCTATTCCGCAGGCACAGATCGATGCAACAATAACCGGTACGCCTTATCCTCAAAATCCTGGCTGGTAAACCAGGATTTTGAGGATGTAAATTGTAAATAAAACCTATGAATAATAGATAATAGTATGAAGAGTAAACTGTCCAGATCAATAATGACACTTACAGCGCTTGCTGTAAGTATAACGCTGTATGCCCTGAAACCTGTCGGTGATGTGGTACCCGATGCCGATAACGCTGGGTTAAAGCTGCCCGATGGATTTGGTGCTTTAAAAGTAGCCGAAACAGGTGCTAAAGCACGGCATCTGGTAGTTACACCACAAGGAGATATCTACGTAAAGCTTGCGAGGCCCAACAAAGAAGGGAAAGGTATTTTAGTATTGCATGAAGCTTCAAATGGTAAAGCCGAACTTAAATCGAGCTTTGGTAGTTATGGGGGTACAGAGGTGTCTCTGAAAAACGGATATCTGTTTGCATCGTCAAATACGGAAGTATTCAGATATAAGGTGAACGATAAAAATGAAGTGATCAATCCAGATCAGCCTGAGAAAATTGTTACCGGTTTAAAAGCTGGGCGTCAACATGAAACAAAGTCATTCGCATTGGATAACGATGGTAATATTTATGTGAACATAGGCGCCTGGTTTAACGCATGTCAGGAAAAAGATCGGGGTTTGCATTCACCTGGTATACCCGGTTGCCCTATTCTTGATTCCATGGGCGGGGTATGGCAATTCAAAACCGATAAGCTAAATCAAACCTATGGCGATGGTGTACGATATGCAACCGGGTTGCGAAATATGGTGGGTATGGATTGGAATCAGCAGGATAACCAACTTTTTGTAATGCAGCATGGACGCGATAATCTGAACAGTTCATGGCCTGAATTATATACCACTAAGCAATCGGCAGAGTTACCGGCAGAATGTCTATACGCCCTTAAAAAAGGCGATAATGCGGGCTGGCCATTTATGTATTACGATCAGATACAGCATAAAAAAATACAAGCCCCGGAATATGGTGGTGATGGAAAAAAAGAAGCTGACGCTAAGTATATAGATCCGGCGATGGCTTATCCTGGTCACATGGCACCCAACGGTTTACTTTTTTATACCGGTAATCAATTCCCGGCAAAGTATAAAAATGGGGCTTTTATAGCTTTCCATGGTTCATGGAATCGTGCGCCAGAACCGCAAGCTGGTTACTTTGTAGTTTTTCAACCATTTAAAAATGGTAAGCCCGAGGGTAATTGGGAAATATTTGCTGATGGCTTTTCAGGCTCACCCGAAAAAACGGCAGCTGGTCGTGCAGATCACCGTCCATGTGGCCTGGCTCAGGGTTTAGATGGTTCGCTGTATGTTACCGATGATTCCAAAGGAACTATTTATCGCATTATTTACACAAAAAAATAATAGCCAGAATGAAAAAATATATCATGGTCATCGGCTGTCTTTTTTGTTGTGTCCCGTTACTCGCCCAGGTTAAAACAAAGGCTAAATCCCGGCATGTCATGGGTTTAGCTTTAGTAAGCGGCAAAAGTATATATGAAAAGTATTGTTTAACCTGTCATCAGGCTGATGGCGGCGGCGTACCGAACATGAATCCACCCTTGATCAAAACATCCTATGTACTGGGCAATAAAATCCGCCTGATCAAAGTGGTACTTAACGGGTTTTTGGAAAATGTCGATATCGATGGCGAATCGTACTCCAATGTGATGCCTTCACATGATTTTTTGAAAGATCAGGAGATTGCCGCTGTGTTAACCTACGTTAGGAAAAACTTTACCAATAAAGCGGGGCCTGTTACCGCGGCACAAGTAAAAGCCGTACGGGCAACTAACAAAAAGAAAGCATAATTAAAATAGATACTAACCAAAAAAACAGTAAAATATGAAACCATTTTTATACCTATTGCTGACCCTTTGCTCAACTACCGTATTTGGGCAACCGAGTAATACTGAAGAGATAATCAGAAAGGTTGCGGATAATGTGATCCAGAATACCTCTTTTAAATTTATCAATACCAACACTAAAGAAAAATACGATTCAACCAAAGGTCTGGCTTTATCCCCAGATGTTAAGGTCGACAGTAAATACAATAGATGGATGTACGTAAATGGCGTATTAACCATCGGTATGATGCAAATGGCAGATGTGCTGGGCGACAAAAAGTATTCAGATTATTCGCAGCGGAACTTCGCCTTCATTTTTGATAACCTTAATTATTTTGAGGCTTTACGGAAAGCTAAAACACCAAAAGTGGAGTACGGATCAGTATTCAATATTACTAATTTGGATGCATGTGGCGCTATGTCGGCAGGCTTGTTTGATGTGGACGCCCTGGCCAACCGGAAAGATTATAAAGCTTATTTAAGCAGATCGGCCGATTATATTCTCAATAAGCAAATGCGCCTGCCCGATGGTACGCTATCCCGCCCAAACCCGCGTAATATGACACTTTGGGCCGACGATATGTTTATGAGTATCCCTTTCCTGGCACGTATGGGTAAACAGACCGGTGATAGTAAATATTTCGATGATGCCGTAAAACAGGTAGAGAATTTTAACAAATACCTATATGATCCTAATACAGGTCTGTTTTTTCATAATTATTACTCCGACGACCAGACAAATGGTGTTGGCCATTGGGGACGCAGCAATGGCTGGATAGCCATGGCTACTGTAGAGTTATTAAATAACCTGCCGGCTAATTATCCTAAGCGTGCAGAAATAATTAAATTGTTATTAAGACAAATAGTGGGGTATGCCCGTTACCAGGATCAGACAGGCCTATGGCACCAATTATTGGATAAACCAGACTCTTATTTGGAAACTTCTGTTACAGCTATGTATATCTATGCCGTTGCCCGAGCAGTGAACCAGGGTTGGATTAATGAAAAATACATATCCATAGCCCAGGAAGGCTGGAAAGGTTTGCTAACCAGGATTACAGCCGACGGCCAGCTGCAAGATGTATGTATCGGTACCAATATGGATACAGCAATCAAATTTTACTATACCCGACCGACCGAACTGAATGATACTCATGGTCTGGGTGCGTTATTATTAGCCGGAACGGAAATGCTAAAGGTGGAAAGGAAAAAATAACCATGTACAGATCATTAAGATTCTTGTTGGTTATTATTTTTATTACATCGTTTAATTTAAGCCTGTTTGCTGCGGATGTAAATATTAGTACTTATGGTGCGGTGGGCAATGGTGCCACATTAAATACTGACGCGATTCAAAAAGCGATAGAGGCTTGTTATAAAAGCGGCGGCGGTAAAGTGATCATTCCTCCGGGAATATTCCTCACCGGAACTATAGCACTGAATGATAATATCACACTGGAGCTAAAAAAAGGAGCGGTTTTGTTAGGTAGTACCGATGTTAACGATTATAAAAATCTCGATCCTTTTGTAGATGGCCTGGGTATTAGTGTAGGTTGGGCCCTGGTTATAGCTGTCGATAAAAAGAGTGTGGGTATTGAGGGTGAAGGTATTATTGACGGCCAGGGCTCAAAGCTAAAGGCGCATCAAATATTAACCGATACCCGCCCGGAATCACAGCGATGGGGGCGTCGCCCGTTTTTGTTACGGATGGTACGGTGTCAAAACGTTTCGGTGACAGGCGTCACGTTGAATTACTCTGCCGCCTGGACATCTCATTACTTTCAATGCCAACAAGTGAATATAAAGAATGTAAAGATCGTAAGCAGGGGAGTGGCGCATAATGACGGTATGGATATAGACGGCTGTCAGCGTGTAACTATTAAAGATTGCGATGTGGTAAGCGGCGATGATGCGCTGTGTTTTAAAACAACATCAAGCAAAATGGCCTGTAAAGATATCGTGATCTCCGGCTTGCGGCTAAAAAGCGGTCAGGGTGCTATCAAGATTGGTACAGAATCTATGGCTCCGTTTGAAAACATCACCATTTCTCAGTGTTATATTTATGATACCACCAATGGCGGTATTAAGCTGCTTTCTGTTGATGGCGCACGTATTCGTAATGTCAATATCAGCGATATTACTATGGTAGAAGTAAAAACGCCCATCCTCATTCGTTTAGGTGCAAGACTCAGTGTGTTCCGTAAAGATCAGGACACACAGCAACCCATAGGTACCTTAGAAAATGTAACCATCAGAAATGTAAAGGCTAAAGCGGCTGACAATGCACAACTGATGCCACCATCGGGTATTTTATTAACGGGAATCCCCGGACATCCAATTAAAGATCTGACACTCGAAAATATTGAGATCAATCTTGCGGGTGGCGGAACAAATGAAAATGCCCGACAGGTGGTACCCGAGGCCATTGATAAATATCCGGAGGTGAAAACGTTTGGCCCTTTGGTACCGGCTTATGGTGTTTGGGCCAGGCATGTTGACGGCCTGAAGCTAAAAAATGTAAAACTTACCTTAAGCTCAAATGATCTTCGGCCAGCCTTTATTTGTGAGGATGGTAAAAGTATTGAATTGAATAACTGGATGATTCCTGTAACCACAGATGCGGAAGCTATTATTAGATTGGAGAATGTGGCCGGTGCCTCCATTACAAATAATACCATCCTTGGCTCTGCCCATGCATTTGTACGTGTGGAGGGTAATGCAAGTGGAGATATTCATGTTTTGAAAAATAAACTTCCGGGAATATCAAAAAAGGTAGAACTATCAACTAATGTAAGGACTGGTACGGTGATTTCAGACAAATATTAATAAACATTAGTGTATCTAACATGAAAGTGAATACATACAAAATACTATTATGTTGCCTGAGCTTGCTGTTCCCCGGCTTACTTTATGCCCAGCAGACTGTTTTGTCTGCTCAAACAGACCGCTGGGCCATTCAGCCGGATGGCAGTATTAAATGGACTGTCAATGGCAGGCTACCGCATACTGATCATATAGAAATGTCGGGCGAAAAAGTGTCTGTTTGGGTGTTGTACGGCATTGATAGTGCGGGCCGGTCGTTCATTTCACGCACAGTGGTTTTTCCTACATTCAGGATGCTGCCCGATGGTACCCGAACTCATATCGACTATACTTTTCAGGACAACGAGTTGCCCCGTTTTTTGATCAACAATCGCCAGTTAAAAACCGACCTGGCCAGTGGCAAAAAATCCGGAGACCTGACCTATAATATCAAAAGTATCAGCCACAAAGGCATTATGCGGATAGCTGCCACTTCTGGTAACCCGGCGCTGGTAAAAATAGACCGGAGTATTTTTCCTTCTGTGGATAAACCGATGGTGATTGAAAAATTTGTATTCACCAATATAACCGATAAGCCGGTTAATATTACCATGGAATACCTGCGACGCGAAGAAAGAACCGACAGTGCAAAGAGTAAGGTGAGCCCTCACACGGTGATCATGGGCACGGTTGATCATGGCAACAGAACAGTACAACCGGGCGCCAATACCACATTCTCAGTTTATTACCTGGCAACAGATTTTCCAACTCAGCCAATTAAGATTGATGCGGACGCTGAGGAGCGGGCCCGCGAAAAACGGATAAATACCATTTTAACCCCACTGCAACTACAAACGCCGGATACTTTGCTGAATACAGCATTTGCATTTGCCAAGATCCGCGGAACCGAAAGTATTTACAAAACCAAGGTTGGTTATTTGCATAGCCCTGGTGGCTTAGCTTATTACGCGGCAATATGGGCTAATGATCAGGCGGAATACATTAGTCCGTTCTTTGCGTTTTCGGGTGATAGCGTTGGCAACCTATCAGCCATGAACTGCTACCGCTTGTTTGCTAAATATATGAACCCAGAGTATAAGCCCATTCCAAGCTCTATAGTTGCCGAAGGCGACGCGGTGTGGAAGGGAGCCGGCGACCGCGGTGACCAGGCTATGATCGCTTACGGCGCTTCACGCTATGCGTTGGCTTGCGGACAACCTGATTCTGCCAAAAAACTGTGGCCGTTGATTACCTGGTGCCTTGAATATAGTCGCCGCAAATTAAACGATCAGGGCGTAGTTAACTCAGATCATGATGAACTGGAAGGGCGATTCCCGGCTGGTAAGGCCAATCTGTCAACCAATAGTTTATATTATGATGCGCTGATATCAGCTAATTATCTCGGCAGGCAGCTACATCAGCCTAAAACACAAACCGACGGATACCTGAAACAAGCGGCTGAGCTTAAAAGCAATATCGAAGAATACTTCGGCGCAACCATTGAAGGGTTTGATACATATAAATACTATGAAACCAATGATGTGCTACGTGCCTGGATCTGTTTACCGCTTACTATGGGAATTTTTGATCGTAGCGAAGGAACTATTAATGCTCTGTTCTCGCCCAAATTATGGACTGCCGATGGTTTGGCCACACAAGCCGGTAAAGAAACATTCTGGGATCGCTCTACTTTGTACGCGCTTCGTGGTGTATTGCAGGCCGGTAAAACCGAAAAGGCCATGGATTATCTGCGTTATTACTCGCGTAGACGGCTCCTGGGCGAGCATGTGCCTTACCCGGTAGAAGCTTACCCGGAAGGGAATCAGAGGCACCTATCGGCTGAGAGTGGGCTCTATTGCCGCATTTATACCGAAGGCTTGTTTGGCATGCGGCCAACAGGTTTTAGTACTTTTAATTGTACGCCAAGATTGCCAATTGAATGGAATAAAATGGCAATAAATAATATACATTCTTTTGGCCATATATTCGATCTTACTATATCAAGACAAAGCAGGAATAAATTGCTGATCACAGTTACAGAAGGTAATAAAACAATAAAATACAAAATAAATGATGGTGGTACACAGGCTGTACAACTATAACTAACCAATAAAAAGTAATGAGTTCAGTTTTAAAATATATAATGATGATAACGTTGACAATCATCACCGCTCACCATGCTTTTGCACAAACCCATCAGTTAGAAAAACTTTGGGAAACCGATACCGTAGTGAGAGTTCCGGAATCGGTTTTACCCGATTTTAAAAAGGGCATTCTTTATGTATCTGAGATCGATGGAAACCCCAATGCGGTTGATGGCAAGGGCGGAGTGGCCAAAATTGGTTTGGATGGCAAGGTTATCAACCTGGATTTTACCACAGGTTTAAACGCGCCTAAAGGCTTAGGGCGATTTGGCAATGAGTTATATGTGGCTGATCTGTCAGAAGTGGTAGTTATTGATATCAATACCGGTAAGGTAAAAAACAAGATAGCTATTGACAGCGCCAAAGCCCTTAACGACATTACAGTAGATGATAAAGGGATAGTTTATGTATCCGACAGCAAAACCAAAAAAATACACCGCATTGAAAAAGGAAAAGTAAGCACCTTTTTAACAAACATAGGAGGGGTAAATGGTCTTAAAGCTATAGGACCCGAGCTTTATATCCTTGGTGGACAAAAATTTATGAAATCGGACAGTAAGGGTGATTTAACACCCATTACTACACTCAGTTGTGGCGGCGACGGACTTGAGCCCGTTGGCAATGGCGATTTTTTGATCACCTGCTGGTCGGGGCATATATTTTATGTAACTGCCGATGGTAAGATTGAAACTTTGCTGGACATCCAGGAAAAAAAAGTAAATACTGCCGATCTTGCCTATGACCCCCTGAAACACATCTTATATGTTCCTACTTTCTGGGGCAAAAAAGTGATGGCTTACAAACTAATAACTACCAAATAATATGGGTGGCACTAAAATTTATTCCCTTAAAAATGTATTGGTTTTGGCATGTTTGGCAAGTGCAGGTTTCGCATCTGCGCAAACACATAGCGATGATGCTAATTTAAAATTGTGGTACACTAAGCCCGCCGCTGCCTGGGAAGAGGCTTTGCCATTGGGTAACGCTACTACCGGGGCTATGGTATTTGGTGGGGTTAACCACGAACGCTATCAACTGAATGATCATAATTTATGGTCGGGTTATCCCCAATCGGGTAATAACCCGCAAGGGCCGGAATATTTACCGCAGGTGCGGAAGGCTGTATTTGATGGCGACTTCGACAAGGCGGCCGACCTCTGGAAAAAACATTTACAGGGCCCATACACCGCCCGTTATTTACCATTGGGCGATCTGCTGTTGAATTTTGATGTTATAGACAGCACACATTACTACCGTGACCTGAGCTTAAACAATGCGGTTTCAACCGTAAAGTATGAATCGGGGGGAGTACACTATAAACGGGAAACGTTTATCAGTTACCCGGATAAAGTAATGATGATACGCATTACAGCCGACAAAAAAGGCGCTATCAGTTTTACAGCCGGCCTGCAAAGCAAGCTGCATTTTTCGGTAGCGAACGATGGTAATAGTAAACTCATATTAAAAGGGAAAGCCCCAAGCTATGTAGCCAACCGCGATTATGAACCACAACAGGTGATTTATGATGAACCAAAAGGGGAAGGAATGAATTTTCAGATCAACCTCAGAATAAAGAATATTGGTGGACAGATAAAATCTGCTAATAACCAATTACAGGTAAGTGGTGCAAATGAAGTTATACTTTATTTAGCTGAGGCCACTAGCTTTAATGGTTTTAATAAATCCCCAGGTCTGCAAGGCAAGGATCCGGCGATGGAAGCTAATGCTGGTTTGCTTGCCGCATCGCAAAAAACATATGAGCAGTTGAAACAACGGCACATAACCGATTATCAACGACTATTTAAACGGGTGAGTTTTAATCTGGGTGCTAACGCAGACATGATAATACAACCTACCGATCAAAGGCTCCGGAATTTTAGTGTAGCCAATCCTGATAAGCAGTTGCAAACCCTGTATTACCAGTTTGGGCGTTATTTGCTCATAGCCAGTTCCAGGCCCGGTAGTGCTCCGGCCAATTTGCAGGGTATTTGGAATGATCAGGTATTACCGCCATGGGGTAGTAATTATACCACCAACATCAATACCGAAATGAATTACTGGCTGGCCGAAAATACCAATCTTTCAGAATGCCATCAGCCTTTATTTGATTTTTTAAAAGAGCTTACCATAAACGGAGCTATCACTGCTAAAGAAAGTTATAACATTTCTGAAGGCTGGGTTGAGCATCACAACAGCGATATATGGGCCAAAACCTCTACTGTGGGTGGTTATGATCATGACCCCAAAAGCTCGGTACGGTGGTCGGCCTGGCCAATGGGGGGAACCTGGATGAGTTTGCATTTGTATGATCATTACATGTTTACCGGTGATAAAGCTTTTTTAAGTAAAACCGCGTATCCCATTATGAAAGGCGCCGCGCAGTTTATGCTGCACTGGCTCGTGACTGACCCTAAAACGGGCTACCTGGTAACCAATCCATCCACATCGCCAGAGAATACCATCAAAATTAATGGTAAGGAATACCTGGTAAGCATGGCCTCCACCATGGATATGTCTATTATTCGTGAGCTGTTTCAAAACTGTATCAGCAGTGCACAGGTCTTAGGTACGGATAGGGTTTTTGCAGAACAGGTAAAAGCTGCTTATGATAAACTTTATCCTTTCCACATTGGTAAATACGGACAGTTGCAGGAATGGTTCCAGGACTGGGATGATCCGGCAGATACCCATCGGCATATATCGCACCTGTTTAGCCTGTTCCCCGGCAGGCAGATCTCCGTATTTAATACACCGCAATTAGCTGCCGCTGCCAAGCAATCCATGATATATAGGGGTGATGTGAGCACTGGCTGGTCTATGGCCTGGAAAGTGAACTGGTGGTCGCGTATGCACGATGGTAATCACGCCTACAAAATATTAGGTGCAGCCTTTAACTACATGGATCCGCTGCAAAAGAAAGAACAGATGAGCGGAGGTGGAACTTATCCCAATTTGTTCGACGCACACCCACCTTTCCAGATCGATGGGAATTTTGGCGGAACCGCCGGTATGACCGAAATGCTGCTGCAAAGCCAAAACGGTGAAATTGAATTGTTACCCGCCTTGCCTGATGCCTGGGCCGATGGCAGCATCAAAGGCATTAAGGCCCGTGGCAATTTTGAGGTGGCTATCAGCTGGAAAAAAGGGAAGTTAACCAAAGCTTTGATCAAATCAAACCTGGGCGGTAATTGTCGGTTGCGTACGCCAATACCTGTAAAGGTGATCGAAGTAAATAGTAAAGCCGCTGTTGGCGGTAATAAAAATATATTGAATACCCCACCTACTATACCTCCACATCAAAAAGTTGACGATGCCAAGTTGGTTGATATCAGCTTTAATAAAGGTTATGTAATTGATTTTGCCACCGAAAAGGGCAAAACCTACACCATTATACCGCAATAATAAAATGAAGATTTTGAAGTATTTTTTATTAGTTTGCTTATGCTTAAGTTCTGCAGAACTCATCAGGGCACAATCCATAACCTGGACAGAAGTTGAGCCTGGGATATGGAAAGGCATAATAGGCAAGCCCGAAGAGTATGATCTGCTTAAAGTGGCTGGTGTGCAGCCATATCATGCTGGTTTACAGCAAATGCCCAAAACTTCCTTCCCGCTGGCACAGGATGAAATTACCGGTCGGGTACAGGACGGCAAAACCTATCTTCGTTTTCCGCTGGAGAAAAAAGAGCAGATATTTGGTTTGGGTTTAAACTTTCAAACGGTATTTCAGCGGGGTAAAGTACTAACCTTACATGTAGATAATTATGCGGGTAAGGATAATGGCCGTACACATGCGCCTACGCCCTTCTATGTTTCATCAAATGGGTATGGGGTGTTTATCAACTCGGCCAGGTATATCAATGTGTATGCTGGTACGGCTGTAAGACGTGATAGTAAAATCGCTCCAGAAGTAAAGGATAGGAACCTGGATAAAACATGGAGCTCACATCCATACTCAGACGGTGTGGAAATGCTGGTACCCGCGGCAGGAGTGGAGATATATGTATTTGCAGGCCCTACAACTTTAGATGCTATACGACGCTATAATTTATTGAACGGCGGCGGTTGCCTGCCACCGCGTTGGGGACTGGGCTTTACCCAGCGTATGCAGCGTTTAACTGATGCGCAGGGCGTTGCTGCAGAAGCCCGGGCTTTTGAGGAAAAGGGTTATCCGCTTGATTTTATTGGTTTGGAACCAGGCTGGCAAAGCAAATCATACCCCTGTACTTTTGAATGGGACAAAACCCGCTTCCCTGATCCCAAATCGTTGGTGCGGGATATGCTGAAAAAGAATATCCGGCTCAACTTATGGACAAACCCCTATGTATCGCCAGAGGCCCCTCTGTATAAAAGCATTTTACCTTATAGTGGCTCACATACTGTTTGGAACGGAATTGTACCAGATATCAGTATGCCCGAAGCTCGGCAGATCTTTTTTGGCGAACTGGAAAAAGGCAAGATAGATATCGGCATTAGCGGCTATAAAATGGACGAGGTTGATGGAGGCGATAATTACTTATGGCCAGATGTCGCAGTTTTCCCATCAGGTCATGATGCCGAGCAAATGCGGCAGACCTATGGCCTCATGATGCAGCGTTACACCAGCGAAATTTATCACCAGCGTAACCAGCGCACATTTGGATTGGTACGCGCCTCAAATGGCGGAGGTTCGTCATTTCCCTATGTGATCTACAATGATTATTATGATCATCGAGATTTTATAACTGCTTTAGTAAATAGCGGTTTTGCCGGCGTATTATGGACTCCTGAGGTACGCTCATCCAAAACCGGCGAAGAGTGGTTGCGCAGGTTCCAGTCCAATGTTTTTTCACCTATGGCCATGATCAATGCCTGGGCCAGCGGCACCAAACCATGGTCGTTCCCTGAAGTGGCCGAACAGGTAAAATCAATGGCTAATCTGCGTATGCAGATGATTCCCTACTGGTACAGCGAATTTGCAAAATATCATTTTGAAGGAATACCGCCTTTCAGGGCTATGTATCTGGAAGATGGGTTTACCAATACTGAGGCTAAAGGGGAAAATAAGAAATTAAATCTGGAAGAAAATCCATACGAAGAAGCGGTTACCAAAGAAGTAAAGGATCAATACATGGCCGGCGAATATTTATTAGTGGCCCCCATGTTTGCCGGGCAAACCAGTCGCAAAGTAATATTGCCGAGAGGTAGGTGGTATGATTTTTATACCGGAAAGTATGCAGGCAATGGAGAAGTGATCAGTGTAACGCCAGGGCTTGATAAAATACCGGTGTTTGTAAAGGATGGCGGGGTGATACCTATGATGCCTCCAATGCTGCATGCACCTAAAGCGGGGCAGAAAGTTGATATTGAAGTAAGATATTATGGCGATAAACCTGGTACTTACGCTCTTTATGATGATGACGGTGAAACTTATGATTATGAGAAAGGTAATTATAGTTTCCGAAAAATTAGGGTAATCAAATTAAATGGAAAACTTAAAGGCTCAATTTCTCCGACGCCTAAGGGCAAACCTGATAACGTAGGTAAGGTAATATTTAAAATGATGACAGAATTCTAAACAGACATTCATCTACCTGTAGTTTAACCAAACTCTATCATGTTAAAGCTATCAGAGAACTCCGATGGCTTTAACATGCAAATGTACAAAACCAGGGGATATGTAACCGTAATTTATATTTGAGAAATTCTTTATATACTAAGAAATTTTCCGCCGAAGATTATCAATGAAAGTTTACTTTCTGGATGCAAACATAGATTGCCTTATGATTAAGGTATAGCTCTTTCCGAAGATCTCCCGTTGGAATTTGGTGATCCATCACGATTATTCATAGAAAAATTTAATTTTCTCTAAAATCTTTTTTTTAAATAAAAAAATTATATTTGTATTAAATGAATACGTATTCATTTAATAACGGTATAAACGTGAATAAGAAAAATTACACTTCGCAGGATGTTGCAGAATTAGCTGGCGTTTCACAGTCTACTGTTTCGAGGGTTTTTGCCGGTAATACCAATGTGTCGGAAAAAAAACGAAAGAAAATATTGGATGCTGCCGAAAAATTAGAATATCAGCCGAACGCGCATGCAAGGAGCCTGATCACCCGTAAAACGATGATGATAGGCATTGTGATGCGCAATATCCGTAATCCTTTTTATTCAGCTGTTTTAGAGATATTCCATAATCGTTTATCGGCGCTGGGTTATCATTTGATATTTATCAATTCAGAGAACGAAGAAATACAGGAAAAAGAGATCACCCAGTTGCTGGAGTATAATGTAGAGGGGGTTATTATTACAGATGCGCTGTTATCTTCATCAGCTTCGCAAAAATTTAACCGGAATGGTATCGTTGTAATTCTTTTTAACCGCTATACCGAACAACTGGAAAGCAGTGCGGTATTTTGTGATAACTATCTTGCAGCTAAACAAATAGCAGCATATTTGGTGGAGATGGGACATAAGTCATTTGCATTTATTTCGGGACCATCTGATACCTCAACCACTATCGACAGATTAAAGGGCTTTAAAGAGGTGCTGAATGAAAGAAATATAACCGATCTGATGATAGAGCCTGGTAATTATACCTACGAAAGCGGCTTTAAAGCTGCGCAGGAGTTAATGACCAAGAATAAAAATATTGACTGCATTTTTTGTGGTAACGACATTATAGCACTGGGTGTAATGGATGCCATCAGGGTTATAGGCTTAAAAATACCTGAAGATGTATCCGTAATAGGTTTTGATAATATCCGGATGTCTGAGTGGCCATCTTATTCACTAACCACCTGGGAGCAGCCGTTGGAAGAAATGGTTGACAGCACAGTGGAATTAATGCTGAAAGAGATAAGCGATAAAGATTCGGTACCTCAGGTAGTCATGATGAAAGGGCACCTGGTGATCCGAACATCTGTAAAGGCAAAAAAAATGGCATAGTCATTTTTTTTGTCTTTTATTTTTTTGAATACGTATTCAAAAAAATAACGATAATAATAACCCATGGTATTTAACACTTTTTAACACGATAAACCACATTTATAAACCATAAAAAACCATTAAAATGAGAGAATTTGACGAAAACCCACCCTAAAGTAACAAATGAAATAGAACTGCATTCTGCAGTGCTGACGAGCGTTACGCTACACGTTCGTCGTGAGTAATTAATAAATAATACACGTATGCTAAACTTTATTAATTTATGCGAATTTCTACAAGACCATGGGTTTTGGATCTTGAAACCCACATTAGCCTGAAAAGGAGTTTTAGATATGTCCGTTACCAGGTGTGCAAATTTTTGCTTTTATTGTTAGTTATCACCTGTAGTTTATATAACCAGGTAAATGCGGCAACACCAGCCGAAACAATGAACGCGCAAAAAACAGCAACGATTGCTTCATTTGTGCTTTCGGGTACTGTTGTTGATGAAAAGGATGAGATATTGCCTGGAGCAACAGTTAAAGTGATAGGCAGTGCAAAAGGAACTATTACCGATGTATACGGGAAGTTCCTGATTGAAGTGCCCAGCGAAAGCGACTCAATATCTGTAACATTTGTTGGATACAAAACCCAGCATATCCGGGTAGGCAACCACCGCACCATGCGAATAAAACTGGTGCCAGATGAAGCTGGCCGGAAGTTAAATGATGTAGTTGTTGTTGGCTTTGGTACACAGAAAAAGGTGTCAGTTACCGGAGCCGTATCAACTGTAAAGATCTCCGATCTGCAGCAGGTATCAACACCTTCATTGTCCAACGCAATAGGCGGCCGGCTGCCCGGTATTATAACCAGGCAAAGCTCTGGCGAACCTGGTTACGATGCTTCGAGCGTGTATATCCGGGGCTTCGGTACCACATCTGGCGGAAGAGCTCCATTGGTGCTGGTTGACGGGGTGGAGCGGGATATGAATAATCTCAATATACAGGAGGTTGAAAGTTTTTCGGTATTGAAAGATGCTTCTGCTACTGCGGTTTACGGTATACGCGGTGCCAACGGTGTTATCCTTATCAATACCAAAAGAGGTGCTGAGGGGCGGCCAAAAGTAACTTTCCGTACAGAAACTGCTATGCTGACAGCCTTGCGCCTGCCTGACTTTATTAATAGTTATGAGTATGCAACATTAGCCAACGAAGCCATGGCCAATGTGGGTAAACCCGCGTTTTTTACACCGGCCGAGGTGCAAAAATACAAAGACCATTCCGACCCGTTTTTGTATCCGGATGTTAACTGGATTGACGCCACGTTGAAAAAGAACACGCTTCAAACCATCAATAATTTAAGCCTGCAGGGTGGCAATCAAACTTTTAAATATTTTACCAATGTTGGTTACACCATTCAGGATGGTATTTATAAGGAAGATCCTACTATTTCGTACCCTACCAATACCAGTGTAAAACGTTATAATTTCCGCTCAAATGTGGATGTCAGCTTATCTAAAAGTTTTTCCATAGCGCTTAATGTGGGGGGCATTATATCCAACGGGAATTATCCGGGTTCAAGCGCCGGCGTTATTTATGATGCCTTAAATTATACTCCAAATAACAGTTACCCCTTTAAAAACCCCGATGGCTCTATACCCGGAAAAGGTACGTTCCTGTCCGAAAGTCCCTATACCCGCACTACGCAGGAAGGTTACCAAAAACAATTCCGTACTACTTTACAAAGCTCTTTAGGTACAAAATGGGATCTGTCGTCATTAATCACTCCCGGCTTATCTCTTAATGGGTTGTTTTCCTATGATTATTATAACCAAACAGATAACGTGCGCCATAAAATACCAAGCACTTATCAGTACCTGGGTAAAGATGCTAACGGTAAAGATCAATATAAGCTGATCCAGACGGAAACCGCATTAGGGTTCTATTACGGCAGCGCCTCAAATCGGGCGGTTTATTTGGAAACATCAATTAATTATGACCGCAAATTCGGCAAAAGTTCGGTAAGCGGCCTTTTGCTGGGTAACAGGCGCGAATACATCAACCTTACAGCGGCCAACTCGCTTGATAATATTCCTTTCCGCAGACAGGGCTTAGCAAGCAGGGTAACGTACGATTATGATTCACGCTACCTGCTGGAATTTAATGGAGGGTATAACGGATCTGAGAATTTTCCGGCCGGTAAGCGGTATGGATTCTTCCCTTCCGGAGCTTTTGGCTGGATCATATCCAATGAGAAATTCTGGAATAAGAATGTGGTCAGCTCTTTAAAGATCAGAGGGTCATACGGAAAGGTTGGTAACGATCAGATCGGTGGCTCACGGTTTCTGTTCCAGACCACCATTAATAAAAATGCCGATAATTATCCTTTTGGCTCCAGTCAGGCTTATCCCACAGGTGCCTTTGCCGAAAGCCGCATTGGTAATGAAGATATCAGCTGGGAAACATCAACCAAGGCCAACCTGGGTTTAGATATGGAAATGTTTAATGGTAAGGTGGTATTACAGGTTGATGCTTTTAGGGAACACCGTACCGGTATATTGCTGCAGCGCCAGCAGATTCCCAGTTCGGCTGGTTTTGGTGGCAATATCCCTTATGCCAACTTAGGTATTGTTAATAACAAAGGTGTTGATGGTAATATACAGATCAGGAACCGGACAGCAGGCGGTTTCTACTATGCATTCCAGGCCAACTTTACTTATGCCCGCAACAAAATAATAGAGGACGATTCGCCGGTGAAGCCATTAGCATATCAGAATTCAAGAGGCCAGAGTATCGATCGCCCATATGGCTATATCGCCGCAGGCCTGTTTAAAGATCAGCAGGATATTGACAATAGCCCGTCACAAACGCAGTTACAATCTATTATCCGTCCCGGCGACATTAAATATAAGGACCTCAATGGCGACGGGAAGATAACCACAGACGATCAAACCTACTTTGGTTATGCCCGCAACCCCGAAATTATGTATGGTTTTGGCGTAACACTGGGGTATAAGAGTTTTGATATCAGCGTGTTCTTTACGGGTGCTGCCCGCTCCACCTTCTTTTTAGGGGGCAGGCCGGTTTGGGCATTTATGGATGGGGTAGGTAACTATAATGTGATCAAAGAATACTACGATAACAGGTGGATTCCGGGCGCAAATAATTTAAACGCTAAATACCCTTCTGTTATCGATGTGAAAAACACCAATAACTATGTCACCAATACGCTATATGCAGCAAATGGCAATTATCTGCGTCTTAAATCGGCCGAAATAGGTTACAACATACCCAAAAGCTTTTCACAAAAAGTGGGTGTAAGCAACGCGCGCTTTTTTGTTAACGGAACCAATTTATTGCTTTGGGATCACTTGAAGGTGATTGATCCTGAACAGGACAATAGTAATGGTGTGAGTTTCGGGGGATATCCGCAAGTACGTACACTCAACTTGGGTCTGCAGGTTACTTTTTAAACACATTTAATTAATAGTATTATGAAATTACTTGTAAAATCAGTTATGATCATGTTGTTGCTTTTTGTAGCAGCATCCTGTAAAAAAGATTTTTTGAATAAAGCGCCGGATGATGACCTGACCATTGATAAGGTTTTTGCCAATCGGGATTATGCACAGAGTTTCCTGAGTAATATTTATGCTTCCTTACCAAAAGAGCACCGGCAGGTTGACAACGATACAAAAGGCAACCCTTACATAGGCGCATCTGATGAGATGGATCAGTTTTACGCCATCTCTTTTTCAAACAGCATGAACGCGGGTTCGTGGAACCCAACATCTTATGGCAATAACATTCCAGATCCCTGGACCGAGAATTATAACGCCATTCGTAAAACCAATATTTTTATTGAAAACATTGATAAGGTGCCGCTTGATGATTTCTTTACCGATGCTTTACGTGCCAGATTAAAAGGGGAAGCTCTTTTTCTGCGTGCCTATTTTCATTTTTTACTGATCAGGGTTTATGGCCCGGTACCTATTTCAGATCATAGCATATCACTTAGTGCAGATCTGAAAAGCATCAGGCGAGATCCAATAGATAAATGTGTTGCCTTTATCGCTTCGGAATGTGATAAAGCCGCTGCATTACTTCCGGCACGTATTACTTCTGATGCCGAATATGGCAGGCCGGCAAAATCTGTTTGCCTGGCTTTAAAAGCCAGAACATTGCTTTATATGGCCAGTCCATTATGGAACGGAAACCCGGATTACACCGGTTTGGTTGATGATAAGGGGACGCATTTATTCCCGGCTTTTGCCGCCTCACGCTGGCAAGATGCAGCTAATGCTGCCAAAACCTGCATTGACCAGACCGAGGCTGCGGGATACGGGCTTTATACCTCGGCAACTAATGACCCGGTTAAAAATTACCAGGAACTATTTTACGCAAATAACAATAAAGAAGCTTTTTTCTCTTATAACGCTGGCTTATTTAATGACCATGACGTGTATAGTGAGCCACTGAGCTTATTGGGTTTTACCTTGAATGCGCCGACTCAAGATCTGGTTGATGATTATGAAATGGCCAATGGCACCCGACCTATAACCGGTTATAATGCCGATCATACACCGATCATCAATCCCGAATCGGGTTATACCGAAACAGGTTTTACCGACGTGGCCGATCCCGGGGGTAAATATGTAGCAGGTACCAGTAACATGTACGTTAACCGCGATCCGCGTTTTTACGCTACCATTCATTTCTCGGGCGATATATGGAAATCCCGTACACAGGGCCTGGAGTTTTGGTTTAACGGGGCCGACGGCAAAAAGGCCGCTGGCTCAGGAAATTATTCTAAAACAGGTTACCTCGTGAAAAAATTATGTAACCCAAGTTTTGTTTGGCGGCCGGTAGTACAGCCGGTATTGCGCACCTGGGTTCTTTTCAGGCTGGGCGAACAATATTTGAACTATGCTGAGGCCTTGAATGAAGCACAGGGGCCCGTAGGGGATGTGTACCGGTATGTCAACCTGATCAGGGCCCGTTCGGGGATGCCGGGATTGCCAGGCGGGCTTTCACAAAGCGATATGCGCGAGCGTATCCATCATGAACGCCGTATTGAGCTGGCATTTGAAACACAGCGTTATTTCGATTGCCATCGCTGGAAAATAGCCGAACAAACCGATAATACCTACATTTATGGTATGAACATTCAGGCGGGTGCATCAAAAACCGACCCTGCCTTTTTTGTAAGAACAATAGTTGAAAAACGCGTTTTTGAAAAGAAACATTATCTATGGCCAATGCAAAAGCGCGAAACAGATAAAAATCCAAACTTGGTGCAAAACCCGGGTTGGTAATGTTTAGTTGGTTAGTTTAATACCGGGGGCGAGCCCCGGTATTACTTACTTAATAATATTTATATGAACAGATCATTTACAATAATCACATTATTATTAATTATTGGCGTTTGTCCCCTTAGGATAATGGCACAGCAGCTTTATGAGCTTCCGTCAGATGCCGAAACGCGTTGGGTAAGCTTTGAGAACCGGGCCGGCGATAAAGGCAAGGGCGGCATGGAAAATAAGGGGGCTAAAGGCCATCCCAGCGAATGGATAAATGCCGGCAAAAGTGTTACCCTGCTTGATTTTGAAGGTGCCGGCATTATCAACCGTATCTGGATGACCATTATTGACCGTAACCCGGAAGCCTTGCGTGCTATCCATATTGAAATGTATTGGGATGGTGCTGCAAAACCGGCTGTGTCAGCTCCTTTAGGTGATTTTTTTGGGATCGGTCTTGGAAGAATGACTGCTTTTCAGAGTACTTTGTTTAGCGACCCTGAAGGGAAATCATTCAACTGCTATGTGCCTATGCCTTTTAAAAAGCATGCCCGTATCGTGCTGGTCAATGAATCGAAACAAAACCAGTTGTTATTTTATGATGTGGATTTGATCAAGGTAAAAAAACACCCTAAAGATATAGCCTACTTTCATGCTTATTGGAGTAATAGCAGTGGCGTTGGACTGGGCAGCGATTTTGAGATATTACCCCGGGTAAACGGCAAAGGCCGGTTTCTGGGTACAAATATTGGTGTAGTGGCCGATAAAGTATATGGTGATACCTGGTTTGGGGAAGGTGAAGTAAAAACCTACCTGGATGGAGATACGAAACATCCTACTTTAGCAGGCACGGGTACGGAGGACTATATTGGCTCGGCATGGAACCTGGGACCGTTTTCGCAATTATACCAGGGTGCAACGGTTGTGGATAAGCAAAAAAAGCAATTCGCATTTTACAGGTACCATATCCCGGATCCGATATATTTTCATTCCGATTGTAGGGTAACTATTCAGCAAATAGGAGGGGCCGGGCGAGATCTGATCAGAGCGATTGCCCGGGCAGGAGGTAGGGTGAAACCCATTTCGGTCGGGACGTCAAAAAGTTTGATCAAACTACTGGATAACCCCGATTATCCGGATCTTTTTGATGATAAGTTCCCCGCGGATGAATGGGTGAATTTTTACCGTGTTGATAACTATTCGGCCACGGCATACTTTTACCTGGACAAGCCCGAAAGTAATTTGCCACCCCTGGCTCCATTGGCCGAAAGGATAAAGGGGTTATAAAATAAATGTATTTTTATTTTGATCAGCTATTGGAATGTTAATTGTAAAATTTTAAATTTGAATACGCATTCAAAATTTTACCAAATTATAAATATAAGTACAAGCTTTTTGTACAGCTTTATAAGCTCCAAACCCAACTATAAAACAATTGAAAATAATAATGCTTTCAGTGTCGATATTGAGATTTTACCTATTGAATAAAATTGAATACGTATTCAAAATTGATTTTGATAATAAACTAAATTCAATCAAGAACGTTGACCGGGTAGCTGTAGTTAATCATCTAAACTATTTGAATCAATCTTTATGAACTGGAACCAATTGGATATTTGGATAGTAGCGGGGTATTTAATGCTAATGTTTTGCCTGTCGCTGTGGCACCGGCGCTTTGCATCAGCTAACCTCGAAAACTTTTTTCTGGGTGGCCGAAAGATACCGGGATGGCTAAATGGTATATCATATACCGCCGCGCTGGTTAGTCCGGATGCGGCAACCGGTTATGGTGGCCTGGCCGTAGTAACGGGAGCTTTTATATCCTGGTGGTATTTGAGCCGGTTCGGACTGGCATTATTTATCGGCGGAGTGTTGTTTGCTGTTTTCTGGCGGCGTCTAAATTTATTTACCTCACTTGAATTTTATGGGTTAAGATTCCCCGCAAAGGCAGCATCGGCCATGAGGATATGGATAGCCATACGCACCTCGCTTATCGCGATGCCCGCCTGGACAGGGATCACCTTGCTGGCAGCCTTTAAGATCATGGGACCGGCGTTTGGATTAACCAAAATAGAAACGCTGTACCTGGTAGTGCCGGTTTCATTTCTGTTTGTTTTCTTTTCGGGTTATAAGGGAGTGGTGATCTCGAACCTTATCCAGATGAGTATTTTCTTTATTGGCACCATTACCCTGGCCGGACTCACGCTGGCTCATTTTGGCGGACCTGCGGCGATGGCGTCTGCTATAAGTCATGCGTTTGGCGCTACCCATCCCGAAATGCTGCAGATGACACCACCTGTTAAACATGATGTATTCCCACTGGCGGCTGCTATGGCCTGGATGTTTGGTCAAAGTATAGGCTACGGCGGCGATGCCGCACCTATGGGTGGCGCTATGGAGGGACAACGCATCCTCTCAACCCGCACACCATCAGAGGCGCTGACCATGTATGTGGTTGCAGCTATTACCATGTTTATTTTATTGCTGCTGGTTACGCTGCCCAGTATCTCGGCGGCGGTGATATGGCCTGAGTTGCGCAATGCCGGCGCCGACCGGGAGCTGGTATACGGCCGCCTGATGAAGGAGATGCTGCCGCACGGCGCCATGGGACTGCTGGTGGCGGCTATGATGGCGGCTACGATGTCGGTAGTGGGTGATAACCTGAACTTTGGCAGCCAGGTGCTGGTAAGTGATATTTATCGTAAGTGGTTTGTACGCACAGCCAGCGAAAAACACTATATGCTGATGGGCAAAGTGGGTATGGCCATTATCATATCCCTGGCCATTGCTGTGGTATTTAACGTGAGCATCATTACAGATGTAGCCATATTTATGCTCCAGCTCAGCGCTGCCGAACTGCCTGCCAACTGGGCACAATGGTGGTGGTGGCGGTTTAACGGCCCGGCCCGGGTGGCCGCTTCATTTGGTGGGGCAGGTATATTTTGCCTGGTAGTATTGGGGCCAAAGTTGTTGTTGTTCCTGGGTGTTGCCTCGGCGCAAAAGCTGATGCTACCCTGGTACTGGTCAACCTTGCTGGTAATGGGGCTTACTACCATCCTCTGGATAAGCGTTGCTTTGTTGACCAAACCCGATCCTGATATATTACTAAACGACTTTTATCAACGGGTTCATCCATTAGGTTTCTGGAAACCATTCCGGGTAAAACATGGTTCAAAACCACTTACTAATATTGTTAAACCCATATTTCGTGGCTTGGGTGTGGCGGTTATCGGCTTCGCGGCAACATCTTTATTGATACAGGGGCTCACGGAGGCATGGTTCGGACATTACTACAGGAGCATGGGTGAGTTGGCGGTATGCGCTATACTGTTCATCATATTTAAACGAACAGCCAAAGCTTATCTGGCTTACCTGGCCATCCGCACGGCAGAGAACACCGAAATGCCAAAATCAATCTTAACTGTAATCGAATAAAATCTTTAAAAAATTAATAAAAATCAACACGCTAAAAAATTTATGAGAGCAAAAAAAGAGTTCAGATCAAAAGACGAACATGTGCTATATCTTGGTGACTGGGTATTTCACGTTGGCCCTACATTTATTGAAACTCCCTTTGGAACAGAAACAAAAGACGCCGACCTGCATTTCTACGGCGAACGCCTGACCGAGGCCCTGGAGCATCACGTTGATGTTACCCCTTTAGCCAATTGGGAATTATATCGTTTGGAACCTGGCAAACTGGAAGAGTACCTGGAGCAATCTGTTTCCCTGATCATTAGCGATGTTGAAGCCAAATGTTTTCATCTGTACCCAAGTTTTTTTGATCGTGCCAGGCGCGAAAACAAAGTAGTAACCTTTCCCGACAGGCTAAACGTGATCAAAGACTGGATCAGCGATGGCGGCGGTATGATGATGCTGGGCGGTTGGTTATCCTTTAGCGGCGTGCAGGCCAAATCGGGTTGGGGCAGGAGCAGTCTGAAAGATGCTTTACCGGTTGATTGTTTACTGATCGAGGATCTGGTGGAGTCATCAGCCGGGTTTACAGCCGAAGTCCTGGTGCCTGATCATCCTGCAGTAAAGGGCCTGGCATGGGATAAATTCCCGCCCATATTTGGTTATAACGAGGTAAACGAAAAGTCAGAGGGACAAGTGCTGGTGCGCGTAAAAGAAACCGGCCACCCCTTGGTAGTAGTGGGTGAATATGGTAAGGGCAGGGTGTTAACCTACATGTCTGATCCGGCTCCGCACTGGGGTATCAATTTTGAGTTATGGGCCGATTACGACAAGTTCTGGCAACAATCTTTAAACTGGGTTAAAAAGAAAAATAAATGACCCCATCACCATTACTTGTTGGAACCTCGGTTACCGATATCACTCCACCGCTCGAAGTTGGGTTATTAACCTCTTCGGTAAACGGACTATATGAGCCATTTGAATCGGTAAGACTGCCTCTAAAAGCACGGGTGCTGGTATTTCGTTTGGGTGCCGAGCTCATTGCTCTTGTATCAGCTGATCTGTTGGCGCTAAATGATACCGCAGTTGACGGATGGGATAGCTTTAAACAAGGTATGACTGATATTATCGATCGGGATAAAGTTATTTTTACCTACACCCATACCCATAATGCGCCCGAATCCGTGGCCCTGTCAAACTTATACCAAACAGAGATTTATCAATTTTGGCTGGCACGGGTACAGTTCAGGATTCGGGAAGCTATAAAGACTGCCATGGTAGCCATGCAGCCATGTACACTGTCTGTTTTTTACAACAAGTTGGATGGTTTTTCCATGCAGCGCCGTATAAAAACCACCAATGGTATCGTCATGTCTGATAGTATGCAGCCCATAGCTCCAGAATTGCTTGATCTGCCCCCGGTTGACCGTCGCGTTAAAACCGTTCGCTTTTATAATGAAAAAGGTGATAGTGTAGCTACTTTGGTTCATGCTATATGCCACCCGGTGCATGAAATGTGTCTGAAACATATCTCAGCTGAGTTTCCCGGCGAAATGTGCATAGAAATGGAACGTACTGCCCAAAACGGGATGCCTGTGTTTTTAAATGGTGCAGCAGGTGATACTAATCCACCAACGGTTTCCATGGGGGCTGATTATGCACGGGAACATGGCATGGCCCTGGCCAAAGTTGCTCAAAACGATGAAAACGGATTAAAAATAAATAGCTCTGTTTTTGCATTTGCCCGTAGTAAAGTGCAGCTGCCTGTAAGGAAGGGTTCGGGAATTACCAATGATAATGATGCCCTGGCCCGCTTTAGCGTTATCAGAATAGGTGAACTGGCGATAGTTTTTTTACCCGGCGAACCCTTTGTAGAAACCGCGTTAGATATTGAAGACAGATCGCCCTTTACCTATACCATAGTTGTGGCTTATGCCGAAAATAATATTGGTTATATCCCAACAGAAGAAGCGCTTAAACAGGGGGGATATGAAGCCGGACCGGGTAAATGGTCGTACATGGAAGCGGGAACCGACAAGATGATCACTAAAGAGGCTCTGCGCTTGCTAAATGAATTGTATAACAGATAAATACCGGCAATAGCTGATCGAAAACAGTAACGATAAACATTATGAAAATAAATACAACCATAAAAAGTATGATTTGGATCTGCATCTTGCTGATCAGCACCGCTATCCAGTGTTTTGCAAAGGGTACGGACCTGTATTTTTACGGCAGCGAGAAAAACGACCTTTATCAATTGCTGAAGCGTGAGGGTTTCAACATAAAAAAATACAACACCCCGCAGGCAGCGGTAAATGCAGCTACCCAGGGATCTGGAGTATTTATTATTGCCTCAGCCTATCCTAAAACAGACCCGGTTAACAGGATCAGTCAACAACTGCTCGATCAGGCAAATAAAAAAGGGATCAAATTATATGTGGAATACCCTTCATCATTCCCGGGTTTAAGTATTCCTGAAAAACCGGTCGAAACCCATTTGGAACGTGCCGTAATAACCGAAGACGTTTTTGGCGATAACCTAAAACCGATGGCCCTGTTTGCAGTGCAGAACAGTTTTATATTACCCGTTGAGGTTAGTAAACCTCTCATTGTACTGGCCAAAGTAGTTGGTTTTGATAAAGCCGAATATGGGCTTAAGGATACCAAAGCCTATCCCTTACTCTTTAAGCAAGGCGGGGCACTGGTAAGCATGACTGGTCTTAGCAATTTTGAAACCGGCAGGTACGGTCCGCAGCAATCTATCAAAACCGTATGGAAATACATCTTATCGCGTATAACGGGTAATCAAAATATTAACCTGGATAAATGGATAGAAGATGTAAAACCGATGTTTAACCGCGATGAGCCATTACCTGCTAATGCCCGTTTAACCACCATCAAAAAAGGAGCGCAATGGTTTAATAACGGCCGGTTTTTTATCGACCACAGTTGGAAAGCCGACTGGCTGAAACATGACGGATCTAACAACACCGAGCCGCTTGGTCCGCCGGTAAGTCAAAGTAAACCAAGTGGCGATGGTAGTCTGGGCATAATTGAAGGACATACATCTACTATTTATTATGATGGCAGCCAGCAGTACCGTTACTGGATGCGTGCCGATGTGCAGGGTGAGGTGAGTATGGCTATGGCCGCAGCGGGCAGTTTACTAAACAATAAGGAATATCAAACAAAATCGGCCAATTTGGTCAATTATCTGTTCAAAACCTCCAACCTGCGTGCGGGTAATAAAAATAATCCCAACAGCCCTGCTTATGGCCTTTTAGGCTGGTCGACACCCAACGCGGTAACTTTTTATGGCGATGATAATTCCAGGGCTATACTGGGCGCTATAGCCGCGGCATCGTACCTGCATACCGATAAATGGGACAAGGAGTTAACCGAGGCCATCATAGCTAATTTCAGAACAACAGGTAAACAAGGGTTTCGTGGTGAGCGGCTGGAAGAAGCGGATATCATTAAAAATGGCTGGCAATATTATTACAATCGCAATCTGGTGCATGAATCACCACATTTTGAATCTTGGATGTGGGCCTGCTATTTATGGCTGTATAGCAAAACCGGTTATGCTCCTCTGCTGGATAGAACGAAATCAGCTATCAAAATTACGATGGATGGCTACCCTGATCAATGGAAGTGGGGGAGCAGTATGCAAACCCAGCGTGCCCGCATGATATTGCCGCTGGCCTGGCTGGTACGGATAGAAGATACGCCGGAACACCGCCAATGGCTGGATAAAATGGTAAATGAAATATTAAAATACCAGGATGCCAGTGGCGCCATACAGGAAGAATTAGGTAAGGGCAAAGGCATGTTCAAAGCGCTGAACAGTAATGCCGATTATGGGACAGACGAAGGTTCGCTCATCTTTAAAAATGGCGAAAAAGCGTCCTGTATGCTGTATACCTGCAACTTCGCGCTGTTTAGTTTAAATGAAGCATACAGGGCTACAGGAGATAAAAAATATAAAGGAGCAGTTGATAAATTATCTGATTTTTTAACCCGCATACAAGTACAAAGCACCAAACATCATGATCTGGATGGGGCATGGATGCGTGCCTTTGATTATGGGCGCTGGGACTACTGGGCATCTAACTCAGACGCGGGCTGGGGGGCCTGGTGTACGCTAACCGGCTGGATCCAAAGCTGGATAGTGACCTCGCAGATCCAGATCGAACAAAAGAACAGCTTCTGGGAAGTAACTAAAAATTCGGCTATTAAAACCAAAGCAAAACCGGTGATTGAGCAAATGATGAAGTAGAAAAAATACAGCCATGTCATTGTGAGCGATAGCGTGGCAATCTTATACTGTACAGGGAAGATCTGCATAGTTCGCGATTGCTTCGTCGTTCCTTCCTCGCAAAGACATGAGAGGGAATGGATGTCACCCTGAGCTTGTCGAAGGGCGTGCGGAGAGGCCACTTTACCATGCTTCGACGGGGGATGACACCCTTTTAAAAAATCAGAATTTAAAAACTAAAAACGTGAAAAAAAAGATACTTCATATTCTATCATTTATCATGCTGATTGCCGCCTCAACAAGCGCGCAGATCTTAAATAATGACTTGTCAGCTTTATCACAGATACAGCAAGGAGTAACTTCTAAACGGATCAGCAGTTATGACCGTACCGGCGGAACCGATGATTTTATACGGATAACTAAAGACGAGAAAAAGACCATATTTGAAGTGAAGGGTGCAGGTATCATCAATCATATCTGGATAACCATGGCACCCGACCCCGGTACGCTGAGCCGTAACGATGTGATTATCAAAATGTATTGGGACGGTAATGAATATCCGTCAGTAATATCGCCCATAGGGCCTTTCTTCGGGCAAGGCTGGAATGAATCGTATCAATATAGCTCCTTACCACTTTCTGCAAGCCCGGTTGAGGGACGGGGTATGGTATGTTATTTTACCATGCCCTTTAGTAACGGTGCACGTATTGAAATAGAAAATCAATCGGGCAGGAGAATAGATAACTTTTACTATAGTATTGACTACTTAATCATGAACAAGTTGCCCGCCGGCACCGGACGTTTTCATAGCTGGTATAATAAACAATTAACCGAAGCCTCTAAAACAGAAGGAGAAAACGAATGGGGTGTTTTTGGCAAGTCGGGTAACAATTTAAAGGGAGAAAGAAATTATGTTATTGCCGATATTAAAGGCAAGGGGCATTTTGTGGGTGTAAATTATTACGTCAATTCGCCAACACCAATGTGGTATGGTGAAGGTGATGAAATGATATTTATTGACGAAGCAACCTCACCTACGCTCAATGGTACCGGTACCGAGGATTATTTCAATACGGCATGGTGTCCTAAAACGGCTTTCTCCAATCCTTACTATGGTTATCCACGGGTAAATAATGATATCGGCTGGTTGGGGCGCACGCACCTGTATCGCTTCCATATTACCGATCCTTTATATTTTAATAAAGCCTTTAAGTTCACCATTGAGCATGGTCATAATAATGTGCTCACACTTGATCTGGCGAGTGTTGCTTATTGGTACCAGGACATGGCCACCGCGGTTCCGCCTATTCCTGATGTTGAGGCACGCAAGCCGATGCCATTGATTACCATTGGCGATATACATCGCTGGCGTAACGAATGGCGTAAGAGTAAAGGTAATGATCCAAAACTGTGGGGCAATTAAACGCATCGGTATGGAATCATTAAAATATATCATCATCGCATTGTTATTGGCTTGCTCTTCGCGGTTATATGCCCAGGAAATGATGGACCTGACACAGGTTAAACACGACGTAAAATCAAAGCAGGTAAGCAGCTATGACCAGAGCGGTGATAATCACGATAACCTGCAGAATATCAAACCTGGCGAAAAACGGACGATCTTTAATGTGCAGGGCACGGGTATCATTAACCATATCTGGATCACGATGGCACCCGAGCCCCGGTTTTTGAGCCGCAATGATATCATTATTCGCATGTATTGGGATGGTAATGATTATCCTTCGGTTGAGTCACCTATCGGGCCATTCTTTGGGCAAGGCTGGCAGGAATCATACCTGTTTACTTCAGCACCCTTACTGGCCACACCAATGAATGGGAATGGGTTGGTAAGTTATTTTGCCATGCCGTTTGCTAAAGGGGCACGGATCGAGATCGAGAATCAATCGGGCCAGAATATCAATGCCTTTTATTTTTATGTGGATTACATGGAAATGAAAAAGCTTCCCGCCAATACCGGCAGGTTCCATGCCTGGTACAATAAGCAACTCACCGGTCCGGTAGATAGCGTGGAAGATGAACACTGGATGTTTGGCCCTAACAAACCGAATAAATTAGGTAAGGACAATTATGTGATCGCCGATATTAAAGGCAAAGGACATTTTGTTGGTGTAAATTATTATGTGCATTCGCCTACACCATATTGGTATGGTGAGGGTGATGACATGATATTTATTGATGACGATGAAAAGCCCGCGCTAAATGGAACCGGTACCGAAGACTATTTTAATACCTCGTGGGGGGCGCCTAAAACGCCTTATAGCACGCCGTATTTCGGTTACGCTAAAGTGAATAACGATATCGGCTTCCTCGGTAAAACACACATCTACCGCTTTAATATTGCCGACCCAATTTACTTTGATCAATCCTTGAAATTTACCATAGAACATGGCAGCTCTAATGTAATGACACTTGATTTGGCCAGTGTGGCTTATTGGTACCAGGATAAGGCTGAACGTATACCACCCATTCCGGATGCAGCCGCACGGAAACCCATGCCCATGATTGGCCCGGTTGATATACACCGCTGGCGCAACGAATGGCGCAAAAGCAAGGGTAATGATCCAAAGCTATGGGGCAATTAATGCAATTAATATTTACCAAATATAGAGAACCTATGAAAACAGATTATAAAACGAGGATCATCAGTGTCATTAAAAACAATAGATTAATAAGACTGGCATTATTGATAATCCCTGTGATTATTATTTTATCATGTACTAAAAAAAACACTCAAAACATACCACCACCTGATCCGCCGGCTAAGATAGCCACATTTAAAAACCCGTTAGTTAGTAGCGGTGCCGATCCATGGGTGATCAAGAGCGGCAACTCATTTTATTATATGAGTACTCAGGGATCCAATATCTCCATTACCAAAACTCCGGCAATTTCCGAACTGGGTAAAGCCAGTTCAACCGTAGTATGGACGCCTCCGTCAAGCGGAGCCAATTCCAGGAATATATGGGCACCCGAACTGCATTACCTGCAGGGTAAATGGTATTTATATTATACTGCCGGTGCATCTTCAGATCTGGGTACCCAACGCTGTTTTGTACTTGAAAACTCATCTGCAGAACCGTTAAATGGCACCTGGGCCGATAAAGGCAGGCTGTTTGATCCTAATGGTGATTTTTTTGCCATTGATGGTACTGTATTGGAGTATAAAAACAAGCTGTACTTTATCTGGAGCGGACAGATCTCCAAGCAGGATATTACCCAGCGTATTTACATAGCCGAAATGGCCAATCCCTGGACGCTAAAAACTGCCAAAGTGCAGATCTGCATGCCGGAATACGATTGGGAGAAAAAAGGATCGCCGGTTAACGAAGGTCCCGAAGTATTGCAAAATGCTGCCGGGCGGGTATTCCTGGTTTATTCGGGCAGCAGTTGCAATACGGATGATTATGGTTTGGGTATGCTCAGTCTTAAAGTTGATGGCGACCCGCTAAACCCGGCCGATTGGACTAAAAGCCCCGTGCCGGTATTCAGTAAGAGCATTGATAACAATGTATTTGGTCCCGGGCATAACGGTTTCTTTAAATCAAAAGATAACAAAGAGGATTGGATTATTTATCACGCCAACGCGCAAAGCGGCTTAGGTTGTGGGGGATCCAGGAGTCCGCGGATCCAGAAATTTACCTGGAACACGGACGGCACACCCAATTTTGGTGTACCCGTAAGTACCACCCAAAGCTTAACAAAACCTTCAGGAGAATAACAACAATAATATATATAACACAACAATGGCAGAGGTTTTAAAAAGAGGAAGAAGTGCATCGGAAATTAAAGATGCAGATACGAAAGTAAAAGAGACCGTACAAAAAATGATAAATGATATTGAGGAGCATGGTGATAGCGCGGTGAGGCGGTACTCAGAAACGCTCGACCATTGGTCGCCTCTATCGTTCAGACTTAGTGAGCAGCAGATTAAAACAATTGTAGATAACACTCCCCAGCAAGTAATAGATGATATCAGGTTTGCCCAAAAACAGATCAGGTTTTTTGCCGAACAACAACGAGCCTCTATTTCGGATCTTGAAATAGAAACGTTGCCGGGAGTATTTCTGGGGCATAAAAATATTCCGGTTAATAGCGTAGGCTGTTACATCCCGGGAGGTAGGTATCCTATGGTGGCATCGGCCCATATGAGCGTACTAACAGCAAAGGTAGCCGGTGTAAAACGGGTGATCGCTTGCACACCGCCAATCAATGGCGAAATTCCGCAGGCAACTGTATGCGCCATGCACATGGCTGGTGCCGATGAGATTTATATAGTGGGTGGTGTACAGGCCCTGGTAACCATGGCTGTAGGTACGGCTACTGTACAGCCTGTGGATATGATAGTTGGCCCAGGTAATGCTTACGTGGCCGAGGCTAAGCGCCAGTTATACGGACGCGTAGGTATCGATCTGTTTGCTGGTCCAACTGAAGTACTGATCATTGCCGATGATACCGCCGATGCTGAAATGGTAGCCTGTGATCTTTTAGGCCAGGCCGAACATGGGCCAACTTCACCGGCGGCATTGATCACCACTTCTGCGAGCTTAGCAAAGGAAACTGTAATTGAAATTGAAAGGCAGTTGCTAAAACTTCCAACAGCGGATATTGCGCGAGTAGCCTGGGAAGATAATGGTATTATTATTTTGGTAGCCGATGAAGATGAGGCTGTTCTGGAGGCCGATAAACTGGCTTATGAACATGTGGAGGTATTAACCAAGGACCCTCGGTTTTTCCTGGACAAATTAACCAATTATGGGGCGCTGTTCCTGGGACCCGAAACAAATGTGGCTTATGGCGATAAAGTTATCGGCACCAATCACACCTTGCCTACCATGAAGGCCTCCAAATACACAGGTGGTCTATGGGTGGGCAAATTCCTGAAAAATTGCACTTACCAGCGATGCACAGAAGAGGCAAGTGCGATGATTGGGGAGTATGCTATGCGTTTGTGCGAGCTGGAGGGTTTTGCTGCACATAAAGAGCAGGCAACATTAAGGGTGCGGCGTTATGGCCATTTATTGAATGCTGTAAAGTAAGTTTATGGATACAACTATCATCAGATATTGGATTTTTGGTGTGCTCTGGTTAATGTCATTGACATTAATGGTGCATGCTCAGCCGGGGCACAAAAAATCAGGTGATATAACTTATAACGCTATTCCGGTAGGTGCAGATGCTTATCTGCGCTGGGATCTGTTACCGATGCAGCGTATAGGTGTACGGGCTTATATGCGAAGTACTTATGATCGTGCTGGTGGTGGTTATGACGCTTCTCACTTTTTATTTATGAACAAAGAGGACGAAAATGTAACCCTCGATGTAAAAGGGAAAGGTATATTGTATTTTTTCAGGGCTAATCACTGGCATGGCAGCCCCTGGCATTTCACCATAGATGGTACGGACAATATAGTAAAGGAAACGGCAACAGATGCTCCCGTAAATGCTGATAAGGTGTTTAAGCATACAGAGTTTATACCGGCCAAAGCTTTTCCGGAACCATTGGCATATACCTGGGCTACCACAAAAGGCGCGGATCTGATCTGGGTACCAATGCCTTTTCGCGATTCGCTGAGAATAGCCTATTCCCGCACCATTTATGGCACAGGTTATTACATCTATCATTTGTACGCTGATGAAACCAGGCTTTCTCAACCCATTAGTTCATGGAATATGGCTAAAGTGCCGGATCAGGACGTAATCAATTTGCTCAACCGGGCCGGTACTGATATCGCTCCAAAAAATATTACAACCTTACGTAGTAGTATTAAATTGGATAAAAATGAATTATTACTGTCCAATATTAAAGCTTCTAATTCAGTTATCAGGGCACTTAAATTCACACTGCCACTTGATCAGGCTATTGCGCTGGAACGCGTGAGGTTAAAAATAACCTGGGATAATGCGAAATATCCTTCGATTGATGCGCCTTTGTGTTTGTTTTTTGGCGCAGGGACATTTTATAACCGGGAGAATAAAGCTGATTTTGTAAAAGGTCTGCCGATCAATATTCACTTTGATTATGTTAATAAAAAGGTGGAGCTAGCCTGTTATTATCCCATGCCTTTCTTCAAATCCGCAAAACTGGAGCTGACAGGGTTATCACCAACGGAAACGGGGATAAGCTATGAGATCAGGTATGAGCCAGCCACTATCAAAAAAGAACAAAGTAGTTATTTTCATGCCACGTACAAAGATTTCCCAAAGCCCCAACTGGGGCAAGATATGACTTGGCTGGATACCCGCGGGATAGAAGGGCATCGGGATTGGTCGGGTAGTTTTATGGGGACGTCCTTTATTTTTTCACACAACGCCAATCTGAGTACGCTGGAAGGTGATCCCCGTTTCTTTTTTGACGATAGTCAAACGCCGCAGGCTTATGGCACGGGTACGGAAGAATGGGCCGGGGGAGGCGATTATTGGGGTGGAGAGAATATGACGCTTCCACTGGCAGGGCACCCATGCGGAGCGAAAGATAAGAAAACAGCGGTTAATGAAAAGGACCTGATCCAGTCGGCGTATCGTTTTCTCGTGGCCGATATGATGCCTTTTGGTAACCGTGCTCTTATCCGTTTTGAACATAACGAAAACGTATCACAGGAACATTATGAAGCTGTAACCTATTGGTATGGGCTGCCGGCGCCATCACTAATAAAAACTGACTCCCTGGATATCGGGCAGATCAAAAGCGAACAGCAGCATGCCTATTATTCACCAGATGCATCACCGGTGCAGGTAATAAATTCCCGTTATGAATGGGGGGCCGATCATTATCCGACCGGTGCCTGGGGTTATGATCTGAACAATAAACCCGGTTACAAGGAATTTATGGGCAAGGAGATCTATCCATCGCATCAGGAAAATGGCCGTTATACTCGCGGTACATCAGAGTTTACTGTTAAGCTTAATCCAAATAATTTAGGTGCGCTGCTACGGCGTACGCTTGACTACAGTTTCCCAAATCAAACTGCTGAAGTATATATAGCCAGGGTTGTTAAAGGACAAAAGGCTGAAAAAGTAAAATGGCAAAAGGCTGGTACCTGGTATCTCGCCGGAGCCAATACTTGTGTTGTTTCTCGGCCGGCCGGTGAGTTAAGCAAACGGGTTTACAATATTCAAACTTCCAATCGCCGTTTCAGGGACGACGAATTTCTGATACCTGCAAGATTAACCAAAGGATTGCCGGCGATAAGGATTAAGTTGAAATTTATACCTGACCAGCAGCAGCTATATCCGGGCAAACCTTTCCCTGAACAAAGTGCCTGGAGCGAACTGGCTTACCAGGTTTATTGTTATGTAAATCCCCAATATCATATCGGTAACTAAACTCATCTCATGAAAAACAACAATAACAGACAGATATTTATAAAGCTGGCATGTATGATGATTATACTTGTTTGTTTGAGCGCTTTTGCGCATGCAGATATCCGTTTGCCGGCTGTTTTGAGTAATAATATGGTTTTACAGCAACAGAGCCAGGTAAAACTCTGGGGTTGGGGCGAACCTTACGAAAAAATTATCGTCACCACATCATGGGATAACAAAACTTACCCCGAAACTAAACCTAACGGCAACGCCAACTGGGCGCTCAACATCAGTACCCCAACTGCCGGCGGACCTTATATCATTACCATCAAGGCTCGTAACACTATAGTTTTAACTAATGTGCTGATAGGAGAGGTTTGGGTATGCTCAGGGCAAAGCAATATGGAGATGAGTGGTAACTGGGGTTTACAGGATATTAAAAAAGCCTATAAAACAGCAAGTAATGCCAATATCCGGTTCTTTCATATCCCAAAAGCTACAGCCCAGGTACCGCAGGATGATTGTAACGCGCAATGGGCTGTTTGTGATAGCAATACTCTGCGGTCATTCAGCGCTGTGGCATACTTTTTTGGCCGGAAATTGAATAGTAAATTAAACGTACCTATTGGCTTAGTAGAAGCCGCCTGGTCTGGCTCATCAGCCGAGGTGTGGACGCCAGATAGCGTAATTAATAATGACCCTATATTAAAACAAGCCGCCACTAAAATAGCGGCAAATGATCAATGCCCTAATATGGCAGGTTACGCGTATAATGCGATGATCGCTCCTGTAAAAAATATTTCTATAGCCGGGGTTATCTGGTATCAGGGCGAAAACAACACCATCAATGCAGCTACTTATCCGCGCTTGTTTACAGCAATGATTGATGCCTGGCGCAAAGCATTCAGCAAAAATGTTCCCTTTTATTTTGTACAGGTAGCTCCCTTTAAATATCAGTTAAGCAATGTGGGGGCATTAATGCGCGAATCACAAACGGAGAGCATGAAGCATCCTAATACAGGGATGGTGGTTATCACGGATCTGGTAACGGACGTAAATAATGTGCACCCGGCCAATAAGCACGATGTTGGCTTAAGATTGGCTAATTGGGCGCTTTCTGAGACTTATCATCAATCCGGAATCCATTATAAAAATCCGATATTTAAAGATATAAATATTCGTAAAGAGAAGGCCATCATAACTTTTGATGATGCCAATAGCGGCCTGATCATAAAAGGCGATTCCATTGCTGAAATATCTATTGCCGGGACTGACAGGGTATTTTATCCGGCAAAGGCAATAGTGAAAAAACACACATTGATTGTTTGGAGCCCCCTGGTAAAACAACCATTAGCTGTGCGTTACGGATTTAGCAACACAGCTATTGGTAACTTGTTTAGTAAAGATGGTTTGCCCGTTGGTCCGTTCCGTACAGATAGCTGGCCGGTTGAAATTAAATGACAAGTATATAACTCATAAACCTACTATAATGAAAGAGAATAATAACAGGCGAAAGTTTATTAAAAACTTAGGTATAGGCACTTTAGGTGTTGCTGCTATGCCCTCCAATTTGTTTGCAGGAACTAAGGCACACGCCGTTCACTTGCCAGATACACAGCATCTGCCAATTGTAAATAGCCCTGCTGCTGAAGGGAAGCGGATTTATAATGAATCATACACCAATGATTATCTAAGTCGTGTTGCTTTTCCATTAGGTGGTATGGGCGCGGGTATGTTTTGCATTGAGGGCACAGGTGCAATATCACACATGTCGGTACGGAATAATCCTGAGATATTTAATGAACCCTGTATGTTCGCGGCTATCTCTATAAAGGGAATGGATAAGGGAGCAAGAGTATTGGAAGGGCCAGTCCCGACCTGGAAGAAATTCGGGCAGCATGATTCTGGCTTGGGAGGCGGTGGTGAAACCTGGGGATTGCCGCGTTTTAAAGATGCCCGGTTTACCGCCCGGTTTCCTTTTGCTATGATAAACCTTGAAGATAGCTCCATGCCGTTGAAAGTAAATATCAATGCCTGGAGCCCATTTATACCAACTGATGAGGATAATTCCAGCTTGCCGGTAGCGAGTTTAGAGTATGAGTTTGAAAATATCAGCGGCAAAACTATTGAAGCTGTTTTCTCTTATAACAGTCGCAATTTTATGCAGCAAAGGGATGCCAGAAATTCGGTTAAACCTATAGCTAATGGTTTTATACTTTCGCAGGATGGAACGGAGAAAGCTCCCGAAAAAGCCGGCGAATTTGCCATATTTACAGATAATGAAAGTACTGTGGTTGACCATTGTTGGTTCCGCGGCGATTGGTGGGATGCTTTTACCATGGCCTGGAATACCGTACAAACCGCCAATATGCGTAAAAATGAGCCTGTAGAGGCCGGTGCACCCGGCGCCTCGCTCTATGTGCCCTTCATATTATCAGCAGGAGAGAAGAAGACTATTAAACTCCTGATGACCTGGTATGTTCCAGAAACAAATCTGCGCATTGGCGATGAGCCACGCAATAATAATGATCAGCCCTGCGAAAAACCAACAAACGAACCTGGTAATAAATTCCATAAGCCCTGGTATAGCGGCAGATTTAAAAATATACAGGAGACGGCTGCTTACTGGCAGCAGAACTATGCCAAGCTTTATAAAAATTCAACCATTTTTAAAAACGCTTTTTATGATTCCTCGCTTCCTTCTGAAGTACTGGAAGCTGTGGCCGCCAATTTAACTATACTCAAGTCGCCCACCGTTTTGCGGCAAATTGATGGCCGTATGTGGAACTGGGAGGGTTGCGGTGATAGCTGGGGGAGCTGCCATGGTTCATGCACACACGTATGGAACTATGCTCAGGCGGTTTCACATCTGTTCCCCTCGCTGGAAAGAACACTGCGTGAAACGGAATTCGAGGTAAGTCAGAATTGTGATGGTCACCAGCAATTTCGTACTTCGATTCCGATACGCCCGGTAGCGCACAATTTTCACGCGGCATCCGACGGGCAATTGGGCGGCATTATGAAAGTTTACCGCGAATGGCGTATCAGCGGCGATAATGCCTGGCTCAAACGTCTTTATCCTAAGGTAAAAATGAGTATGGACTATTGCATCAAAACCTGGGATCCCCGCGGTCACGGGGTGTTGGAAGAGCCTCATCATAATACATACGATATTGAATTTTGGGGCGCCGACCCGATGTGCACTACTTTTTACTTGGGAGCATTAACAGCCATTACCGCGATGGGTAAGTTTTTAAAGGAGCCTACCAGAAACTATGAGGACCTGTTTGCTAAAGGGAAAGCCGTGTTGGAAGGCGCCTTGTATAACGGCGAATATTTTGTGCAAAAGATACAGTGGACCGGCCTTAACGCACAGGATCCCACCACGGTGAAAAATCGCTCGGCAGAGGCAACTGCATTACTGCAAAAGGAAGGGCCAAAATATCAATATGGCATGGGGTGCCTGTCAGACGGGATACTGGGTGTCTGGATAGCTGATATGTGTGGACTGGATATAGCATTAGATAAAGGAAAGATCAAACAACATCTGGCATCGGTACATAAATATAACCTGAAAACAGACCTGTCTGAACATGCGAATCCTCAAAGGCCCACTTACGCTATTGGAAAAGAAGGCGGGCTGTTGTTATGCTCCTGGCCAAAGGGCGGTAAACTGTCTATCCCCTTTGTTTATAGTGATGAAGTATGGACCGGTATTGAATATCAGGCAGCATCACATCTTATCCTGACGGGGCAAGTAAACGAAGGACTGGAAGTGGTACGTACTTGCCGTGATCGTTATGACGGCCGGGTTCGGAATCCATTTAATGAGTATGAGTGTGGGCACTGGTATGCGCGTGCCATGGCAAGCTATGGTTTGTTACAAGCTTTAACCGGGGTGCGTTTTGATGCAGTTGACCAGGTGTTGCACATTAACTCAAAGATGGGAGATTTTAAAAGTTTTATCTCCGCAAATACTGGCTTTGGAGTGATCAGTCTTAAAAATGGGCAGCCATCCTTAAGTGTGCTGTACGGGAAAATACCTGTAAAAAGCTTTAATGTATCAGGGCAGTATGGCGTATCCACAAAAGGGAGGGTAAAATTAAGGTAGTTAAATTAGTGATAAAGCCAGGGCATGATTTTCATGTAACCCATTGGTGGCGGGCGAAGCTACTGCGTTGTATTATAAAAAGGAATTGTATCGCCCATAATACCCCTTTTAGCCAGTTGGTATAAGATCTTTTTTGTTATCCTTTACCGCCTGATCTGTGGGAGAATAATCTACTTATTGTACAGCTGAAAGTAGCGCGTATAGCGATAATTGAGATGTAATACTGGTTATAGTTTGATTATCAATTAGTTAATTAAACTATATGTGCCAGTTTATCTCAAAATAAAAATTACTACGATTTTGCCAGGAACTTCTGAGTATTTTTGGTATTTTTTGGGCAGTTGAGCCAATAAAAAACCCTGTGAACTATTGTTACAGGGTTTTGTTCATTTTTTATGATCTTAGGAGCGGAGAGCTAGGGTCATGAACCTTCGCTATTAAGTCCTTATTATCAGTAATTTACATTTTAAAAAGTTCCTTACTCTACGAATGACGCAAATAGCAAGTTTACTCTAATTGTTAAGCCAAATATAGGCAATTTTGTTGTCATAATAAGCGCCCTTCAAAGCAGCGACGAGTTCATTTATTAAGAATTTTACGTTTTGCTTATAAGTGCCGTTAAGAAGTTCGCTGAAGATCCGGTATTATCCTTGAAACATAAGCTTTCGTCAAAATCTTCAGATGACTTTCGAAAAAATATCCGGTCGGCTTGTTCAGCATTCTATTTCTACACCTGTTTTCGATTTGGTAGGGTCGGTTGTATTATCGATATTCGTTCACCTGATTAACCTATTCTATGGCATTTACATTAACCTTAACCGATCACAGCCCTTTATTTACCGAGGTTGAGCTGACCATACCAGATGAAGATGTTTTAGCAGAAAATATCGGTTTTCTGCTGTTGGGTCATCAACGTCATGTACAAAGCATTTTGGCTTCGAAAGGCCGCTCAGACCCCAGTTCAACCGACCTTATGATTGATGACGCTCAGGCGAAATTGGTTTATGCGACACCAGAGGAACGTTATAAACGTGATGGTTGGATATTTCAATTGATGACTTGGATAGCATTAAGGCAGCAGAACGTAAAATCAAACTTTTTTTGTCAAATACCACATGATGCCGCGGCGCAGCACGGCATCGATGGGCTCGGGGTGCGTCTAACATCCCAAAATAGGTTAGAGGCGCTGGTGATTGCCGAAGACAAATACACGGAAAATCCGCGTAGGACCATCAAAAAATTTGTTTGGCCTGATTTTGAGGCGTTTGAGAAGGGTACTCACGACGCCCAGCTTGTAAACCGCACAACAGGGCTTATTGATCATCTAAATGATGATGAAATTGACGATCTGATTGAAAATGATATATATCAGTTTAAATTTCGACAATATAAAGCTGGAATCACACCTGAAGCCACGCACATGAGCGCAGCGGGTAAAAAAAGATTATTTAAAAAGTTCGACAACTGCGTTAAGGGCAGCGATCACTTGCGGCGTATTGGTGTCACCTTTTATCAAGCCGATATACGTAGTTGGATGGATGACTTCTGTGAAAAAATTTCTGATTTTCTTGAAACGCAACGCCCTTAATCATGTATAACACAATTACCGAAAAGGTTATTAGGTCAGCGCCACAAATAGGAGATATTGACCCGGAACGTTTACCTCAAGAGCTCACCAAGATTTATGCGCGTATCGTTACCATTCGAAGAACGCTGACCGACGGGGTCCCTTTACATTCCAAAAATGCAAAGCGAAGCATTAAGTTGCTTCGTCGACTTGCTAGCAACCTGGAAACGCTGGCGGTGTTGAGAAAAAATCACCCCCAACTTCGTTCAGTTGCATTCGTCGCCGGTACTGCTCATTACTTGCTGCTCTTGATATATAATCAGTTAGACACGTTTTTTAAGGGTGAGTTTTCCGAAGACCAAATCCCTCCGGCTGTTTCGGCTATTATCCTTTTTTTAATCGGCAACAGCCCCGCTGATGCCGCAGAAGTTGCCGGTAAGGTATTCCGGTCTACAGAAAGCCACATCACTGGACAAATACAAATTTCCCTTTGCCTACTTGCACAAGGCAAACTCACTCAAATTCTTGAATTAAAACCGGTAGAAACGCAAACAGGCGGTAGGGAAGGAGCAGCGCTTTATATCCTGTGGGAAAAGCTTTTCATCGGTATTCAGGAAATGGCTGCTAGTCTACTAGGAAGCCGCTCAGCTCAGTCGGCCAATTATTTTCGGCAAGTGATTGACCTCGGCACTTATAATTATGGAGGTGAGCTTGATGGCTTATTAAGTTACTATGCCGGGCCTCTACATCTGGCCAAATTACTCGATATACTTTCGGAAGACCTGCTTAACCGCGGAATTGTTAATGTTCAAGCACCAACTGGCATCGATGCTGAAGAGTGGTCTAACTTCCTCGGTGAATTGGCGAAAGACCGGCCATACCTCTGGGAAAACCATTTCGATGCGATAGATACAGGTTTTTTAAATCCCGGGATATCAGCAGTTCTTACTTTTCCGACAGGCGCTGGCAAAACCACTATATCTGAATTAAAGATAGCAGCCACTTTGTTAAGCGGAAAGTCTGTCGTATACCTTGTACCGACTCACGCTCTTGAAGATCAGGTCAAACGCGATCTTAATCGGTTATTCAGCAAATTGACAGCAAATATTGATTTTGATGTGGACGCAGAATATACGGAAGTGGAAGAAGGACCGTTGCCAATTATTACGGTTATGACGCCTGAACGCTGCTTAACACGCTTAAGTATCGATAGTACAGCATTTTCCGAGACCGGCTTGGTTGTGTTTGATGAGTTCCACCTAGTAAACGGCCGCGATGACAAATTGGAACGTCGCAGTATGGATGCGATGTTTTGCTTATTGAGATTATTTACCGAGATCCAGGACGCTGATTACCTTTTAATATCCGCAATGGTAGAAAACGCGGAGGAAGTACAAAAGTGGGTAGAAAAAGTAACCGGCAGGCCGTGCAAAAGATTTGATTCCAGTTGGAAGCCTACCCGGCAGTTACATGGCTGTGTGATTTTCCCCGAAGATGAGATTACCGAGCTGAAAAGCGAAATTGTGACGGCAAAACGAACTGCTACAACTAGCGGTCCGCCGACCAAATTGGCGAAGCAAATGGAGGCATCAGCCTCACATATTTTCAGTTTAAGAAACATTTGGGAATCGGAGAACGATGCTGATTATTTCATTAAAAAGTTGCTGCCGGAAAAGGTACCCTTAGCGATCAGTCCAAAGTGGAAGTTAACAAGTAATCGTAACGGGGTTGCTGCAGATTTAGCGGCATATTTCGTTAAGCAGGGTATTAAGACACTGGTATTCGTCGACAACCCTAAAATTACTGTAAGTACGGCGAGAGACATTGCTAATAAGCTTGGCGAGGTAACTCCAAATGCAGAAGCTTTTGTGAAAAAGCATGAACGAGATTTGAAATCGTTGACGCAGGAATTAGGAGCAATAAAATATTCATATTTTAATGCTGAAAGCCCCGTTGCAGTACATCACGGACTTATGCTCCCAATCGAGCGTAGACTAAATGAATCTTTTTTTAAAGAGCGACAGGGCGTTCACGCTGTGACTGCAACTGCCACCTTGGCTCAAGGCATAAATCTTCCAGCTGAGATCGTTATCATTGCAGGGTATGACCGCTTTGATGATGAAACTGGTTATCGAGAAATTATGCAGGCACATGAAATACTGAATGCCGCGGGTAGAGCGGGACGGGCGGGCAGTGCCGCACAGGGTGTAGTTATGATTATTCCCGGTGAGATCATCAAGTATAAAAATAAAAAGGTTGATTCAGGTACGTGGGACGAGCTTAAAGATGACATCTTTTCAAAAGGTGATCAATGTTTGAAAATCAATGACCCTTTGGACCGTTTTTTAGACCGCATAAGTACTGCTGATGAATTATCGTCGGACGAAAGTAATTTGCTTTTTCGCCTTAATTCCGATCGCGAGTCCGAAGCGGCTGCCGAGGTGTTATTTAACAAATCACTGACCGCATACAGGGCGGAACAAAATAAGGATGAGGGATTTGCAGATCGGGTAAAAAAGCTCATAGAAAGAAAGGACGCTTTAGGAATAGAACTAATATATTCAAAATGGACGGAGATTGTAAGTCTTAAAATGGGTGCAGATCCAGAAATTATTTCAGCATTGGGCAAGAGTTTAAGCGAAACCGGTTATCAAACCCTTTTCGCATTCGACGTTAGCGATTGGATCAGTTGGCTTTTTAGCTGGTTAGATAATGACCCGCAAAGAATAACCGGACTTTTTCCAACAAAAGGTGCGCAGATTCAGCTGATGAAAGCTTTGGGCCTGAACGTCCAAAAATCAACGACTAACGATGTGGTCGAAAAAATTACTGAATTGGAACCTATACTTTTGATGTATGTGAAAGGTAATGATTATGCTGCTATCGATACACAAATTCCGGGTAAAACAGATGCGTATCTGATAAAAGCACGTAATTTTATTTTAAAACTGGTGCCACATTTCAGTTTTGTGTTTGGAATTATTTCAATGACCTTGCGTGAGAAATGCAAGGAGGATGGTATCGAGGAGCAAGAATATCCTTACCTGGTCAAAGTCTTGGCGACAATGATCCGCGAGGGTTTTGACGATGAATCGCAACTACGGCTTAAAATGCGGCAGAATTGGTATTCAAGAGTACAATATCATCAGTATGCAGATTTGTAATCTAACTTATGTTCTTCTTAATTCATGCGGAACGTATACGGTAAGTAATCTATCGTGCCGACATATTACGATTCATAATAACCGTCAATTTACAAGGGACGTAACTACATGAAGGGAGAACGATCGCCAGTCGTTCTCCCTTTATTTAATCAGAGCGCGGCCGCTGTTTTTCCGTGAACCGAATATAAGCGATTATCGAAGCATTTGCCCTGCTGCCAAGATTTTTAGTATTTTTGAGCGAATGGAAACAGAAGTCCCTGCGCAGCTTATTTATTCACCTTCAGCGGTATTGAACCTGTTTAACAACTCGATCAGCATCACGCAGAGCAAACGCATGATCCAGCTGAAAGGTGTTTTCCTGCAGGGGAGAACCAGCGCTTACAACGGCTACTATTACGATACCCTTCGGGATGAATCCTCTGATGCCCAACTGACGCTGATCGTGCCCGCGCTGATCCGGGGCGAGCTGCAAGCGAACAAAACGATCACGGTCAACGGTTTTATCACCAAGCGGGTGATGAACAGTTCGGGCAGCATACAAATCCAGCTGACGGTCACTGACCTGGTCGAACAAACGCAAAACAAATATTCGGAAGATGACCTGGCCAAGATCGCCCTGCTGCAGGCAAAGGCCTCAGTCGGATTTCGGGATGTAGGCGGTTTTATAAAAAGCAGGATCATTAATGAGGACCGTTTCCGGATCGCGGTGATCATCGGCAAAAGCGGGATCATCGATAGTGACATCAAGCACCAGCTGAAAGAGTCGGCCGCTTTTTTCGACCTCACGTTTTTCAGGGTGAACCTAACCTCGGAAAGCGAATTGACGGCTGAGATGAAACGGCTGGATGCTCTTGGCTTTGACATCATCGCCGTATCCCGTGGCGGCGGCGAAATGATGGAGATTTTCAACAAGCTGCCGGTCGCTGAAAGAAGTATCGGTTTGCGCGCGCTGTTTGTAACGGCTATCGGGCATAAAGATGACGTGAGCCTGCTACAGCAGGTGGCTGATAAAGCTTTTATCACGCCAACGGCGTTTGGGACTTTCCTGAATGAAACGTATAACCAAACGGTAGAGGAGGCGGCGCACTCGAAAGCCAAACTGGTTGAATCGGTTAAAACACAGCTCAGCGCGAATTATCAAAAGCAGATCGACAACCTAAACGATAAGCTCAAGGGCGTGGAGGAACTGAAAACCGGATCTGAAAAACTGCAGCAGGAAAAACTGGTGCTGATGAATGAGCAGATCGCGGCTTACCGGGCGCAGTTGGAAGCGGTAGTGCATAAGCCTGCAGTGAATTGGGTTTATGTGGTCGCTGCGATCGTAATTGGACTGATCATTGGATATTTAATTAAAAGGTAGGTGTATGAACGCAAAAATATTTTCCTATAAGGTAACGGGCATTGTGCTCGAACCATTGAACGAACAACTGAAACTGAGTCCGCCCTTTGACCGGAAAGCGATATTGGCACCCCTTAGGGAACGATTTGAAGCCGAAAATTACAAGATCGACGAAGGAGCGTTAAGCTATAAACTGATCGATGAACAGCTTTTTATCCAGGGAGTGGCGGTAGAAAATGAAGCGCCAAAATCGGTTGGCTTCCAGTTTGGTAAGGCTTAATATTCCGTCAGGCCTTCTTTTAAAACGTGTAAACGGCCATACCATGGCCACGTCCCAGCCCGAAATCAGCCTTCAGCCAGTCAAAGATCTGCATGGCCTTATTTCCGGCGTTTTTGCGCAGCGAGTGCTTTGAAATTTGGCGGTGTCTGACCGGTCTTTTTTTTGATACTGGCGAAATAAGCCGCAAAGTTGAAGCTGCTCATGGTTTTTGTTGATTAAAGCATTTTTAGGATAATGCCGATTATGCCCGTATATTTTTCGAGGTAATACCTGATAGTTTGGAGCTTGAAATCTTCCCAGTAAGCTTGCATTGGGGCCAAACTGCCGGCCATCTTTTCGAGCTTGTCCAGCACAAAGCCGCCGCTGTCCGGTTGCTGCTCGGCGGCCAGCCTGAGCTTTTCTTCATGGATGATCCCCGGGAATTTTGATAAAAATAATAGTTGAACGGCAACCTTATCCTGAACATTCAGCCGGGGGATTTCGACGATGTCGGAGGCTTCGAAGTCAATACTTTCCAATCGTGTGCGAAGATCCGCTTCCTCGTCCGTGGGCAACGATAAGTCGAGCATATCCAGTAGAGCAGAGGACTTGCTAACAAAGAATTTTCTGGTGAGCCCATCATAACAATAACGGCTGTTGTCCGCTACCGGCACGGTCATGGCCTGGCAAAGCCAGTAGAGGTTAAAACGTTCGAGGTCGGTCATCTCTGGCTAAGATAGGGAATTACCGGTCATGCCTGTTGTGCTATATCACTAATTTAGCCGCGGGTTTATTGCTTTTATTGCGTAATAATAGCTTTTCTCTGAGTTGCCGTATAGTGCCCTGTTAGCACTGTGCTGCATTTTTGGAATAAAGTATATAGCGATTACTGGAATTGTTTATCTAGGGATTAAAACCATCCTTTGCGCCTCTTGTTTATTAAGTACATCTAAAAACATGACTTATGAGCACAAGAGGATCAAAAGTGGAAAGAAGTTCCGTATCGGAACAACCACATGAGTTAAAATACGAGGCAAAGAAAACAGGAACGTCTACGAAGGAAGTAGAAGCCGCAAAAAAATCAGCTGGCACCAATCAGCGAAAAGCCGTAGAGAAAAAACTTAAGTAAGCTAGGCCAGGACAAATGCGTAAAAGCCCCGAAAGGGGCTTTCGCATCAATTTGAATTTATGAGCAGTGCATTTGTAAAAGAAGGGGAATCCGAGCAACTCAAAGACATCACGCCAAATATGGCATCTTTGCTGCTCTTTCTTAAACGGGAGAATGGCGGGCCGGTTCGTGAACTGCATACCAGATTCAGTGATAAATATCAAAAGGAAGTACATGAAATGAGTGACGGCCTTGGCTATATGATTAACGATCTGAACCAGTGGCAAGTCGTGCTGAACTGATATTATGGCAGAACTGGACAAATACAAAGAGAAACGGAACTTTAAAAAGACCGCTGAACCGGAGGGCGGCCACCCACATTCGGGCAAGTTACTTTTTGTTGTCCAGAAACACGCTGCTTCCCATTTACATTACGATTTCCGCCTGGAAGTAAAAGGCGTTTTAAAAAGTTGGGCTGTACCGCGCGGTCCTTCCATGGATGCTGACGAACGCCGCCTGGCCATGGCCGTTGAGGATCATCCCTACGATTATAAGGATTTTGAAGGCAGCATACCGAAAGGTCAGTATGGTGGCGGCACCGTCATTGTCTGGGATGAAGGCTGGTATGAACCGGCCGCAGGTGAACCTTTAAAGACAAAGGCTGAGCAGGAACACTGGATGATGAGCAACTATTATAAAAATGCGCTCAAAATCACCCTGCACGGCCACAAATTGAAAGGGGATTTCATCCTCATCAAATTTAAAGAAGATAAATACGAAGGGGGGTGGCGACTCATTAAAGCCGAAGACAAGTACGCTACCAAAGAAGATATTCTGTTGAAAGACAAATCCGTCATATCAAAATTGACCGTTGAGCAGATGGCCAAAAATGATGATGCCGCTGTTTGGCAGAGCAACCGCGCGCAGAACAAGGAAACAACAAAACAAGAGAAACAATCAAACGAAAACGTACAACTAAGTCTAACCGAGCTTATCAGGCAGGGCATAAAAAAAGCCATGCCCAAAGCTGTAAAACCGATGCTTTGCACGCTGACCAAAGAAGTGGTGCCTGACGACGATTACATCTTCGAGGTAAAGTGGGACGGCTACCGTATTATCTCCTTTATTGAAGACAAGAAAGTCCGTATGAACTCCCGCAGTTCACTCGATTACACGCACAAATACCCGCCGGTGGCGAAAGCCCTAAAAGAGCTCGGCCATAATGCCGTATTAGACGGCGAGGTAGTGGTGTTTAATGAAGAGGGGAAGCCGGACTTCGATGCCCTGCAAACTTATAACGGCCACACTACACCTATCAATTATTGCGTGTTCGACATCTTGTGGCTGGACGGCTATAATCTCATGGACATGCCGCTAATAGATCGGAAAGCGATCCTAAAAGATTTGGTTGCTGATAATGAAGTACTACGCTTTAGTGATTCCTTTGAGGATGGGGAAGCACTATACCAGCAAGCGTTGGAACTTGACCTGGAAGGTATTGTCGCTAAACGAAAAGACAGCGAATACCAGCCGGATGCACGTAATAACAACTGGCTGAAAACACCGACCCGCAAACGGCAGGAATTTGTGATCGGCGGCTGGGCCGAATCGGATAAATCACGTTCCTTCCGTTCACTGCTATTTGGGGCCTATAATGGTAAAGGCGAATTTGAATGGATAGGGCGTTCCGGCGGCGGCTACAAGGATAAGGAGATGCCTGCAATTCTCGCGCAACTGGAAAAACTGGAAATAGCTAAAACGCCTTTCATCAATAAAATACTCGATACTAAAGGGGCAAAAATCCACTATGTTAAACCCGAACTGGTCGCTAATTTCGAATTTGCGACCTGGACGAAGACCGGGCGGATCCGGAAGCCAGCCACTTTCTTAGGTTTCAGGCTTGACAAAAAAGCCGAACAGGTGGTACGCGAAGTGCCCTTATCTGACGAAGAAGAAAAAGAAATTGGTGAAGCACCTGTCACAGAAAAAAGTAAACAAGCCGTGTCAACTGATCCTGATAGTAACTGGCCAAAGATCCTTAACAAAAAGATCGATTCGGAACGTGACTTTGAATTTGGCGGGCATACGGTAACGATGAGTAATATCGAGCAGGAACTTTGGCGTGGAATTACCAAGGCCCGCCTCATTACTTATTACCATAGCATTTGCCCCTACATCCTGCCACACCTGAAAGATCGCCCCTTATCGCTTCATATCAAACAGGACGGTGCCAACGCACCCGGATTTTATATTAAAGATATGGAGGGCCGCCAGCCAGATTACCTGGATATTTTTTCAGATGAGCGGCGACATAAAAAGAAGGGTAAACGCGATCAGATTGATTATGCCGTTTGCAATAACGAAGCCGCGTTGCTTTACCTGATTAACCTAGGGAACATTGACCTGAACCCCTGGAGTTCAACTACTACTCATCCGCAGGAACCCGAATTCATCAGTATTGACCTCGATCCATCCGATGAAGATTTTGGTAAAGCGATCAAAGTCGCACAAGCTGCCAAATCATTTTTTGACGAAAAGAAACTGACAGCTTTTGTTAAAACCTCGGGAAAAACCGGTATTCATTTATTCCTGCCATGCGAAGGTTTCGATTATGCGAAGGCGCGTACCCTTGCGGAAAAAATTTGCGAAGCGATAGCTAAAATGGTTCCCGATATTGCAACTACTGAGGTCAGCGTCGATCAACGTGGCAGCAAGCTCTTTGTCGACCCCAGCCAAAATGACTATGCTGATACACTAGCTTGCGTATATGCTGTCCGGCCTTACAAACATCCGCAGGTTTCCACGCCATTGGAATGGAAAGAAGTGAAAGACAAATTAGACCCCGCGAAATTCACCATGGATTCGACTCTGGCCAGGCTGGAAAAGAAAGGCGACCTGTTCAAAAACTTGAATGACCCCAAAATTAAGTCGGCAAACACGAAAGCGCTTAATAAGCTATAGGCTCGTTTCACCACCCTCGTTATAAAGATGCCGCAAGTTGTCATTCAATAAAACACCCTGATGTTTAATCAGCACATCATTATACCAGCGACAATAAAAATTGGCGGTCGCCGACTGTGCCGTTGGGCCTTCGGCGGTAACACCTTCTGCCAGATTACGACCATATTCGATAAAGATCAGATCATCCTCCACCCAGGTGCATAGTTCGGCAAGTTGTACCTTCAAGCGTTTGGAAATCTCGTTTAAATCAACCAAATCTTCTTCCTGTTTCAGCACTTCCTCAAACTCCGGACTATGATCCAACGGATGCTCGGTATCCAGCACTTCGGCTACTGCATCATTTGCCAAGCCGGTCAGCTCACTCGCTTTCTCGCGGCTAATGTTCATCTGCCGTGCTACATAACTCAAAACATCTTCCATATATCAATAACCTTCGCGGACCATGACAAGTTTTAAAAACTTGAAGCAAAGTAAATTTGTTATCCATCCATGAACGAGGAACAAACACCAAAAGAACAAACCGATGAGATCGGTGATACGCTGGAGAGCGGGAACGAAGTAAACGAGGCAATTGAACAAGAGGGCGAAGATGCGGCTACTGGTATCCTGCGCGATACCGATGCGGCGAAACAGGAACAAAAAAAGGAATCGGAGAACCAGGACTTGCAAGGCGCACCTTAATGAAAATTGCCACGTACAATATTAACGGCATCAACGGGCGCCTGGACAATCTTTTGCGTTGGCTTAAAGAAGCCGACCCGGATATTGTTTGCCTGCAGGAGCTGAAATGTGAGAACAACAAATTTCCTGAAAGGCAACTAAAGGATGCCGGTTACAACGCGTTATGGCAAGGTCAAAAAAGCTGGAATGGAGTAGCGATCCTGTCTAAAACAGATATTAAAGAGTTGATGCGTGATTTGCCCGGTGATGATGATGAATTTACGCATAGTCGTTACATTGAAGCTTTTACCGGTGATTTGGTGATCGGGTGCATCTACCTCCCAAACGGTAACCCGTGGCCGGGGCCAAAGTTCGAGTATAAACTGCGGTGGTTCCAACGACTTGCAGACCACGCCGAAAATTTGGTTGATCGGGAATTACCCGCTATCCTAATTGGTGATTATAACGTCATGCCTACCGATCTTGATACTTACAAACCGGAAAAGTATGTAGCGAACGCATTGTTCCGGCCAGAGAGCAAAACCGCGTATAAAAAGCTGGTAGATCAGGGCTGGACAGACGCCATCCGCACCCTGCACCCCAATGAGCGTATCTACACATTCTGGGATTATCTGCGTAATGCGTATGAACGTGATGCCGGGTTGCGCTTGGACCACTTCTTACTTAACAAAGCTGTCGCATCCCGTTTGCAGCTAGCTGAGGTAGATAAACACGTGCGCGGCTGGAAAGGTAGTAGCGATCATGCACCGGTTTGGATTACCTTAACTGATCATAATACGCCAGTGGCAAAAAAGAAGAGTATGAAGAAAGCACCGGTAGCTAAAAGTTTTCTTGATGAAAGCAAAGACAGCCAAACCGTCAAAGTTGATGGCTGCCCATTAACATTTAACCATCTCAGCAAAGTTTACTGGCCGGAAGATGGTATAACAAAACGGGATATGTTCAACTATTATGATCAGGTTGCCGAGTATATGGTGCCATATCTTAAAGACCGTCCGATGTCGCTTAACCGTTTTCCGAACGGTATTCACGGTCCGAGCTTCTATCAAAAGAACGTAAAAGATAAAGTGCCGGACTGTATGGCGACGATGCCGCACACGAATGATAAAGGTGAAGAAAAAGAGTACCTGGTCGCAACGAATAAAGCCAGTCTGTTGTGGATGGCATCTTTAGGCTGTATTGAAATAAACCCGTGGTTCAGTCGCGTGCAATCGCCCGAGAACCCGGATTTTTGTATTATTGATCTCGATCCGGACAAACAACATTTTGATCAGGTTATTAATGCTGCTTTGGAAGTTAAAAAAGTACTCGATGCTATTGGTGTTAAAGCCTATCCAAAGACTTCCGGCTCAACGGGCATGCACATCTATATACCTATGGGTGCCAAATACTCTTACGATCAAAGCCAAATGTTCGCCAAGATCGTTGTGACTTTAGTTCAGAAACAAATACCTGAATATACAACGCTCGAACGTATGGTCAAAAACCGGCAGGGGAAAATGTATCTTGATTTTTTACAGAATCGGCCTGATGCAACTATTGCTGGCGTCTATTCATTGCGTCCGAAACCCGGTGCAACAGTTTCTATGCCGTTAGATTGGGATGAAGTCAAACCAGGCTTGACTATGCGCCATTTCACGATACATAACGCCATCGCCCGACTGAAAGAAACCGGGGACTTGTTCAAAGGCGTTTTAGGTGAGGGTATTGATTTGGTAAAAACAATTCAACAAGCGCAAAGCATTTTTTAAACCTTACTCAAATAATTCTTGCGCCTGGGTATAATAAGTCTTGCGTTTAGCGATTTCGGCGACCAGGATACTTTCACCCTGTGGGTTCACTTTGTGCTTGGGCAGGTGCACCTTCAAAAAATCCCTTTCCTTTTCGGTGATAGTGTCGGGAAAATGCTTTCGAATATGAGCTTCTGCTTCCTTCAGTACTTGAGGTATCGCCTTTATGAGCAGCTTGATCTTTTGCTCGGGTATCTTTGAACTGATGGAGAATGGAGAAAGTTTTGCGGCGTATAGGATTTCATCTACATAAGCGTTACCAATGCCTTGTACCACTTTGCCTTCAGTCAATACCGTTTTAATAGGTTTATTCGCCTTTGTCAATGCAGTTTCCAAATAGCCCTCCGGCAGTGCCAGGGCGTCAGGCACCTGCACAATTTCCGGATCAAGATGCAGCATTACTGATTTCTGCCAGTCGGTAATCGCCAAACCTGTGCCATTCGCAAAATGTAGGGTGGCAATGGTGAACTTGTTTTCGTTTTCGCCCTCGAACCAATGCATGCTTCCGTAAAGCATGAGGTGCAAGCCCAGCACATGCCCGTTCTGAAACGTAAAGTATAATTGCTTACCGATTCGTTCGATTTTTACCAGCGCGTGTCCTTCCAAGGCCGCTTTAAATTCCTGTTCAGGTTGCTTGATCCGGCGCGGCACAAGGATTTGGATACTGTCCAGCGTTTGTCCAATAAGTTTCTTGGCCAGGTTGGTACAGAAAATGTTAAGGTCCGGTATTTCAGGCATAATGTATTTTTATAGATAGTGGCTTTCTATTTTTGAGCCGATTTCAGCAATAATTTCCTCCGGCAAAATAACGCCCCATGCCAGCATCCAGTTCCAGTAATCGTTATACGCAATAGCTGCAACCCGTCTGCCATTAAAAAGGACCTCGTAGTGGTCATCCTTCATTATTGCTTTACAATAAATCAGTTCGTCGCCATAAACTATAGCGAACTTGTTAAGCACCCTTCTTTATGTTTAAGCTGCTCATCAACTGATCGTATAAATCGCTGCTTGCTTCTTTCTTTGGTTTGAGTTTCTTGATTGTTGGCCTTTTGCCTTTCGCCTTTTGCTCGATAATACTCATTAACTGTGTATGGTATTCATCCTTATATTTCGACAGATCTAACGGTTCTGAATACTGATCGATGAGGGCCAAGCCCATCTTAAGTTCCTTATCGCTGACCTTAACATCATCATCCAGTTCGAGATCACCCTGGTCGCGAATTTGTTGCGCAAAACGAATACGGGTAACCACAATATCCTTATCAACAGGATGGACGATACACAAGCTTTCGGTACTGCGCAAGACGAAACGCGCCAACCCCGCCTTTCCAGATTTCTTTAAAGCTTCAAGCAATAAGGCATACGCTTTGTTCTTTTTAGTGGCAGGCTGGGTATAGTATGAGCTTTCGTAATACATCGGGTTGACTGATTCGATATCAACGAAATTTTCTATTTCAATAACTTTGCTTTTTTCAGGTGCGGCTGCTTCAAAATCGGCATCTTCAATGATGACATAATCATCGTCGTACTTATAGCCTTTTACAATTTTGTCGTAAGGCACTTCCTTTTTCGTATTCTCATTTACCCGCTGAAACTTAATATGAGCATGATCGCGGCTATCCAGCATATCGAGGTCCAGGCGGGTCTCTTGTACCGCTGAAAATAACTTAATGGGGATGCTTACCAAGCCAAAGCCAATGGAGCCTGTCCAGATACTTCTCATAACTTTAATTTTCTTATGTTGTCATTAACACCGTGTGGATGATGGGCCTCAATTTTATCGGCTAAAAGGTGTAGAACCTCTTCGTCTATATTGCCGGGATTTTGGCAAATATGAAGGAAATCATGGTCATCCGGTTCAAAACTCGCTACGTATTCACCATTTTCAAATACCCTATACTTACACTTGTCATCATGATGATGGGCATATTCGCCCACTTCAAACTGATGCACTTCCTTGTCTTTGACTATCTCAATGGCGTAATTTTCCATAATAAGATAACATTCCTTTGGATTATTTGTTTAATGTACCTGTTCATAGAAAAGGCAAATCTTTAATATACAAATAGGTGGGGTCTATTACTTGGTCAATTACAGGCAAGCAGCAACAAAATCTGCTGTCGGAAATAACTTACTTTCGCCCAAATTCGCCATCGTATCTCTATATTTAAAGAGATTTAATTTTAAATCATCATCAGATATGCTCCCTGTCTTAAGTGCTATAGCCGAAAAGGAATTGAAAGATTCATTTTCTATTAAATATTGTGAAAGCCAGAGTTATGATCAATCAGCAGCTTACCGGCTTACCTACAACCGGGTACTTTTGGTCGAAGTTGGTCATGGTGAGATAAAGATCGATGACCGTACTTTTTCGATGAATTCCCATGGGCTGTTTTTGATCGCTAAAGGACAAATATTAAGCTTCCAGCCCAAATCAGGGTTTAAAGGTTATGATCTCAGCTTTGGTGACTGCTTTTGGGAGAAAACTCCTCCAAGTGCCAGTAATTGTAAGGCCGTATTATTCAATAACGCCGCTGCTAATCAAAACCTGCCTTTGGGCGACGAGGATCACGGGGAGTTAGTTTTTTTATTTCAGCAGTTATACAGAGAATTTTCGAAAGAAGAGTATAGCAACAAGCTGGATGCGATGGCCGCCTATCTGAAGATCATTATGATCAAAATGGCTAATATACATACGGCGCTGGCCAAAGGCTTCGATAGTTTTGAGAACAAGACGTATCGAAAGTTTTTAGAACTAATTAGTCTGCATTATCACGACACCCATGAAGTGGCGGAATATGCGAGCCTGTTGGGCATATCCGCTCGCACGCTGACAGAGCTTACGAAAAGGTGCTGCGGAAGGGGTGCCAAGGACCTCATTAATGGACAGTTGATCGCTGAAGCCAAACGATCGCTGCAGTTTTCCTCCGCACCTGTTAAAGAAATAGCGTATCAGCTCCATTTTTCTACCCCTGATCAATTCAGCCATTTTTTTAAGAAGAATGCTCAATTATCCCCGCAGGATTACCGCACACTTTTTTTAAATATGGGCGTGTGATACCGGCATAGTAATTATTGACATGTGATGGACTGATTTTGACATTTTAGGCTCGCTTTGACTGGGCTACTTTTGTACAAACAAATAAGAAATGTCAGTCAACACAATAAAATCTTTAGCTGGGATCATCATTCCGGATAGCGCCATCGCCACCCAGGCGACCGAACTTTTATTAGAGCACGGAACCGAATTCATTTATAATCACTCTTTAAGGGTTTTTCTTTTTTCTTCACTTAATGGAAAACGAAACAGCCTGGAATATGATGCCGAACTACTTTATGTCGCCTCCGTATTTCATGACCTGGGCTTAACTAAACATTACAGCAGCCCCGACCTTCGTTTTGAGGTAGATGGTGCCAACGCCGCACGCGATTTCCTGAAAAGCCACGGATTGCCTAAGGAGTCCTTACAGTTGGTTTGGGACACCATCGCACTGCATACCACTATAGGTGTCGCCGAACATAAAGAAAACGAAGTAGCCTTGATGTATTCAGGTGTGGGTCTTGACGTGATGGGAGAGGGCTATGAAAATCTAAGCGCCAAGGACCGGGAAGAGATCATCCAGGCATTTCCTCGCAATGATTTCAAGAAAAATATAATCCCGACTTTCTTTGGCGGTTTCGAACATAAAACTGAAACAACATTCGGCAACATTAAAGCAGATGTATGCGCCTTTATGATCCCGAACTTTCATCGTAAAAACTTTTGTGATTGCATCCTGCATTCACCCTGGAGCGAATAACCAGGCATACAATATTAAAATAGAAAATCATGAAAAAAGTAATCGCACATCGACTCGATGTATGGAAGGAAGAGCCCCTCTACTGGGATCTGCTCTCCGGAATGGACAAACGCCTTTATGAATCAACTATACCTAAAAGCCTGATAGACCTCATCAAGGTCAGGGTTTCGCAGATCAACAAATGCGCCTTTTGCATCGACTACCACACTGAAGATGCTTTAAAGCATGGAGAGACGTCCCGCCGCCTGTTCGCTTTATCCGCCTGGCAGGAAAGCCCCTTGTTTACTGATATCGAGCGGATCGTTCTGGAAGTAGTTGAGGAAGTAACCTATATTTTCAACCATGGGGTTTCAGACGAAGCTTATGAAAAGCTGTTGGCGCATTTTACAAAAAAAGAGATAGCCGATATCATCGTCTGCATCTGTCACATGAATTTCCTGAACCGTATAGGTATTTCGACAAAGACAGCAGCTTATTAAAAAATTAGTTTAACCAAAAATCAATGAAAATGGCAATTTCAGGTAAAACGATAGCGGGTATCAAAATCCCCGACAGCGCGATGGCCAGTCAGGCAACCGAATTATTGCGCGAACATGGCAGCGAGCTTTTGTACAACCACACCTTACGGGTCTTTCTTTTCGCTGCGCTTAACGGTAAGCAAAACAAACTTCGTTACGATCCGGAACTCTTGTATGTAAGTACCATGTTTCATGACCTGGGCTTAACGGCGCACTACCGCAGCGATGATAAGCGATTTGAAGTTGACGGTGCAAATGCCGCCCGCGATTTCCTGACTGGTTATGGTGTTTCACCACATTCGCTCCAACTGGTCTGGGACACTATCGCATTGCACACGTCGCCTGGTATTGCAGAATACAAAGAGCCCGAAGTCGCGTTACTCAACTACGGGGCAGCTCTGGATGTTATAGGCAAAGGCTATGATCATTTATCAGTTACCGACCGCGAAGAAATTGTTAAACAATTTCCGCGAAATGAACTAAAGAAAAACATGATAATTACTTTTTTTGATGGGTTTAAACATAAACCGCACACCACTTATGGAAGCATCAATTCGGACATTTGTGCCTGTATGATTCCCGGGTTTGAAAAAAAGGATTATTGCGATCTAATTTTGCATTCGCCCTGGTCGGAATAAATTTAGGACAAAGGCATGTAATGGGAGCGTGTACTCTTTACTGATCTCGCTGGTACACTTGTGGACAAGGCAAAGCCACATCATGAAGGCGATTTATTAACAAAGCCATTTATATCTTAATGGCAGACATGTTTATCTGGGCCATGCAACGTTTCGTAACTGGGCCGCTAATTACCTACAGAAAAGGAATACCTTGGTATAAAATTATCCTGCCGTCCGTCCTGTAACTTAACTATCTGACCTGACAGTAGGAGAAGAAACCACTGAAACGTCAAATGGAAAATGTTGCCTTATAAATCGCTTATCCAAATCAACAGGAAATCGGGTGTTGCGGTATATATCCAATTATGCAACAGTTTTATTGACCTGATTACCAATGGAACCCATCAACCGGCAGATTCATTACCCAGTACCAGGATCATATCTAAGTTACTTGGACTGAACCGTAACACTGCTAAAATGGCCTATGACGAATTGGTGTCACAGGGTTGGGCGGAATCGATTCCGCGTAAAGGCATATTTGTACAATCAAAATTACCAGTACTTTCAAAAAAGAAGATCTTAGACCTGGAAAGTGCGGCTGATGTTCCAGGAATTTCGTTCGCCTGGAATAATCCATTTGAAGGAATAATAGTAAGACAAAATATCCGTAATCAGCTATTGGCCATAGATGAGGGATTCCCGGACGTAAGGTTGACCCCAGTGGATCTTTTGATGCGTGAATATCGGAGTATATCTAAAAAGCTGATCGGAAAAAGTTTTCTGAGGTATGGCTATCCACAAGGTTCTGACCGCCTCCGCGCCGCTCTTTGCCGCTATCTTTCGGAAACGCGGGGTCTTAAGGTTAAACCGGAAAATATACTGATCACGAAAGGAAGCCAGATGGGTATATACCTGTCAGCGCAATTGTTGATTACCAAGTATGATACGATCGCAGTTGGGGATCTAAACTACCGGCATGCAGATGAAACTTTCAAATTTGCAGGTGCGCGATTGCTTAGAATTGCTGTCGACGCATACGGCATGAACGTCGATTTACTCGAGGAAGAGTTGAAACGAAAGTCCATTAAAGCAGTGTACGTCATTCCTCACCATCACTTTCCGACGACTGTAACCCTGAGTATGGAACGAAGACTAAAGCTTCTTAGGTTGGCCAAGGTATACCGCTTCGCTATTATAGAAGACGACTACGATTTTGATTTTCATTATAATCACAAACCCTTTGTTCCTTTAGCAGGCATCGACCATGGTCATAACGTTATTTATATCGGATCGATCAGCAAAACGTTTGCGCCCGCATTGCGCTTAGGTTATTTGATTGCCGAACCAGAGTTCGTTGGCGCAGCCTGCTCTTTAAGACAGATGATCGATAAACAGGGAGATTCACTGTTGGAAGAGGCTTTCTCCTTGCTTTACGAGAACGGAGAAATGGAAAGGCATTTCCGTAAATCCCTCAAAATATATATCGAACGCAGGGACTTGTTTTGCAGTATATTGCAGTCTAATTTCAAAGAACGGATTTCGTTTAAAATTCCGGAAGGAGGTCTTGCAGTATGGTCAGAATTCGATTCGAATATAGATGTACGGCAGCTATCCAAAACTGCTGGTAACAAAGGTTTAAAGATTGCTGATGGAACTTTTTATCATAATGAATCTTTTAAACCAAATGGTCTCAGGCTTGGTTTTGCATCGTTAAACAAAACCGAGATCATTCAGGCTTTGGACTTATTACAACTGGCGCTCCATTGATCAATTATGATAGATGGTTACTGTTGTTTTATACTAACACTCAAATATCAAAGGCCGGTCCGGAAATAAAGATCATCGAATATTTGAATGTTGGCTCTATTTGGCAAAACGTTGGTTTCTATCCAATCCTGAGCATAATGATACTAATAGTTGTTGTTCAACATACTATAATCAATGAACGTAACAAAAAGGAAGCTTAACTCATCATGCTGATAAGCCGTTGCCATTTCCTGGAAAGTAACGGTATTGCTGATATAAGCTGCAATTGGTTTGAGACTCCTGTGAAAAGGAGATTAGTAATTAATGATTACGCTGTTTCTCATCTTCGGATGCCGTTTGTCGTTTACGTGCTTCGTTGACATTTTTACCAATTTTGTAAGTGAAACTTAACAGCACGTTTCGGGAATCATTTTTATAAATGAAGGCTGTATGCTGATTCAAATAGTTTACTTTTATATGAATCGGATTGCTGAAAAACAAATCATTTGCCGCCAGCCTTACGATAGTTGTGTTATTCCATAATGACTTGCTAATACCAGTGCTTACATCCCATGTCTTACCGAAGTGATAGGTCCCTTGCTGTAAAGGCCCCAAATACCACGCACTTACCTGCGCTTTCCACCCGTGATCTTTTGAAATAGTCAGTGCGTTGTCGGTTTTGAGATAAAAATGGAAACTATTTTCGATGTGACCGGTCAGGTATCTCAAGTCTTGTTTTCGTGCATAACCATCCAGGTAATTATTAATTTCCCACCAGCTTGTAGGATTGGTCGTTGTCATAAATTGTACTCCGATGTCCCGTATGTTACCTGTGTTCTGCCATGTGGTAAAGAAAGTTTGATTCAAGTTATCCTGAACAGTGACCTGATTGGTTAAGTTGGTAACGCCGTAATAACTTGCAGTTACCGTATATTGTGATTTAAAAGTATAATTCAGCTCCATGTTCGTTGAGGTGGCGGATAAAAGAAACGGATTGCCACTTGAATAGGCATAAGGACTGGCATAAACTTTCGCCGGATTAAGTTGCGAGTAACCCGGGCGGTCAATTCGTCGGGCGAAGTTGAAGCCGAGTACATTTTCGTCAGAAAATCGGTATGAGAGAAACGCGCTTGGGAAAAAGCGTAGATAACTATTTTTATTAATGGAATCAGCCGCGTAAGAAATGCCTGTTGTATAAGTTTGTTCAGCCCTGAGACCGGCTTTAATGTCAAGCTTCCCAATATGCCCGGTCAAAGCACCATAACCCGCCGCAGTTTGCTCCATGTATTTGAAAAAATCGCTTTTACCAGCGTCGAAAACGCGCTCACCAGAGGATGTATCAAAAAAATCAAATTTATTACGTGTGGTGATTGAATTGTATTTCACACCTGATTCAAGCGAGAACCGTGAATTGAAGTGCATTTCGTAATCTGCTTTACCTGACCAGATATCAATGTCCTGATGGGATGGGGAAAGACTACGGTAAGGTGCAGACGTTAAAATTCCGGCAGAATTGATTGAAGTATTGTTGACTGACTGTAAACCGGAGGTATGATACGGCACATAATCCAGGTCTGCGTTCAGACTTGCCTGGTGACTACTGAGTTTTATTTTATAATTAAGGTTGAAGCTGTATTGATCGGTATTCCCCGTATTATGGTTAATCGTGTTCAATAGCGAATCAGGGTCAGTTTTATGACCATTGGTTACGGTCGTCAGCGCCAAACTGTTGTTTGCGTTCGTGTTATTATTTCCCGTAACCAAAACCCCAAACACCTGGTTTGGGCTGAGATTGTAGTCAAATCCAAAAGAATAATTGTGCGTTCTCGTTTTTGGCAGTAATACCTTGTCAATATTCCAGTAAGAATTATTACTTGGCTGTTCATATAAAATGTCGTTGGTTATCGCCCGGTGCTGATTCCGGTCTGAGTAGCTGTAGTTTCCGAAAATATTCCATTTGCCCTTGCTGTAATTCAATAAGCCACCTGCTCTTCCCGAAGCCACATGTCCCTGCGTATAACTTCCGTTTATATTCGCATTCAATCCTTCGCCTGTTATTTTTTTGGACACAATGTTTATTACCGCTCCGCCCTGAGCTTCGTATTTTGCGGAAGGATTCGACATAATTTCGATTTTACTGATCTGGTCCGCCGGAATACTTGCTAAATATGTCGACAAGTCATCTCCACTTAATCGGACCGGTTTATCATTCATATAAACGGTCACGCCCTTATTGGAGGCAGATATCCCGCCCGTGGAGGTGACCTGAACGCCTGGCGATTTAGCTATCGCTTCAAGGAGTGTGCCTCCCGCCGCCACAGAGCTTTTTTCCACATTGAAAATCACCTTGTCGGCTTTCCGCTCAATTGTAGGTTTTTTATAAGCTATAATAACCTCGGCCAGCTGTTTCCTTTCGGTCACCAGTACCGTTGTTTCCGGTGGAAAGGGATACCGGATTTCGACTGTCTGAGATTTATAACCGACAAGTGATACCAATAATTGATAATTTAATTGCTTATCCACATCAAAAGTATACTTTCCAAGCTGTGCAAACTGCTTACTGATCACTTTTCCATCATGTAAAAGTGACACTGTTGCGGCGTCGAGTGGTCTCGCCTCTGCGTCGACAATTGTACCAATCAGTTTGTGCTGCGCCAGCAAATGCAGTGGCCAGAAAATTATCAAAATAAATAGGATTCGTTTCATAAATTTAATTATGCTGCAAACGTATGCCGGCAGAACCTAAACAGGGGTTAAGTTGAGTTAAATACGGTTAAATCTTACCACGGCATGCCTGCCGGGCAGCAGAAAATGAGGACCTTTGGAATATGAATTGGTTGAAAGCGTCATTTACCTACCCTTTGATTACTCTTGCACTAATTGCATCGATCGCGCTGCAATCTGCATGGTTATACCAGCTTTTTCAGACACAAAAACAGCAGCTAATTCAACAGATAGATGAAATGGTGAATGAGCAGGCTAAAACCAATTTATACCTTGCCTTGGCGTCATTGAGACCAATTGGTAATGAACGTCAGATGAAATCGTTTTTCTTATCGCCCCAATGGCAGCAAATCCGGATGGCTTATGATAACATGAATATTTATGGGCTCGATGCCAATTTTACCATCAATCTGGAAGGCCATTCTACGCACGTGAACATGGATTTTAAAGTAAGTGATACGCCATCGAAGTCTCGACGAGAGGTAGCACCTGAATTACTTGGTTTGACCCCGTTAGCTGTACTGAAGAAAGACACCATCGCACTGCCACGCATGCTTAAATCTATCGCTCATCATTTGAAGGTGATGGGGGTTGATGCGACACCTTATTACCGCATCAGCACGTTTGTAGCAGGAAGCCAAATTGTGAACACATTACCACCTCATACTCATGCGGAGTATTATAGCGCAAAGCACTCTTATAACTTCAAACATCACTATCAGTACGAGCTAATCCTAATTTCCCTTAATCCTGATGTCTGGTACAAAATGCGTTATCATGTGCTATCAGCTGTGTTAATGGTTTTGCTGACTGGCCTGGCTTTTTATTACATTTTAAATCTTCATCGCAAGCAGCAGTTGTATGCGAATGCCAAGGCCGATTTTTCCAACAATATGACCCACGAGTTTAAAACGCCGATCGCAACCGTCAGCATTGCGCTGGAATCCATTGGCAAATATGGCCTGACGAGCGATCCTGAAAAGCTCAAAAATTACATTGACATTGGACGGTTCGAATTACAGCGGCTGAACCTAATGGTCGAGAAGGTGCTGAACATCAATCAGCAGGAAACACAGGAAACACCTCTAAACCTGCAATTGTACGAAGTGCAGGCAGGATTGGCACAAGTGGCTGCTGCAATGAACCTGCAAATGGCAAAGTTTGACACCTCAATCGAAATCGAAGAAACCGATGAGCCATATTTTGTACTAGCCGACCCAATTCATCTAAGTAATATTTTATATAACCTCATTGATAATGCGATCAAATATGGGATCAAGCCAACGCTGATCAAGGTTTCGGTTAAACAAGCCGAAGATCATGTTGTCATTAATATTAAAGACAACGGCCCGGGTATAGACGAGATGTATCATGAGGTTATCTTCGATCGTTTTTTCAGAATACCGGGGAAGGGTGAAATTCATCAGGTTAAGGGGTCGGGTTTAGGGTTATATTATGTCAGGCAAATCCTAAAACGCCACGGTGGGGACATAAAAGTTATCAGCGCACCTGGTAAAGGCGCTAACTTTATTATTACACTTCCGGTAGCAAAATGAAGATTAAAATACTTTACGCAGAAGATGAGCCTTTCCTCGCTCATATTGTTAGCGATGGTCTGGTATCAAGCGGATATGCGGTTACTGTTGTGGACGATGGATTGAATGTTATGAAAACGTTCGATAGTTTCGCCCCTGACCTTATTATCCTGGATATCATGTTACCGGGAAAGGATGGCTATATCATTGCGGCGGAATTACGGGCCCGTGATCCGAATTCGCCAATCATTTTTTTAAGTGCTAAAACGCTGCCGGCCGATGTGGTTAAAGGGTTTAAATCGGGTGGAAATGATTACCTGAAAAAGCCATTTGGTATGGAAGAACTTCTCATCCGAATTGAAGGATTGTTGCATAGGTTCGGCAAATCCGGACCTGCTGCAAACGTGGACGACAAGCTACCTTTTGGAACCTGCATGTTGGACACCAAGAATCAAATACTCGTGACGAACCTCACAGAACATTCCCTGTCTTTTAGAGAGTGCTCCCTTTTGCAAATGCTGATTGAGCGTAAGAATGACGTACTTCGCCGTCAGGACGCGCTAATGAAAATATGGGGCGATGACAATTTCTACAATAACCGAAGCATGGATGTCTTTATGTCGCATATCAGGAAGATGTTAATTGATTGCCCTGATATTCAAATCATCAGCCTAAGGGGTATTGGGTATAAACTGGTATGTTAATGTTAAGGTAGTTCTGTGTTTATGAGCAGTTGCCAGAGCTAACCAAGCCCTTCCGGGTACTTGGTTAGTTCTAAAAGGACTTTATCAAACTCAATTCTTCGCCAATAACCGGTCGACACTCCATTCATAGCTTGGAATCCTCGCCAGAAGGGAGCCGGCAGCCGTCGCGGTAAACACACCGTAATTAATAGGTTTTTGTATGCCAATGGATAACACCATAAAAACTATGAAAGTCAGCGTGAGCAGACAAGCGCCGGCAGCAGCATTCCTTGTCCGGTAACCAATAATCAGTAAAATTCCGATGATTAATTCTGATACAGTCGCGATACCTCCCATAATGTTAACCACCGGCCGTTCGAAAATGGGCATTAACTTGGCCGTGTAGTCAATGAAATTATGCCAGTTTCCCCATTCAATATTACCTGTACCCTTGGGCCCAAGAATACCTAATCTATCGGACACGGGTGTTAAAAAAGTGATGCCCAGCGCTAATCTTAAAAGCAGCTGCGGGATTTTCAAAGGATTTTCTTTATTCATTGTTTTAATTTTTATTCGAATTTATTCATCTCAATCCCTCAGAAATTGACCCAAAACGTATATAGCGCATGGTCCAGATTGAAACATCCGTTTATGCAGGGCATCAAATTTTTAAACTGACCCCGAGCATGAACCTTCCGTATTTCGCATCAAGATCGTAGGCTGGCAATGCCCATATGGTTGTTTGAAGCTGCGGAAGCAACCATCGGAAGTTTGGCCCAAGGCCGTGGTATCGCCAGGCAGTCGCTCCCAGGGTGAATTGATCAGTATACTGATGAAATAGGTTCATTTTATATAGGTAATTGCTCTTTCCGCTACCCAATTCACCTAAAACAAGAAGAGTTGTATGATCACTTTTCGTGAAAAAACTTGCAGTATATCTCGGTGAATTAGACCCGTGTTCCATGCCCATACCAGCAGAAATACTGGTGCTTTTAGTTGGTGAATAGGATAAACTGATCAGTGCCTGTCCCCATGTTTTTCGGATAAGTCCGAAATATATAATGGAAAATTTATCATTGATGACTTTAGTGCCGTTATAGTCGATGACGGACTCAAAAGCCCCTTTGGCCTTGAATTTACCGTAGATCTCAAGTTGGGCATGTGCAGGTGCTGCGATATTCAATAGAGAAAAACAAAGCAGCAGTTTAAGAAAGACGTCTCTGACGTCCTTTGTCATAAGTTTAAAAATATGGTGCATAATTTTAGCTGGTATTTAATTGGTTGATTAAAAACCTAAACTAGGCACACATATTCCTCCGATTTTGACCCAGATTTGAGAAAACGCCTGATCCAGATCGGCCGCTGAGCCCTTCAGGCATTGGCTGGTTCATCAAACCATATGCCTCTGTAAGTCTACATAGGCAATTAGTTTGTTCTTTTTTATTGCTGTAAGTTCCAGCTCACTGTCCAGTTGGCCACGTTGAGCGACAATGACTTCCCGAGAGGTTCCAGATCGGGTTTGCAAATTGTGCTGCTCAGGAGGCTAAAACGGGATCAGGAGCTGCCGCTTCCTCTTTCAGATAGCGGTTCCTGAATTTACTGAAGGCAAGGAAAAGGATGAAAACCAAGACAACTCCGGTGATGTTAGCTGATCCAAGGATCGTTTGCGTGCGGATTCCAAACAGGTTTACCATAGTGTAACTGATCGCCGAACTGGCAATGTACATACCTCCGCCAGTCAGGCCCGCTGCTGTACCCGCATTCTTAGAGAAGCGGCCGAGACAGAAACCATAAATGACGTTAAATACAAAACCCACGCTGGTATGCAAACCAATCGTCAGCGCGATCATCAGGTAAATATTCGCGTTCAACATTCCTGATACAAGCATCAGAATCGAAAACACACCCATAGAACTAATCGCAATTGGGACCTTACTGGGGATAGGGACCTTGATGAGCGCTTTGGCAAGGGTACCCCCAAGCATGATCGATGCGCCGGAAAGCAAGGAGCTGTAGCCGGTGGTTACCGGTGATAAATGAAACACCCGCTGTATAATGAAAGGGCTGGCCATACCATACATCACGATAAGGCCGTAACAAGATCCAAGTATAGCGAGGCCCAGCGCGAAATCCCAGGTACGCAACATATAGCCGTAGACATCAAGGATGTGTTTGGCTTTGAAGGGATGAAAATGTTTTAGGGATTCGCCGCTGAATATAACTTCCAGTATAAAAAACAAAACGGCAAGTATGCCTAAAAAATAGAAGTTAGACTGCCAGCCAAATATATTTTGAAGATAGCCGCCGATGAAGGGTGCCAGGATAGGAGCCGTCGACCAGATGATGACAAACAGACTGGTATAATGCTTTAGTTTTTCACCGGAATATATATCGACGAAAAAGGCACGTTTCCCAACTACAATTAAGGAAATTGTGATACCCTGAACGATACGCATCGCATAAAGCACATATAGGTATGGGAATAAAGCAATGGCGAAACTCGCCGCTGCGAATATGACGAGGGCGATAAGGTTGGCTCTGTAACGCCCAAAACTATCAAGGATGGCACCTGTGAATAATTGACTGATGCCGGAGCTAACAAAAAATAACACCAGCGATAATTGCACGGCCGGTGATGATACATGTAATTGTCCCGCCATACTCGGCAGCGATGGAATGTAAATGTCCGTTGCGAACCCGGATAGAGGAATTAAGGCGAAAGCCAGAATTGTACTCATTCTCTTGTTACTTTCTTTAATTGTTTTCATCTTGATTTATTCTATATGTTCGTAAATTATAAACTGGACTAAATAGTACAGTTGTGAATCAAAAAAAACAGGACTTTTTATCCTGTGGTATTCAAATATCCTGCACGGACTAATCCAATCTTATTGAACTATGTGGTACAGTTATTTTGTGATTTTAACCAAATCCGTCCAGCTTTAGCTTAGTTATTTTGGTTTAAGGCATTTGATAGCAACAAAAGTAGACTATTTAGTCCAGTAAATCCAAATGTTTATTCCTGTAATTTATCCAGAATTGTGAATTTAACTCTGTAATGACAGTTGGGCTTCTTTTTGGACTGTACAGTCCATATATTTGTACTATAAAGGTTTATAATATGTTAAGATCAGAAGCTAACCGCAAGATAATCATCGAAAAGGCAGCCGGAATGTTCAACGAACGTGGCATTGCAGGTACCCCGGTCGACGACATTTTAAAGGTTACTAACCTCTCTAAATCGAGTTTTTACGGTATCTTCCCAGGTAAAGCAGAATTATCGTACGCTACCGTAGATTATATGCTGGGCAGGATCGTGGACGCCCGAAACGCCGCCATAGCACAGGGCGATACGCCGAAAGACAAAATACTTTCTTTCATGAAATTTGTCAAAAATCCAATCAGTTCGATAATTGATGGCGGTTGTCCTGTCATTAACCTCGCGGTTGAATCAGATGACACAAACCCGATCATTAAGCAAAAGGTGAGGACGATGATCGAATACTCTATTAAAATATTCAGTACAATTCTTCAGGAAGGTATTGACTGCGGCCAGCTATCCGACAAGCTCAATCCCGAAGAGTTTGCACAGCGCCTGTTCATATCCATTGAAGGCGCAAACGCGATTTGCCGTGTTTTGGGTTCAATTAAGCCAATGCAAACTATCCTGAAAGGGTTTAAAACGGAATTAGATTTCTACTCCCTTCAATAAAGGTAACCGAATGAGTCATCGCTGAGACTTAAGAAATACGAATTACAAGAACGCCCTCTTTAGAGGGCTTTCTTGTAACGTCAAAAGATTGTTAAAAGGCTTAATTTAAGCAGGAATCAGTTGAGTTGTGATACCAATTCTATTCCAGATATTGATCGTGATTATTGCTAAAATTACGTCTGCCAGATATTTTTCATCCAATACTTTTGCTGCAGCAGTATAAGTGTCATCTGACACATGCTTGCTGATCAGTGTTACCTCCTCGGTTAGGGCCAGGATCGCACGTTCGTCTTCACTGAAAAAAGGGGTATCTCTCCACGCATTAAGCGCATAAATACGCTGTTCTGTTTCCCCGGCTTTGCGGGCTTCTTTCGTGTGCATATCAATGCAGAATGCACAGCCATTGATCTGTGATGCGCGAATCTTGATCAGATCTTTATGCGTCCTCGACAGATTTGTGCTTTCAATGAATTTTTCCATTCCCAACACGGCCTGGTAGCCTGTAGGTTCTACTTTGTCAATTTTAATACGTGTTTCCATTTTTTTTTATCTGATAGCTGTTGAAATTTATTTAAATGCCTTTTCAACTTTGGGCACTTTTTATGAGTTCGTATAAACGCCAATGTTTTTCAAATTTAGCGATACCTGCCTTTTGGATGCTGACCCAGTACTAAAATAAAAAGCGGCCCAGTGAGCTTAAAGCTCTGTTTATTAATAGAATATCCTGATTCTTTAACTGTCCAATGAAGTTTTTCTGAAATCGTTTAATTTTAGCGTGATCTTATCTTAATTCAGTAAAAACCTTTTTTGTGCCAGGTACCGAGCGCCTCGTTTTAACCGCTTACTGCATCGGAATGGTTATGCCGGCCATGATCTTGGTTTTATCCTCGTCCAGGTCATAGCCGGGCATCACCCAAACAGTTGACTTAATGACGGGCAGTGTATACCGGAAGTTTGGACCTACTCCATGTTTTCTCCAGGCGGTTAGGCCGACCGTAAATACGTCGGTATATTTATAGAAAAGGTTGGCCTTATACAAGTAATTGGATGGCCCTGCACCTAACTCCCATAACGCTGAAAAAGTAGTTGTTTTATTTCCTGTCCAGATACTTGCAATATACCTTGGACTGCTAGACCCATGTTCAATCCCTGCGCCTAATCCCAGGATCAACGATGGCAGCGGTGCATAACTGCCGCCTATCAGCGCCTCTCCCCACTGATGCTCCAGCAATCCGAAGTAGGTGAGTGAAAACCGGTCCGACAGTTTCTTAGCGCCAAAGTAATTGATATTAGGTTCATGTTTTCCTCCCGGGGTATACCTGTCGTATACTTCCAGTTGTGCAAATGCACCGAGCGGCAGCATCACCGCCAGGAGAATGAAATATTTTTTCATGATGTTTACGGGATTTTGAAGAAAAAGCATTGATGCTTATTCTCCGGAGTGGATTATTGTGATTTTTCTTTATAATTATCCAGGCTCCAATTGTATACCGGGATAGTTGATAATAGCAGGCTACCGGTACAGGTCGAGAACACCGCAAAGTTGATGGGTGCCTTTATGCCTAAAAATATGGTCATGGAAAGCGCAAAAATTAAGGTAAGTACACTGCTGGCGATCGCTACATAACGGGTTTTGAAACCAATGATTAATAGTATGCCTATAGAAGCCTCAAAAAACGTAGCGAGTCCACCCATCACATTTACAGCCGGCCTGTCCAAAAAAGGCATCAACGTTCCGGTATAGTCAATAAATTTGTCCCATGCTCCCCATTCCATGTTCCTGGTCCCGGATGGCAGTAAACCGAGCCTGTCTGAAACGGTTGTAAGGAACCCGATACCTAACGCTATACGTAAAAGAAACTGGGGTATTTTAAATGAATTTTTCATAATCTTTTATTGTTTGTTACTGATTTATTTACACAAAGGTACATACGCTCTGGACCCAATTTACATACCAGATATCAAAATTCATTGGACCCAACAACTTTATAAGTTCGCTGTTATACAGGCACTTATTTTATCGCTAAATCAAATTATTGGCTTAAAAATATCCGTCCGCTTTTGTGAATGTCCCGTGACGCAGGACACTTTCAGGATTGCGGCGGGTTTTATAACTTCGCTTCATGTATGATGTCTTCCAGGTATATCTAGATAGTAAGATCGTTTTAAGTGAGGAACAGAAGGAGCGTATCCGTTCACTGGCGGTAGTAAAAAAACTGCGTAAAAAACAGTATTTGCTTCAGGCAGACGAGGTCTGGAAATATGATGCTTTTGTTGTTAAAGGCTGCGTCCGTACCTATTCGGTCGACGAAAAGGGCAATGAACATATCATCGGTTTCAGCATTGAGAATTGGTGGACAGGCGACCGGGAAAGCTTGCTGACAGGCGAACCGTCAAAGTTTAACATAGATGCCGTCGAGGACAGTGAGATAGTCTTGTTCACCCATCAAAACTTTGAGTTGATCTGCCAGGAAATACCGGCATTTAATGATATGGTGAATGCGATCCTGCAGCGCAGTTTCATTGTCTCCCAAAATCGTATTCATGCTACGCTTAGTTATACAGCCGAAGAAAAGTATCTGTCTTTTACCAAGAAATATCCGGGCTTTGTAAGCAGAATACCGCAAAGCATGATTGCTTCCTACCTTGGCATGACGCCGGAAACCCTTAGCCGGATCAGGACACAAACCATTCGAAAATGATCGTCGTTTCGGGTGAAACAATTTAAAGCCATTTTCCGCGACTGGCTGGTCTTGATCTATATCAATTATTTTCTTATTCCATATCAATGGTCAGGTAGCCCTTGTTCCGGAACTTTGTCGTGTCAAATATTTAAAACAAATAATAACACGAATCATGTCAAAGAACATTTTTATTACCGGAACAAGTACAGGTTTTGGAAAACTTACCGCAATCACATTAGCTAATGCAGGTCATTCAGTGATTGCCGGCATGCGCAACGTAGACGGAAAAAACGCGGCTGTCGCACAGGAATTAGGCGCAATACCTAATATTGATGTAGTTAACATCGACATTACCAGCGATAGTTCTGTAAAGAACGCTATCGATCAGGTCCTAAATAAGTATGGAAAGATAGACGTGCTGGTGAATAATGCAGCAGTTGCTGGTTTTGGCTTATTAGAAGCTTATTCATTGGATCAGTTCCGTCAGATGCTCGATGTAAACGCATTTAGCGTACTGCGGACATACCAGGCTGTGCTTCCTTCCATGCGCAAAGAAAAGAACGGGCTGATCATTAACATCACTTCTGGTGCCAGCGGTCATACCCTTCCATTTATGGTTCCGTACCTGTCATCTAAGTTTATTGTTGAAACGATCACTGAAGGTGCCCAGGAAGAATTAGCTGATTATGGGATTGAAAATGTAAGTATACAGCCGGGTGTTTATCCAACTGAAATGAATACAGGCATTAAAGCGGGCATCCATGCTGACAAACCGGAGATTATTGCAGAATATGGAGAAGCGTCTGTTAATAAATTTAATGCTATAGGCGGTGCTCTTTTTGGTAAAATGGCGGAATTCAATATGGATCCCCAAACAATCGCTGATGGTATCCTTGAATTGGTCAATATGCCAAAAGGTACACGTCCTTTACGCATGCCATTAGATGCTATCGCTAAGGGTACTGACAAAGAGTTTATCCAGGCGCGGGCAGACATTAAAGCGAAATGGCTGGCAGCTTATACCAATTAATTAATGCGGTACCGGTTAAGCCGGTACCTTTAAATTAACAAACATGAAGACTGCTAAAGAACTATTATTACTTTACTTGGAGAATATCGGCAATCCTGATCGATTGGTGGAATTATTTACCGAGGATGGCGCACTGGAGTTACCCTACCACGCAAGTTTAGGAAGAAACTGGCACTGGGAAGGACATGAAGTGTTGCATAACTTTTTTAAGGGCATTCCACAAACCTTTCAGGACTTTAAATTTCAGAACATAAAAATTCTTATTGAAACACCTGACCAGGTTTTCGCTGAATATGAAGTTGATGTTGTTGCCACCAAAACAGGCAGGCCTTATCACCAGACCTATATGGGGAGACTGGTAAGTGAAAACGGCAAAATCAAACTGATCCGGGAAGCGATGGATATGATCGCTGTAGCGCGAAGTTTATTCCCGAATGGCCTTGACGATATTTATAGCGACAAAAAATAATTTTCCTGATTTTTTATCAGAAGTTATCCCTCGCAGACAAGTCAGATTGTAAGGCATCGGCTGCGTCCAACAGGATGCAGCCTTTTTCTTGTAATGTTTTGAACAAGTTTACCCTTCGGTATTGGACGTCATCACCCGTCCCAATGGCATCTCTGACTAAAATCACCCGGTAATCCGAAGCCAAAGCGTCAAGCGCCGTTTGTTCGATGCAGTATTCAGCCAAAAAGCCGCTGATCACGAGCGTGTTGATACGCTCTTTCTTCAGCATGTCTACGAAATCGGCCGAGGAGAAGCAACTGTGTTCAGGCTTGCTAACAATCGTTGTCGTATCCTGAAGCGCAATGCGGGCATCGATCTCGTGTCCGAATGTTCCCGGAATTGCCATTGATTCACCCTGTATAAACTGTTCAGGTTGATAATCGGCACGAACTATAACGGTATTAAAATGCTTTGCAGCGGCCACTAAATTTATCTTTGATATCGCATCATTTATCTGACTGATACCATGTCGCGTAGCGTAATTACCATCCTTATGAGTAAAATCATTCTGCGGATCTATGATTATAAAAAGGCATTTCATTCGCATCAATATTACTTAAGCCCTTTGGTTTGTAAATTATCCTTTTGGTTTCCTTTAACGCAAGCAGTTGGGGCAGCCATCAAACTACTGGCAGGGATTTATTTAGGATCGAAAGCGCCTGCTCCATTTCACTTTCCCGAAGTGATGCGAATCCCATTCGTAAGGCATTTGGTGAAAAGGTTTCATTTTGATAATAGGAGCCGTTGCCAATATAAAGGCCGTTTCTTCCTGCGCTCAATGATAATGCGGGCAGGTCGATCCGGTTATCAAAGTTTACCCAAACCCCTAATCCGCCTTCCGGAACCTTAAAATCGATTTTTTCTTTTAAAATACCTTTGATCATCTCACAAAATATATTTCGTCGCTGCTTATAGATCTTCAGCGATTTTCTAAAATGCCGGTCCATTTCACCATCATTGAATAAGACTGCGAATGCTTCCTCCAGCAAGGTATCGCCTTGCTTGTCGATTAGCTGCCGTATGGTCGCCGCAGAGTCTACAAAACCTTTTGAGGCAACCATAAAGCCAATACGTAAGGCGGGAGCGAAGGTTTTTGAAATGGAACCGATATAAATAACGTTATGATGGTGATCTATGCTGGCCAATGGCACATAAGGCTTGTTATCGTAATGGAAATCAAAATCATAATCGTCTTCGATGATCGCGAACCGGTGTTCCTTCGCCAAATTCAACAGTTTCATCCTTCGCTCCATCGACATAGTTACCGTAGTTGGAAAATGATGATGGGGAATAATATAGACCGCTTTGACCTTAGTTTTTCGCAGTCTTTTTTCAAGCTCATCCACATCCATACCCTGGTCATCAACCGGTATTCTGAGGAGCCTGGCACCTGCAAACCTGAACGTATCATCAGCTGAACCATAGTTGGAAACCCCCACCGCGATCTGGTCGCCGGGCTGCAAAAGCAGTTGGGCCGCCAGGTAAATTCCCATCTGGCTACCTTTAGTGATCAAGATATTGTCTGTAGTCGTATTCAGCCCCCTGCTATGAACGAGGTATTGCTGAAGGGCGATCCTGAGATTTTCAGAGCCCATTGCATTGCTGTATTTGAGAAAATTCTTGCCCTGGTACCGCCTGGACAGGCTTCGGTATTCGCGCATGAGCAGGTCCACCGGCGCAAGCCGGACATCAGGAAAGCCGTCGTCTATAGCAAGCTTGATCTGCTGTAGGTTTTCGTTCGGTAATATCTTACCGAAGTCTTTCTTCCAATCAAATGTCGCCGTATCATTTTTACTTATTCCGGCATCAATTGAAAGAGCTTTGGAACGAACCGGCAATTTGGACAGAACAAAAATGCCTTTCCTTTCGGCTGACTCAGCCCATCCCTGGCTTATCAGTTCTTCATAGGCCAGTTTCACCGTATTTCTTGCAATGCCGATAAGCTCAGCAAGAATTCGTGAACTGGGCAAAACGTCCGAGGGTTGTAACGTGCCATCTGTGATCAGCGAAATAAAAATATTGCAGACCTGTATGTGCAGGGAAATCGATGAATTCCGGTCAACCTGTATCAACGTTTTATAGGGTAACATCTGGGCCGTGTTTATTATGAAAACTGGTATGTAAATATAATCCAAATAGCGGATAATTTTGAATAAATATTACTGACAATGAAAAAGATATTGATTCTAAACGCCAGTGCAAGAACCGTGCTTTCCAAAAGTCGAATGCTGACCAGCGCATTTGCTGAAGATTGGACAGCTCGCTTTGGCAATGATCAAATAACCCACCGGGACCTCTCGCTTCACAATATTCCATATGTTGACGAGAACTGGGTTACCGCTGCGGCGAAGCCTAAAGCTATTCGGACACCTGAAGAAATGGCCGTGCTCGCCCTTAGCGACGAACTGATCACTGAACTGAAAGCCGCAGACATCATTGTCCTGGGTTCACCGATGTACAACTGGTCGGTTCCCGGCGTCCTAAAAGGTTATATTGATCAGATAGTTCGCGTTAACGAAACCTGGAGGATCAACCGTGAAGATCCGGCTAATCCTTATACCGGCTTGTTAGAAAATAAAACCTTGCTTCTTTTATTATCGAGGGGCGGTACAGGTTATGAGCCGGGGCAAGCGAATGCACACATGAATTTCCAAAGCACCTATTTAAAAACCGTTTTCCAGGTAATGGGGGTCAATGACATCCGTATGGTGGCCATTGACGGGGAGTCACAGGACCCTGGGCGTTTAAAAACAACTATTTCAGAAGCGATTCAAAAAGTAAACGAACTCGTCAAGGAATTATCAGCAATCAATGTGTCATCCTGCCTGCTATGATCAACGATAAACTCAAAGGCGGCATTTACGTAGCCCTTGGCGCATCCAGTTATGGTATGCTCACGACTTTTGTGAAGATGGCCTATAGTGAAGGCTTCAACACAGCAGAAGTCACTTTATCCCAATATGTACTGGGAGCATTTGGCTTGCTGCTTTTGAACCAGTTCGGGAGAAAAAAGCACTCACCATTAGTTAAATCAACAACTTATACCGCTATCAAGCTCGTATTGGCCGGCACGTCACTTGGATTGACCAGTGTTTTCTTATACCTGGCCATGCAATATGTATCGGTCAGCGTCGGCATTGTTTTGCTTATGCAAAGCGTGTGGATGGGGGTGATCGTTGAAATGATCATTCATAAAAAGCTACCAGGAGCAAGGAAATTGCTCGCTGTGATCATTATTTTGGGCGGAACTGTTTTAGCGACCGCCCTCGGGCAGCAAAGTATCAGGGTCAGCTGGGCTGGTATTGGCTGGGGTTTGTCGGCCGCCCTTGCCTACACGGCGACGATGTATTCATCGAACAGCGTAGGACTTCAATTTCCACCACTGAAAAGAAGCCTGTTGATGATCTCGGGTGGCCTGATCATGATCATAGTCATCTTTCATGCTCATATTAACCTGGACTTTTCGTTCAGGATCTTTTTGCGTTGGGGAATCTTACTTTCTCTTTTTGGAACTATCCTGCCACCCATCCTGCTGACGCGGGGGATGCCGCTTATAGACATGGGTTTGGGAGCGATCATCGTGTCACTGGAGATACCTGTTTCCGTTTTGATGGCATTTTTTCTGATCAACGAACGGGTGAGCGGGCTGCAATGGACAGGCGTCTTCATGATCTTGCTGGCTGTGGTACTGATGAATATTGGCAAGCGCGAACCGGTCCCCAAATAATCAGGTATTATTCTCCGCGAATTGATCGGATAGCCAACTGGCGGCGCTCCATTTACAAACACTCAAATCATAAATTATTAACCATTAAAAATAAAAATCATGAAAGCAATGTCAATTTTACTACTCGTTTTCGCCGCAGTCGGCACATGCAACGGCCAGGTAACTCCGAAACCCACAACAGCAGCCGAAGTATTACAAACAGCCGGCGTTCAAATGACTGCATTTATCAATATGGATGAGAGTACGATATCCGTTTTGTACGGGGATTCCGCTGCTTTTGCAAGCACGCAAAGCTATTTTAAGCACCATACTGCGCAAGAACATTTTGTATTGATCACCTATAAATTGAAGAATTTCTACTATGATTATGATGCGCAGGCGCGGGGTGAATTGGAACGGGTAGAATATATAGCTGACCTGGACCCGAAGGACAAAACAAAATTTTCGTACAGAATCAAAGTAGGAGAGTGGCCCCTGGATAGTAAGGGTAACCGTTATACAGAAAGCGACCGTGTCAAATTCATCTTCTCGCACAAACCATATCAATACCCATCGGTGGAGGATTTAAACAGGTAACTGCGTAGAAAATGAAAGCCTCCAAACAGCATTTCAAGGCGATTAACTCAGTTAATGACTATCATTCTTTACTTCGGCTTGAAAAACCGGAGCATCCCTTAATGAGTATCATTAATTTTTCGAAAGTTAAATACATTAATCCGCCGAGCGAGATAACATTGGTCATGAACCTTTATTGCATTACGATAAAGCAGGATGCTGACTGTGTTATCCGTTACGGGCCTTTGCAATTTGATTTTAATGAGGGCGTCATGCTGTTCATAAAGCCAGGGCAAATCATCAGCGTACAGCGTGCTTCCGAAAATGCGAAAGAGGGATATATGCTGCTTATTCACCCGGACTTTTTAGCTTCTTTTCCTTTGGCACTTAAAATTAAACGGTATGGTTTTTTTGACTATGCAATACACGAAGCACTTTTTCTTTCGGACAGGGAGCAGGTTCATATTAACGCTATTATGGCCGGGATCGAAAGCGAGTATCATATTAACATAGATATGTTCAGCCAGGAGGCGATCGTCACCTATACCGAGCTGTTGCTGGTGTACGCAAACAGGTTCTTCAACCGGCAGTTCATTACCCGAAAAGCTAAAAACGATCAACTGCTGGTCCAGGTTGAAAAACTGCTGGATGATTATTATACAAAAAACCTGGTCATTAAATATGGTCTGCCTTCCGTTCAATACCTGGCAGACACACTCAATATGTCCGCTAATTACCTTAGTGACACGCTACGGGTAACCTCGGGTAGTAGTGCGCAAAGCCACATTCAGCATAAAATTCTGGAAGAAGCCAAGATTCTCTTAAGCACTTCACAGCTATCAGTCAGCGAAATCGCTTACCAGCTCGGCTTTGAAAGGCCGCAATCATTGAATAAGCTGTTCAAACGGAAAGTTGCTATTTCCCCGCTGGAATATCGGGCTTCATTTAATTAGGCGGGCGACACCAAGTGTAAGGCCATACTAGGTTACATTGTTGTCAATTGAAGCCATTTCCGCGATCTTTTTATCAACCGCTTTTGCTGACTGCTCATATATGCGTTTGTCAAACGCGCTTCCGTTTAATGCTATTTCCTGAATATCGGTCAGGCCCATGATATTGAAAACCGTTTTAAGGTAGCCGGCTTGGAAGTTCATGTGGGAAAAATATTCGCCTTTTTCATAGCCTGCGTTACCCCTGCTAAAAAGCATGTAAACTTTTTTATCCTTCAATAGACCTCTGTAAGGGTTTTGGGGATCATCAGGCCTCATTTTAACAGTTTCGTTAGCCCTTATTACCTGGTCTAAATAAGCTTTTAAGGCGCTCGGAATCGACCAATTGAACATCGGCGTTCCTAAAACAATCACATTGGCCGCTTTAATTTCAGCAATGAGCAGATCGCTAAGTTTGAGTTCATTGGCTTCTTCTTCTGTCCTTAACCGGGCTGGTTTAGCCGCCGCGGCAATCCACAATTCGGATACATGGGGAATGGCATCCTGACCAACCTCGCGATGATGGATGGCGTAGTCCGGATGAGTTTCAATCCATTTCGTGGCAAACAAACTAGTAAGTTTTCTAGTGACGGATCTTTCACCTCTCGGACTTGCATTAATGATTAGTAAATTTTTCATCCTGGTATTTTTAAATCATTATGACGATATTCAACTTCCTTTTCAAGTCTCGCATAAATCATCACAGAATTAATTTTCTGAATATGGTATCTTTGTATTCAACAAACTTAAAGACGGCCATTTAACAATTCGGGTACCAGTTTTTTGTATTCGGAGTGACCAGCTAATTTGTACTACTATGAAAAACCTTGTCTTGTTTATTTATGCTGCCTTTTAAAACGCTGTTAAGGATTGATAGAAACAGTACCGAAGCGGTATTCAAGCAAATTGCTTCGCAGTTGGTGCTTTTAATACAAAAAGGTATTCTATTGCCAGGGGTGCAACTGCCCAGTGCACGCGTACTAGCCGCAGAACTTGAGCTTCACCGAAAAACGATCATGGCTGCCTATAATGATTTAATAACTGAGGATTGGATCATCAGTAAAGAAAGAAAAGAGTATAGGGTGTCAACCCTTTTGCCTATTATAAAACCACGAACCTATGCGGACAAGGCGAAATCAAGTTATAAGGCGAAATCAATACTGTCGTTTGACAGGTTGGAGCATGTACCGTTATTAAAAACAATCACTGCTGACTTTAAGGTTCTAGTAAATGACGGTTTTCCTGATGTTAATATATTCCCTATCGAACGGTTTTCAGGCGAATATCGAAGGCTTCTTACCCACCAGCATCTCAAAAAGACTTCGTCAAACTTAAATATTGACGGCTGCTCGATTTTTAAAGAGGCGTTATCATTATTTTTAAATGATACCCGTGGGCTTAATATTGAGCCGGAAAACCTAATGGTTACCAGGGGTGCTCAGATGGCTATTTATATTGCCGCATCAATGATAATAAAACCGGGCGATAAAGTTTTAGTAACCACCCCCAGCTATTTTTTTGCAGATGCTATCTTCAGGCAATTAGGCGCTGAGTTAATCACCATTCCAGTGGATGATGACGGAGCAGATGTTAATGCCTTAGAAGATGCATTATTAAGAAATAAAATAAAACTGCTGTATATCATTCCGCACCACCATCATCCGACAACTGTTACGCTTAGTTCGCCACGCCGCACAAAATTATTAGAGATCATAACGACACATCAGTTAACTGTTATTGAAGATGATTACGATTATGACTTTCAATATCAATATAGCCCATATTTACCCCTTGCCAGCGGAGCACATGGGGGTAATGTGATATATATAGGTTCGTTGACTAAAGTATTAGGACCTAATTTCAGGATTGGGTATATGATATCAACTTCCGATTTTTTGAGTAGTGCCATTAAATTAAAAACACTAATTGATCTAAGGGGCGATGTTTTAACGGAGGAAATAATCGCATCGCTTATGCAAAGTGGTGAGTTTTCCAGGTTTATCATGAAAGCGAATAAGCTTTATCGGGATAGGTGTAACTATGCTGCAAACCTCATCACAAATGAACTGTCCCACCTGGTTGATTTTAAGAAACCACAAGGAGGCATGGCGCTTTGGCTGAAATTTAATGAAAACTATCAGCTTGCCAATATTATTAATAAATCGGCCAGTATGGGATTGCAATTTACTGGAAGGGGCTATTTTAGAGACAAAGATTTAAGTCATGATGCTATCCGTTTTGGATTCGCTGCGTTGAATGAACATGAAATAGATTTTGCTGTTGATATCCTTAAAAAAATAACCTCCTGACTGCGGATTCAATTCTGCGTAGCTTCTATCGCTTGGTAAGCGAAATGTCAATAAAGTTCTGAATTCTAACTGGTCCCCGATACATTTCAAATCTGGTCAGTTAAGTTGGTCATTCCGTGGGATAATTTTGCTTGAAATAAATTATTAGCCACTTTATATTAACATTATGACCAACGCTGTCATTGACACGATCCTGAGCCGTAGTTCCGCGAAGTACTACGACACTACAGCTACGCTGACGGACGACCAAATTCGCGAACTGGTGCAAATAGGCACAAGCGCACCGACGTCTTTTCACTTACAAAACTGGCGCTTCATCGCCGTTCGAACGGCTGAAGCTAAAGCAAGATTACGGCCGATCGCCTGGAATCAGCCCGCGATCACTGATGCGGCGGTTACTTTCATCGTAATCGGCCAACTGGTTGATACCAGTGTGATACCAAATCGCCTTGCACCGTTAGTTGCATCGGGCGTAATGCCGGAAAGCATGGTGCCAGAATGGGAAATTCCTGCACGCGATCTTTATATGCCGTACCCGGAACGCCGGCGTGACGAAGCGATACGCACAGCTACATTCGGCGCAGCCGCGATCATTTATGCTGCGCGCTCGCTTGGCATGGGTTCTACACCGATGATCGGATTCGATTTTGACGCTGTAGCCGGTGAGTTTGGACTTGCTGACGATGAAATCCCGGTAATGCTATTATCCGTAGGCCCGGAGCGCCCGGGAAATTGGAAGCAAAAGCCTCGTCGCCCGCTTGAAGAAGTACTTGATTTAGTATAATCATTTTAAACAAAATTAAACAATCTACAATGCCGAGAATAGAACCTATTAAGCCGGAAAATGTACCGGCGGATTCAAAACCAACACTTGATGCCTTTACAAAAAACATCGGATTCACTCCGAATATGATGGCCACCTTTGCGGCCAGTCCCATTGCTTTTAATGCCTGGGCTGCACTGTTCAGTGTCATGAGCAAGGCACTTGATGTGAAGACGCGTGATAGTATTGGCCTTGCCGTCTCCGAAGTTAATGGCTGTAACTATTGCCTTACTGTCCATAGCTACACTGCCGAACATATGGCAAAACTGCCTGCCGACGAGATCATTCTCGCCAGAAAAGGACATGCACCAGATCCAAAACGCGATGCCGCTGTTCAGTTTGCACGAAAAGTTATTGAGACTCGTGGCAAAGTCAGTGATACAGATGTGGCGAAAGTACGTAACGCAGGTTATTCGGACGCAAATATTATGGAAATAGTTGGCCTGGTGGCGATGTATTCGCTGACAAATTTTATCAACAACGTATCTGATCCTGATAGGGACTTCCCCCCAGTAACACTGGCCGGATTGATCTGAGAACTAAAGTTTTGAAATCCTGAGACAAGGCTGCCGGCATATAGGATGTCCACAGTCTGATTCAGGCGTCAGAATAACGTGAATTCTAAATCTTTAAAAGTAAAAGCAGTAACTTACAGTAACATAATGTCATTATACAGGTGTTTGCTGATAAAAAAAAAGGAGGTATATGATGAAAGCAATTGTTGTAACAGACCAAAATGCAGGATTAGACGGGATGAGTCTCGTGGAGTTGCCTGAGCCATCGGCAGCGATAAACGATGTCATTGTTCAGGTTTACGCGGCCAGTATTACCGGGGACGAGCTGTCGTGGCCGTCGACCTGGACGGATCGTGCCAACCATGACCGCACGCCGTCAATTCCGGGCCATGAACTTGCCGGAGTTGTAATAGCCCTTGGCTATGGCACAACAGGACTGTCGGTAGGACAACGGGTGTTCGGCCTTCAAGATTGGTATCGAAATGGCTCATTGGCAGAATACGTGGCTATTGAGGCGCGCAACCTTGCACCATTACCGGACGATATCGACTTCAATGATGGCAATGCACTGGTAATGCCGGGCTTAACAGCTTGGCAGGGACTGTTCCAGCACGGCCAACTTAAGGCGGGGCAAAGGGTTTTAGTACAAGGTGCAGCAGGTATAGTTGGTTCGATGGCTGTTCAACTCGCACGGGAGGCCGGTGCATATGTAATTGGTACCGGACGGGCCGCTCACCGTGAAACCGCACTTAACTTTGGCGTAAACGAGTTCGTCAATTTAGATGGCCAAGAATTAGATGATATCGAAAAGGTCGATTTAGTTTTTGATGTTCTTGGTGGTAATATCGCAAAACGATCATTGGCTGTGATTCATCCGGGAGGAAAATTTGTCTCCATCACCGGTTGGAATGAGGAACAAGTTGACGGAGTTGAGAATATTGATTTTGTTGTTGAAGCGGACAGGTCTCAATTGATGGAGATCGCGAAGAGATTCCTAGAGGGGCGTTTGAAAACGAATGCTAGCGGCATCGTTACACTTGACGATGCTGTCGCAACATATAACTCAACGGATCTGGTTAAAGGCAAAACAATTATTCGCGTTCGTAAATAAAAAACGGAAGGGAAACGTTAGGTCCCAATGGTCGTTGACCGTTTCATGAATCTATACATTAGCTTTACCAACGGTAAAGCTAATGTATAATAAAGGTTTTGGCCGACGACTGGAGAACTGGCAAGTAAAACAAGAATAAAGCATGCCTGTCCGCAACCGCAAATACGAGTATCGCTTACAGTTAATTTTTGGTGGACTGATCTTCCTTGCACTGCTATACTTTGTCATTAGCGCAATAATAAGGTCGTTTCACTATTGGTTATCCTGACGAAGAGAGAGCAAGAGTCTCAGCGCGTTTAGCTGTCTACACTAACAAAGAGAAACACTTTAGTATCAATCTCAACCGTTCGCGCTTATATCAGATGCACAACATACTTTCAGAAATTAGAAATTGTACCGTTTGCAAAGATTTTTTGCCGTATCTTCCAAGACCAATTATTCAGGCGAACGGTGATTCCAAAATTTTAGTAATAGGTCAAGCACCGGGGCGAAAAGTTCAAGATAGTGGTGTTCCGTGGGATGATGCCAGTGGCAATAATTTAAGGGAATGGTTAGGGGTCGATAAGCAAATGTTTTACAATGAAAACATTTTTGCGCTCGTCCCGATGGGCTTTTGTTTTCCCGGATCTGGAAAATCAGGGGACTTGCCTCCGAGGCCCGAATGTGCCCCATTATGGCATCTACAAATTCTAAGATTAATGCCCGAAATAAAATTGACGTTATTAATCGGGCAATATGCTCAGAATTACTACTTGAAAATGACAGCTAAAGGTACCTTAACAGAAACTGTAGAAAGCTACAAAGATTACCTGCCAAATTATATCCCATTGCCCCATCCATCACCTCGAAACAACATTTGGCAAAAGAAAAATAGCTGGTTCAAGGAGAATTTAATACCCGAGTTAAAGGCAAAAGTAATAACAATCCTCGCTGACAATGCTTCAACGAAAAAATGTCACATTGAAAGGGCGGGCAATATGCCTTCTCAATCTTAAATATTAATTCAGCCTTTCACCAGTGAGGTTAATCTATTCATCCTTTTCAGGCTAACTCTAATCATGGCGGATATGGTGTTGGCCCCTTTAAAATAAAGCATCTGGCCCCTGAGACTGAAATAGGCTGACATTAACTTTGTTTTTAAAGATAAAATCAAATGCGGATTACCTCGAAAATAGGACAAATTTTATTACGATTAGCCTTGGGAGTTGGATTTTTATTTCCTGTAATGGACAGGTTAGGATTTCTGGGCGGTCCCGGTTCCGGAGCTACTTGGGGCGACTGGGCACATTTTGTTGACTACACGAACAAATTGATTCCATTCGCAACTTGGCAAATAGCCAACATCACGAGCATCATTGCTACGATTGCTGAACTTGTCTTTGGAATATGCCTAATCGTAGGTTACAAAATCAAAGTAGCTGGTATCGGTGCAGGTATCCTCACACTCATTTTCGGCGTGTGCATGGCGATATTTTTAGGTATCAATGCACCATTCAATTACCCGGTTTTTGTTTTTACAGGTGCCGCCCTAGTGCTTTCATCGCTGGATCACCATGAATGGAGTCTTGATAGCATACTTGAGAAGAAATCTGTATAACTAAATCATTTTATATAAACTACCAATTATTATGGAATGCAAAAGAGCAATCACTAAAACAGACATTGAATTTTGTAAGGAGGCGATTCTTGAATTTCGACCAAATCTCAACCCGGAAACGGTGGTTGAGCAAGTTTTTCTGATGATTAGCAGCCAAGAATTTGAGTTAGCGTTTTTGCCCAATGCCGATAACACAAAAGCGGGCGCGTTTATGACTTACCGATTTTTGAACCTGCTTCGAACAGGACCCATGATCTACGTAGATGACTTATTTACGTTTTCAGAGTGCAGAAGCCAGGGCTACGCTGGTACGTTGTTAGACTATGTTGCAAAACGCGCCACAGATGAGGGAATAAAAAGCGTCCATCTCGATAGTGGTTATACATTGCACCCGGCCCATAGATTATACCTGAATAAAGGCTACTATCTTGCTTGTCACCACTTTGCCAAAGCCATCAACTAATTTAAGCTGATTTAGAAGCCTGTCACGCCTTAAGAATATAGGGCACGGGTTCACCGCTGATCCATGTTGATATGCGCCGGGTCTACGTGCCGGTTTCGATGTGCATTTCGAATTAAAGTTAACAAGTGATTTGGAAACAGAAATCAGTGATATAGCGAATTGGTTGTTACCGGCAGTACAGACCTTTGGTGAATTAAACTTAAAGTTAAAACGTCTGTAAAATGAAAACAACCAAATTAGGAAGTCAGGGATTGGAAGTTCCCATTATTGGATTCGGCTGCATGAATCTTGCCGGAAGCGATACCCAATACATATATGGCAAAGCTGATGTTAATGAAGGTATTGCACTTATCCAACGGGCAATGGAACTGGGGGCAACTTTTTTGGATTCTGCCGATATTTATGGGCCCCATCGAAGTGAGCGCATGATCGCAAAAGCACTGGAAGGCAAACGTAACCAGGCTATCATCGCAACAAAGTTCGGATTTGAGATCGATGAGAACCAGAAGATGACGGGAAAGCTGAACGGTAGCAAGAAGTATGTTAAACTGGCGGCTGAACGTTCCCTGCAAAACCTGAAAACCGATTATATCGATCTTTATTATTTACACCGTCTCGATCCCAACGTACCCATCGAAGAAACTATGCAAGCAATGGCAGAACTGGTGCAGGAGGGAAAGGTGAGGTACCTGGGGCTTTCGGAAGTTTCAAAAGAGACGATCCGGCGTGCCCATAAGATACATCCGTTAACTGCGTTGCAAACAGAATATTCCCTGTTTGAACGCACGCTGGATGAAGACGGAACAACTGCGCTGCTTAAAGAACTGGGAATAGGGTTGGTACCTTATTCTCCATTGGGAAGGGGATTTATCAGCGGTGAATTAAAAAGCCCTGATGATCTTCCGGCCGAAGATCCGAGGAGAAATTTTCCGCGGTTCCAGGGTGAAAATTTCTATAAGAACCTGGCCCTGGTAGCCGAACTAAATAACATTGCCATTGAAAAAGGGGCCACTTCGGCTCAGCTCGCCTTGGCCTGGAGCATTGCAAAAGGGAACGTCCCGATTCCCGGCACAAGGAAAATGAAATATCTCGAACAAAATATCGGTGCAGCCCATATTACAGTAAGTTCCGAAGAAATGGATCGCATTGAGTCCATACTGCCGTTGGGAAATACACTGAACGGAAACCGTCTCGACGAAATGATGATGAAAACGATCGACAAAAACTAACACGTTACCTATAAAAGTCGTTCGTCTCCCGTAAGTTAAGGCCATCGATGTATCGATGGTTTTTTTATTCATTTGTTATCTTATATCACGCCTTTCAACAATTAAAAAAATGATCTAAGTACAACCTCAAACCATTCAACCTTACCATGAAAGACAAAGAGCAAACCAAGCGCAAACTCATTGACGCGGTTGGTGCCATTATAAAATCCGAAGGCTTTGGGGCTTTACGTGTCAGCAAGATAGCTCGTCACGCTGGTGTGGACCGTAAGCTGATCTACCGGTACTTTGGGAATATCAACAAGCTAACGGAAGCCTATATTATTGAAAATGATTACTGGATGCTCTTTGCTGAACAGCTTAAAAATCTTTCACAGGATGCAAGAGATGATAATACTCAATTGGTTATTATAGAGACACTGCAAGGACTGTTTAAGTACTTCTATAAGGAACCTAAAATGCAAAATCTGATCCTGATGGAACTTACAGGTTCCAGCCACCTGTTGAGAAGTATTCATAACGTTCGTGAATCGATGGGACAGGATATTCTGGGAAAAACGGATGAGCACTTTCAAAATTCGGGAGTTAATTTCAGGGCGGTAGCCGGATTGCTGATCGGCGGCATTTACTATATGGTGCTTCATACGCTTAATAACGGATACAATTTTGTTGATGTTAACCTGGAATCTGAAGAAGGAATGAAAGCGATTTCAGAGACACTTGGTAATGTGGTGGATTGGGCATTTGCAGCAGCTGAAAAACATAAATAAAACAGAATGATCACCCAGGTGGGTGAAGCAGGAGCGGGGCATTCCCTCCGGTCGGGCTTTTCACTATATCTTCTTTCGAAGGATGCCGTTGCAATCCCTAATGCGTTTTGCACCGGTTTGGTGGTTCAAGTTTTTATTCGTATTTTAGAAATAATAGCCCAAATCGTAGGCTACAGATCGTAATTTGTTAAATCGCTAGATTTTTAAAAACCTTTACGGCATGTCAAAAAAATATTATTTTATTAACGACTGCCCGCTTTACGCGGTGACCCTTAGCGGTACTTGGGATGAAAACTTCCATCCCGGCCAGGAAATTATCTTGGTCAACAGAAAAACCAGGCGTTGTTGCCCAAAATTCATTGAACGCGTCGTTGATGCAGGCGATGGAAAATGTGTGCTGGATCTTTACTATGCGTAAATTACAGTATTCTTAAAACAGGCTTCTGCCCATTTATGGCCGAGAGATTTATCTTTCGGCTTTTTTGGTTTTTAGAGAGTTTTTTAATGATTTATATTTTTCAGGCGAAACGGGTAAAAAGCGCAGCTAAGGTCTTGCCGTATTCAAAAGTTGGAGTACGCCAAAAGACTACGGCATAATGCCTGGCTTCGTTCCTCAGCCATTCACCCTTCGGGACTTATTCCGTTTCCTTTTGGCTATGAGCCGGCACTTCCTATGGCTTTCTTTTTTCCCTTTTTCTTTTAAAAAATAATCAAGAAAAGCAAAGCGAGATAAGGAAAGCGAAACAGATTTATTCATTAAAAACAAAAAAGTTATGTTATTCACAGGAAGAATTACCGCAGACGCTCAAACAAGGACAGTTTCAGGCGACAAACAAGTGACCAATTTTACCGTAGCCCTGAACCAACGCTACAAAACCAAAGCAGGTGAAAAAAAGGAAAAGACCGCTTTCGTTAACTGTTCTTATTGGGTAAATCCCGGCTTGGCGGTTTACCTGACCAAAGGGGCAATTGTTGAGATTTCAGGATGGGTCGAAGCCCAAACATGGGAAAACCGTGACGGTAAAGTACAAGCCGACCTCGTATGCTCTGTCGATACCGTAAAATTATTCGGGTCTAACGGTGTAAAACCAACCGATGCGCCTAAAGACAAAAAGGCCGACAAGGGAGCCGTTCCAGCAGGTGGTGATGACGACGATGATTTGCCGTTCTAAAAACCCCTTACAGCACCCTGTTTCAGGGTGCTGTTTTAAACGATTTCAAAAAGCATTCAACGAAAAAAGACACACATCATGGAAAATAATTTTGATGCCAAAGATTTAATAGAAACATGGGAAGCCATCGGCCTGGTTAATCCTTGGATAGCCGAAGCGAATGACCCGCCATTCAGTAAACATATGCTTGTCAGGGTAAATACTTTGCAGCAACTGGAATTGATTTTTCAATATGGCAACTGCTGCCTTGGGCAAGGTTACTATTTCAAGAACCTATGCTTTATCAATCAGATTAATGGCGGTGACGAGTGGCTGACCATCAAGAACGACTACGCCTTTGAAAGCATCACATTCGAAAGAATAATCAATGACGGTGAATTTGAAGCCTATCTCAAACGCTTACTGGATGCAACGAAAGAGCAATGTATCAATTTACAATATTAAGCAATGAGCCATTTAGCCAACAAAACAGAACGCAGAGCCATCAAAGTATTGGCCAATACGCTGCGGTTTTTTGATGATACCGACCTGCTGTTTGTCAGCGTTGAAGATGCCTTTAAGGCAAAACAAGCTGAAAATATACTGCGGTCAATCATCGAAAGCAACGGGTACAAAGCCCGCTACCAAAAAGGAAAAGGAACAATAATTTTTAAAGACAGGACACCCAAATATTATGAAAACGAACTTTTTTGAACATATCACCGCCCTTGAATTTCAAGGTGCATTAAACCTCAACCTCACTAAAAGTGCGGAGGGCTTTTTAACCATTTGCGTTTACTTGCCGAATGCTACCACAGACACGGCAGGGAATGTCATTCCACCGATGATACTGAAAGGAAATGCTGCCGAACTGGACGAGGGCTTTTTTGACGCCATTGCTGCACCCGTTAAGCAAACTGCAACCCTGTTTGCTAACATGGATGCCTATCAGCAAGGCCTAAAAAAGGCTGCCGAAAATTCTAAGGCTGAACTGGACAAGAAAAACAAAGGCAATAAAGCTAAACCAACTACCAATGCAGCGACTGAACCTGATGATGATGATGATGAACAAGACGATACAGAAAACCTGTTCTCCGCACAACAGAACGAACAAAAGGCACTGGCTGAAAAGAAAAAACGCTATGAAAGTGCCATGACCCAAATCTCCGAACTGAACAAGCTGTGCAAATATGCCGAAGCTATCACCCTGCTTCCCTCAACCGAGGAATACCCTGAACACGCAACAGAAATTGAAAGCAAACGCACCACGCTTGAAAAGCGGAAAGCACAGTATGAAGAATTAATGCAGGAAGTATAATATCAACAGTTAAGATTATGGAAGTTACAACAATCAGCAGGGTGTTCCTGCATAAACACAACGGTCAGGAAGTACGGTTGGCAGACCCCGGTGTACAACTCACCAAAGAAGATGTACGAAATTTTTACGCCAGTATCTACCCGATACTAACCACCGCAAAAATACGTGGCCCCGAATTTAAAGACGACGAAATGCAGTTTCATTTTGAAACCACAATGGGAACAAAAGGCTAATCATGAAAAATAAAGTAATCACCAAAGTAAAAGTTGATAAGGATAGTGACCTATGGAGAATTTACGCACAGTTCGGCAATTACGCAGCAAAACTAAACCGTCTGCCCGATGCGGGAGAAATACAGCGCAACCCCTTAAGAAGCGCGCCTCCCGCCATGGTCGTAATGGTTTTCTGAACCATACATTCAAACCCTTTTGGTTATTTGACGGCAACATAGAAAGAGCGGAAACGGAATATTTCCGCTCTTTAGAAAACCTTTGTAAATATTATGACCTGCAAATACCCGATGTCAGCGATGTATCATTCCCGCAAAATATTTACCAGTCGTGGTCAATCACTAACGAGCGGGTTAAGGCTATCAATAAAAAACTGGATTGCATCATCGTGAAAGATGATAACCATGAGGCCGTTTTGGCCACCGTCAACCAGTTCGATACGGGCAGGATGTTATATTATATTCCCGTAAAACCTTTATGGAAATGGGTTTCCGATGCCCAACAACAACCCGTTGCCGAAGTAGTGACAGCCATCTTCGCCTACCTGTACCAAGTCGTGCAACTTCCTATGTATTCAGATTATGAAACGTTTTTAGCCGACCAATACCGCTACGTAGAAGATATGATAAACGAGGAAATGAATGAGGATGATGCCGAAGAAACAGCTTATCGGGAGGAACAACTGGACGAATTGTCAACGCTCCAAAATTCAGGTATAAAGTTAGGCAGGTTAATGGGTGAAAAGTTCAGGCTTGAAAACATAGAAGACACAGTATTAAATTATGCCAACACCGAACTAAGGGATAACGATCTGGCGATACTGGCTATTGAGTTTGTGCAACTATATAAGTCTTATCCGAACCGTAATATGTTCGATGCCATACGCCCAGACCTGTATTACCCCGAAGTTAATGAGCGAATTAAAGCAGATCAATATATCAGTTTCTATTGGAGCGGTAATGATTCCGTGATTGAAACGGTGATGTCCATGATTGATTGCAGTTTTCAGGAAATGGGGATTACTGATGAACCTATCGATGTGGTATTATTTGATAATCCTGCAAAAGCCAAACAGGAAAGCTTTGGTTTTGAGAGCCGCTTTTTCCCGCTTTTGGATAGGCTCTGCACTTTCCTAAACCAATATGACAACTAGTTTAAACCACCATGACAAACATAAGTGAACAATTTAACAACCAGTTTGCCCCAGTTAAGGCACTGCTGATATATCAGAACCAAGCCACCCAAAAAGATAACTATGGTTACGAAACCGAAAAAAACGAGGTTTATGTCGAAAGCTATGACATTGGTAAACGGGGACAGCCGATAAACGCCCACCCGTTGAGCATAGCAGAAATGCTGACTTTGAGTAAGCTGTTTCAAGCTACCGAGGAACTGAAATCCAATTATCTTAAACCAAAGGGTTTATTACCCGCTAATGTCCTATACCTTGATGCACAGGCAGAGGGTTATGTGGTTTGGCATACGCCGCCAATGGAAGCAGAATTGTTTTTCGTGCAGGATTTAAACATACCATCGGGTAAGGCACATATTCCTGCTATGGTTTGGAAAGCCAGTAAAAATAGTTTGAATATCTATGCGCTCAAAGGCAAGTCAAAACCTACAGGTAACACGCCACTTTACCACGCACCCTACTTCAATATTTATGAAAGTGGAAATGTCTGCATGGGTACGGTACAGATTGCTATCGACCGCTTTACCCGCTTGGAAGATTTTATTGCCAAATGGGAAACCTATTTTTTTAACAGCTATTTCAGCCATACCATCGGCAACCATTCAGGCGCAAAAATAGATTTGGTAGCCCTATGGCAGCAGCAGCTTGCCACAGGAAAACCGTTCCGTACCGATATGCTCAATAAACACCATAACATGCTTCTTAATAACCTTATCAAATGAAAAAGAAACCCATCGATACAGCCCCGCTTACAGCCGTTCACATTGTCCATAAGGAATTGTTGCAGCCGTCTAACCCCATTAATATCAACCTGATTGGCGCAGGGGGTACAGGCAGCCAAATGTTGACCGCCCTTGCGAGAATGAGCCAGGCATTGAACGGATTAAATCACCCGGGATTTGTAGTGACCTTGTTTGATGATGATACAATTCAAACCCCAAATTTGGCAAGACAGCTATTTACCACCGCAGAATTAGGACAGTATAAGTCGGTCGCCTTAATAAACCGCATCAACCGTTTTTTTGGTTTTAACTGGAAAGCGGAAACCGAAAAGTATGATAAGCACTATTGCTCCATTGCACAGGGAATGGCACCGATTACTATTTCTTGTGTGGACACGGTTAAAGCCCGTTTTGAGATTGCAGAAATTCTCAATATCTACAAGAAAAATTCAGCAAGTCACCGTGACAAACCGCTTTACTGGATGGACTTTGGCAACAGCAAGGAAACGGGTCAGGTGGTATTAGCGACTGTAGGGGACATTAAGCAACCGACCTCGAAGCAGTTTTCCCCGCAAGCAAACCTGCCCTATGTTACCGAAGAATATAAAGACCTGCTCATACAGTCTGAACTGGGTGACAACACGCCAAGCTGTTCACTTGCAGAAGCATTGGCCAAGCAAGATTTATTTATCAATTCTACCTTAGTGGACTTTGGCGCATCCCTGATATGGCAAATGTTCCGTGAAGGCATTTTGTTCCACAAAGGCTTATTTCTTAACCTTAAAGAGTACCGAACTCAACCGCTCAAAGTAGCCTAAAAGCAACCCTTATGAAAATTACAGACAAAGACGGCAAAATAATTATGATAGAAAATCTGCAACTGGCTTTAATGCAGTCCGATGATTACCGCCATTACCGCCACACCGATCCCGGCTTTTCCGCTTTCGATGATAAGCAGCAAGCGTATTGGGAAGATATATATCAAAAGTTACTGACGTTGCATCAGCAGCGCAAATGACGGGCTGAAATTAAAGCTTTTGATATATATTCACATCGAAAATCAACAACCTATGATTACTTATCACAAAGGGGACCTATTAAAGGACGATGCCGACTGCCTGGTTAATACCGTCAATACAGTTGGCATTATGGGTAAGGGGGTTGCCCTTGCGTTTAAAAACGCATTTCCGCATAATTATTTAGCCTATCGGAATGCTTTTGCTGCCAAGCAATTGGCAATTGGAAGATTATTGGTTGTTCAGGATGTTAACTTGTTATTAGGGCAAAAGACAATCATTAATTTTCCGACAAAGACCCATTGGCGGTTACCATCGGAATATACCTACATACTTCAGGGTTTGGAGGCGCTTAAGGTTTACCTGACAGAGAATGACGTTCGCTCTATTGCAATGCCTGCACCTGGGTGCGGAAATGGCGGGTTGGATTGGTTGAAAGTCAAACCGTTAATTGAGGATAAATTGGCGGACTTGCCCCATGATATTAGGGTTTACGAACCTTTGTAAACTTCAATCCCTCTTATTGGAATGGGCGGGCGCCGGTCCGCCACTTTCTCATTTCAATCGAAACAGGCGGCCCGGCTGAAAGCGGTTGCTTGACTTTCCCCTGAAACCAAGCCGCTATCGCTACGTTGTTTTCCCGCGAAATACAAGCTGGTATTATTACACTGCGTTGCCCTTTGTTTTCTAATAATTGGGGACAGCCCGCGTTTTTGAATTAGCTATTATTCGTAAATGATACGGAGATGATCTTTTTTTAATAATTTGTTGATATTTTCACCTGCAAAACCTTACAACAATTTAATTATTATGTCTTTCCAAACCGAACGAGATCATGAATGCTCGCTAAACTTAAATTTTGAGCGACCCAATTTTTGTCGTAATCGAGATATTAAATACAAGCATACAATTGACCAATCCGTTTTCCTGATCCTTTTATAAATGGATAATTTTAAACTAATAGGTATCCGTCCGCGTAAAGGATGCCACACGAATTTGTTAAAGAATCTCAGCGGTGAACAACTTTATTCATTTTTTAGCTCATATAAATTTTATAATGCTGAAGCCGATGTGATTGTAAGAACAGAAGGAGAAATCGCCTATCATACCTACGAAAGTAAACTGCCCGACAATTTATTCGATATTGATGCCGGAACGGAAAGCCAACCCGTTAAGTTTAATTTATCTGCAATTGCCGGAAAGAATGGATCAGGTAAAAGCACCCTAATCGAATTGTTTTTTGCTGCCGTCTTTGTGTTAGCACATAAAGCGAATATTATGACGCCCACAGAAATAGAAACTTTATATGACGTTAACGAACTGGAAAAAACACTGAAGGAAAACAAGCAAAGGTCTGATAAACTGATTCAGGATAAGGATGAATATATTTCAAAGATTAAAGAAGCCTTAGCAAAAGAGCCCGATAAAATAATATTTTCCGAAATCGAAAAAGCGGTGTTGGAGCAAAAGCGCCGGGAAGACATGTTGACTGACGAAGTGAAATCTACAACCGAAGAACTCAATGGGGAAAAGGCCAAGCTGCAGGAATATATTAGAATGACCGAACGTACGAAAGTTGATATCTTGTTTAAGGTCGATAAAGAGGTATATATCCTTCAAATTAATCCTGATCAAGATGCAAGAGTAGTGCCTATCCCAACAGAAAAAGAGTTTTTGAATAACGAGGTTAAGCCAAGCAAAAAGCTTGACCTTCAAAATATTTCTGAATTGTTTTGCTATACGATCGCTGTAAACTATTCGCACTACTCTTTGAATTCTCTTAATTTGGGGAATTGGATAAACTTACTTTTTCATAAGAACGACGGGTATCAAACGCCATTGGTGATAACCCCTATGAGAAACGAGGGTAATTTTGACATCAATGACGAATTAGGTTTTGCCAAAGCGCGATTACTCAATAACGTGATGTTGCAATGGAACCGCAATCCAGAGGAGGAGGTTGAGTTGGTGGAGAACCAGAACGTTACAGAGGTCGTGTTCCGTTTAAACAAAAGCAAGATCAATAATTTCCCGAAGTACGTGGCTTTTGTTAAAGGTGAGCTCGACGGTGACCCAAGGGCAGTGGAGATGCTTAGGGATTATTTTAAGATCGCTTTACCAAAATACCAGAATTTAAAGTTCAGAGATTTTCCGCTTAAAGAAAAGATCCTAAATTATATCGTGAAGAAGATCGACAAAATGTCTGAGCATTATCCTGGATTTTCACCGGCCTATATTTATCCTGGAAGTTCACAAGAAGACAAGAATACAACACTGCTTAACAAAATATATAACGATACGACCCACGTTACTTATAAACTGCATCAGGCTATCCATTTTCTTCAATACTGTATTGATGCGGACAAGGGGGATGATTTCTATATTGAATGGGGTGATATGAAGGGCAACAAGAAGATCGAATTTTCATTTACACTCGACAAGCTTTTCAATTGGATGGGTGAGCCCTCAGAAGATGAATTAATACGTTATTTACCACCATCATTATTTGAAATAGATTTTAAAGTTTCAAACAGCAAGGGGCATTCTTATCGTTTTAATGGCCTGAGTTCGGGAGAACAACAATTTGTGCATACCATCCAGGCTGTGATTTACCATCTGAATAACATTCAGTCAGCCCATGCGAATAACGATCGTATTAGATACCAAGCCGTAAATATTATTCTGGATGAAATTGAGCTATATTTTCATCCGGATTTTCAAAGAGGCTTTATTTCCAAACTATTAAGGGCTATAGCACGGGTAAACCCCAAGGATGAGCGGCGAATCGCTGCGGTTAACCTATTGTTTTTAACGCATTCCCCATTTATACTTTCAGATATCCCGAACGAAAATGTACTGCGCCTTCAATTACTGAAAGGTAAGGGAAAGACTTACCCATATACTTTTAACGATAAGGATAACCGTGGCGAAGAAACATTTGCCGCCAATATTTATGATCTGCTAGCGAATAGTTTTTTCATTGATGGATCCGCTGTTGGCAAATTCGCAGAGGATAAGATCAATGCGGTTATTGATAAAGTGAATCAAAAGGAACAACTAACGGCTGATGATGAAAAGCTGATAAAGCTTATTGGAGACAAATTTTTAAGGTTTAGCATCGAGGAGTTCACGGAAAAGAAGGGAGTTCAGCAATGATAAAGATTGGTTTCAATAATGTTGATCAGGCGAAAATAGATTATCCTAATCTTATTGCAGATAAGATTGCTGATAGGTTGAAGCTTCTTAAGACCTCGTTAACCCATATCAGCGTTGCACCAAATAGGGATGATCATAATGTAACAAGCTTTAAGGTTGTAACGCATAAAATAATTAATTTTTTCCAGCCAACAAATGGTAAAATACTTGCGGGTAACTTTAATTATGCAACTTATAACCAGACAGTCTCTGGCTATACCGCTGATCCGGTGAATCAAGCTAAACTGACTGTTCTCAATTTTGCCGGATTAATTCAACTCATTGATCGTTTGTTAGGCAATCAAGAAAAGCTTTTGAGACTTTTATTGATATGTTCACCCGATAGGCTATTTAAAATTAATGATCTATTAATGCGTGGGCACGGCATCGTTTCAACGGCTGATAAATTTGCGCTAGGACTTGCCTTCGATTGGAAACTACATACAGAGGTTACCGACCAAGTGAAAACATTTTTTCATGACGAAAGACAGGTCGTTCATTGCCCTTATTGTAATATCAATCGTGCGTTTTATAGCGAGTTGCCTGGCGGACAGGTTAGCAGCAGTTTTTCGCTGGATCATTTTTATACAAAGACGAATTATCCTTTGTTAACTTTTTGCATGTTTAATCTTGTTCCTGCGGATGATATATGTAATGGATCAAATATAAAAGGCCAAATTCCATTTTATTATGATTACCATCTCAACCCATATGAAGCAGGAATGGATAGGACGCGAATGGTTTTTCTGCCGAATATTCGAAAGTACGGTGAAGACCCCACAGAGATATTTCTAAGCCTTATTCCGCAGACCCATGAAAGAAAGTATCAGCAACTTGTTGGGAATTTTCCAAATATCGATGAAACCCGGATTGTCGGAAATATCAATGTATTCAAATTAAAGAAGAATTATAACGAAGACTTTGTTTTAGAACGCGCTGGTGGGGTACAGCGTAGATGCGAGTCTATTTTCCGAACAAGGTATCATTTAAAGGGTTTTTTAAAGACCATGAATCTCAAGTTGGATGTCAACTCTTATCAACGGTTTTATAAAGATAATTTAGGGACCGAATTTCTGCCAGAGAAATTTCATCGTTATTCCTATTCAAAAATGGTCAGAGATATCCATGACAACGTTCTCAAGCGCGATCGCAGCACAACTTATAATGATATCAAGAAATTAGTTAGTGATAATCCAGCATAGCCCAATAGAAGCTAGCGGCTATAATTCCCTTTCAAATAAAGTGAGTGAGCTGCCGACAAAAAAGTCTTATTGAAGCATGCTATTTGCCTTTTCTTTCTTTCCTGGTAGGTGGATATTTAGTGAATTTAATATCAAAATCCAAAAGCTCTTTGGGTTGAACTTCTAAAGCCTTGGCGATAGCTTCTAAATTTGAAATAGCAAAATTGCTTTTGCCACTAAGCATCAACCAAACCTGCTTTAGTGTAAAGCCAGTTCTATCGACAATATCTTCCTGAACAATACCCTTTTCAATACGTATCTCCTCAATTCTTTTTGTTATTTGGTCAATGAATTCCTGATTCCGATACTTTTCCGCCATGTTGCGTAAAGCAACCATCTAGCAATGTTTTTTATTACGTCTATATTGACTAAATCGCATGGTTTTTGTTATATTTGGTAAATGAAATAAAAGCTAAATAAACCCATAGGTGTATTAAGCACTTATGTTATTTTTGCGAATACTTCGAAAACATTGAAGCATTCGCTTTGAGTCTTGCTCTGGAAAATTTGCACTTTCAAAAGAACGCGAGATGAGAAGCCGGAATGCCCATACTACAGGTATGGGCTCCCTTCTTATTTGTGTTCTAGGGCGTGCAAACCCTTCCAGTGCGATAAGTTGGGAACCATGCCTGTAGTACTTTTTACAGAAATCAATCTCTCTTGCAGACTCCTGATAATGAATTAATCATTAAAATGGACGCGAAAAATGCACTTCCGGAAATGCCTGAATTTAATTCCTTAACTGAAATTATGGAGCGGTTCAACACCGTTCCTTATGATCAGTTTCAGCTGGAATTAAACGAATGGTTTACGCGGAACCTGGCCAAATCCCAGGGTGCAGAAGAACTGCAAAATCTTGACACTTCCGGCATCGGAAACCTCCCAGCTTTAGTATCTGAAATTTACCATCGCGCTGAATTACTTCACGCATTATCAGAAGCTAAAATCACTACTGGGAATGAAGAAAAGTAAGTACATCGTATGGCAATTGGTCATTTGCCCTCCTGAATGATCCGTGATAATGGCAACCCGGTCAGTTAATAGTTAAACACGGGTTGCCATTATCAACCTTCCTTTTATTCTTATTTTCTAAAAACTCTTAACTGATTTCTTAATGAAAAAAACAACGATTTTAATCGTAATGGCTGTGCTTTGTCTTTTTTTTAAGGTTAAAGCACAATCTGCCATTACCAAAATTCCGCTAAAAGTCGGTGACACGATACCTGATATCGTGTTAAACAACGTCTTAAACTTTAAATCCAAAACTATCCGGCTTGCAGATTACAAGGACAGGCTTTTAATCCTTGATTTTTGGGCCACCTACTGCGGCCCATGTTTAGAACACTTACCTGTGATTTATTCGTTGCAAAAAAAGCTGGGCGACAAAGTATTTTTCCTGCCGGTAAACCCCTCCATAAAAACTGATACCCGAGAAAAGCTTATCAAGTTTTTCAAAGAGAGGAAGAAGGTATTTGATCTTCCTTCTGTCATCCAGGATTCGGTATTGTATAAGCTGTTTCAACTGCAGGGACTTGGAGTATATGTATGGATAAAGAATGGGGTGATTAGACAAATAACGGACGGAGAAGATGTCACGGAGCCCATTGTTCTAAAAGTCGCGAATGAAAATAATATTAAGCTGCGTCAGTTGGCATTTACCGAGAATGATTATTCAAAGCCGCTTTTTATAAATGGAAATGGCACCCACTTGCCTTCAAATTATTTCATGCGGAGTATGCTCTTCCCTTATTCACCAAACTTTCGTGGTGGTGGATTTGATACTGACTCACTAGGCAATGTGACCAGGATTTACCAATATAATATTGGGATAAGAGCATTGCTTGGATTAGCATATCCCGAGATCAACCATTTCCGCAGCAGGTTTAAAATTAGAAGCAAGCATGCGGACATGTTAATTGAAAATCCTGTTACTGATAATGAGCTTCGCAAATCGGCATATTGTTATGAGGCTCTTTTTCCGCCAACATCCCGCGATAAAGCGCTGCAATATGTAAGGCAAGATTTAGCCCGTTTTTTTCCATTCGAATTAGACAGTGCAAAAATTGTAGACACCTGCTGGGTTCTCAGCTTATCGAAAGATAAAAAAGTTAGAGCCGAAGGTGCCGGGAAGAAAGGTACGAATATATGGGAAGGGCTCAAGCTGCCTGTATATTTTCACGGCGAAACAGTGGCAGATCTTCGCTACGATCTAGAATCGATTTGGAACCGCCCTGTACTCGACGAAACTGGCTATAGCGAAAATGTGTGGTTAGATCTTCCGGGAGACTTGACCAAATTTGATGACTACGCAAAAAGTCTCGCGAAGCAGGGTATTATACTGTCGAAGGAATTACGACCAGTCGAATTTTTGATTATTAAAGACCGGACAGACTCCAATTAACCCAATCTATTATCATAAATCAAACTAAAATGAAATACATATATATATGTCTCATTGCGCTATTTCCTACCATAGGATTTGCGCAAATTATTACAGGGACGGTGAATGACGTTCAGCAGAAACCATTGAGCGGCATCACAGTCGCTGAAAAAGGAACCCGTCAGGCGACCGTTACAGATGACAAGGGTGAGTTCAAAATTAAGTTAACAAGTGCGCAATCTACCTTGGTTTTTACAGCTGCAAATTTAGAAACGCAGGAAATTAGAATTGCAGGTCAAAATGTACTTAAAATTATTCTTAATCCTAAACTTACCACTTTAGATGAAGTACACATTATTGCTTATGGCACTAGCACCCAACGAAATTCCGTTGGCTCAATCACCAAAGTAAGTAGCGCCGAAATACAACAGCAACCCGTGGCTAATCCACTTGCTGCATTGGAAGGTAGGGTAGCAGGTCTTTCTATAACGGCTTCAAGCGGTATGCCTGGTTCATCTTTTATCGTTCAGATACGTGGACAAAATACGCTTAATTCGAATTTACTTAACTATTCACCCAAGGATCAACCGTTGTTTATCATTGATGGGGTTCCATTTTCCGCTCAAAATGATAACATCAACCAGTTTCCTTCAGCGATATCACCAGGCTTGGGGTCCTATTATGGAAATCCGTATGGTGGTGTTAGTCCTTTTAACAGCATCAATCCCGCGGACATTGAAAGCATTGAAGTTTTAAAAGATGCAGATGCAACAGCCATTTACGGCTCGCGCGGTGGAAATGGCGTGATCTTAATAACTACTAAAAAAGGTAAAATCGGTAAAACCAGTCTTGATGTAAATGTTGATGATGGTATAAGTACTGTTGGGCGCACCATGCCAATGATGAACACGCAGCAATATTTGGCTATGCGCCGGGAAGCATTTGCGAATGACAATTTAACACCTAACAATATTTTATATGATGCGGCTTATGCACCAGACCTGATGGTATTCGATCAGTCTAAATACACAGATTGGAAAAAATATTTCATAGGTAATACAGCGCACCACTTTAATTCAAATGCAGCAGTGTCCGGAGGAACCGCCAATACCCAATTTCGAATTGCAGCAGGTTTCAACCGCGATACTTATATCTTTCCAGGAGAGTATGGCGATAACCGCTTTAGCTTTTCTTCTAACCTTCATCACAGTTCAAATGACAAGAAATTTACGCTCGATTTTACGACAAGTTATTCTTATGACAAAAACATTTCGTCGGGTAGCCAGAATTTATTAACAGCATTTGGTCTTGAACCAAATTATCCAAACGCTGTGGACGCACTGGGTAATCTGTTATGGAACTACAAAGGTGTTCCATTGGATGGTTCTTACGCAACTTACAACCCTTTTTCAGCGCTTAAGTCTGATTACGAGACCAACAGTGCTTCACTTAACTCAAATTTATTGCTGTCTTATCAGATCTTTAATGGACTGACTTTCAGGACGAGCACAGGTTACGGAACTTTTCAGTCTAATGAGTTTACGTCAAATCCGCTGGCGAGCCAAAATCCTGGTTATAACCCAACGGCTACCGCCAATTTTGGCAACTTGAATTTAAACACATGGATTGTTGAACCACAGGTGGAATATAAAAGCACGTTTAAAAAAGCATTGTATTCCATATTGGTCGGTAGTACTTTTCAGCAAAAAAGTAACAATTCTACGCAAGTAGAAGGTTCTGGGTATATCAATGACTACCTGATTCATTCGATTAGCGGCTCTGCCACACAAACAGCATCAGACATTTCTTCTTTGTACAAATACTCTGCATTATTCGCAAGGTTTAATGTTAGATGGGATGGTAAATACATCCTGGATCTGAATGGCCGCCGCGATGGTTCGAGCCGGTTTGGTTCAGGTAAACGATTCGGAAATTTCGGCTCTGCAGGAGCCGGCTGGATTTTTAGTGAGGAAAGCTTTTTCAAAGATAAATTAACCTTGCTCAGCTATGGAAAGCTACGTGGCAGCTATGGAATTACCGGAAGTGATGGGGTTGGGGATTATAATTTTATTTCCAGATATGCGCCTACCGTTTATAATTATAACGGTACTTTAGGTTATCTGCCTCAAAATTTAGCAAACGACCAGTTTGGTTGGGCGACTACTAAAAAATTGGAGTTGGGCTTGGAATTAGGCTTTTTACAAGACCGTTTCTTGCTGACAAGTTCCTGGTATCGGAATAGGTCGGGTAATCAGTTGATCAGTTATCTTTTACCTTACCAGACGGGCTTTAGCACAGTTGTTGAAAATTCGTCGGCGCTCGTCCAAAATACTGGATGGGAATTTACATTGCAGGCAAAAATTATTATCAGCCAAGCTTTTAGTTGGAATGCCTCCTTTAATGCTTCACTGCCTAAAAATAAGCTGTTAGCATTTCCTAACCTTTCAACTTCAAGTTATGCAACGACCTATATAATTGGCAGATCAATTAACGAAAAGATTGGCTTTAGATCAGCTGGTGTTAACCCAACCACGGGACTTTTCCAGTTTTATGACGCTAACGGAAATATAATTTCTACTCCGCAGAGTGCAATTGGGAATTCTTTGAACGATTACTACGACATTGGCAATCTGGACCCTAAGTTCTATGGCGGATTATCAAACACTTTTAATTATAAGAATTTCCAATTGTCGGTATTTGTAGAATTCAAGAAGCAAAATGGAATCAACTATTTAGGCCAACTTTACGCTACACCAGGAATTGAATCAAATCAGCCGGAGGCACTAATTGCTGCTCACTGGAAAGGCCCTGGTGATAATGCTACCTATCAAAAATATTCTTCTCAGTATGGTGATGCCGCCGTTGCCCTGTCCAATTTCAAGCAATCGGATGGGATTTACAGCGATGCATCTTATTTAAGACTTAAGACAGTATCGTTGTCATATTCGGTTCCGGCGCAAATATTAAAAAAACTGAGTGCGAATACGCTTCGTCTATACATCAACGCACAAAATCTATTCACCATTACAAGCTACAGGGGTAGCGATCCGGAAACACAGAATTTTTATGGTGTTCCGACGCTAAGAACGATAACCGGTGGTTTACAATTAAGCTTTTAATCCAAATGAAAAACATACTAATTATAGCAAGCTGCGTGCTTGCCTTTGCATCATGCAAGAAGTTCGAAAATATAGCACCTCCTAAAAACCAGTTAGAATCATCCAAGGTTTTTGCCGATAGCCTAAATGCCAATAGCGCTGTCGTCGGCATTTACATCGATATGATGAAGAGTTTCGGATTTACCTTTTCATCGGGCGGCCTGACCGCCTATCCCGGAATGGCTGCCGATGAATTATCGCAAAGTTCAGCAGATCCCGAACTCGCTCAACTTTATACAAATTCTATCGCTATCCAAAACAAATACAACTTGAATCTGTGGACTAGTGCCTATAAATATATTTATGATGCGAATAGTTGTGTAGAAGGGATTAGCGAAAGTAAGGGAATCTCGCCCTATGCCAAAGGACAGTTGTCAGCAGAAGCGAGACAGATCAGGGCATTCCTATTCTTTAACCTTGTGAATTTATACGGTCCGGCGCCCTTGGTTATGACAACAAACTACCATGTCAACCAAACATTGCCGCGAGCTTCAGTGGATTCCATTTATGCACAAATTACAAATGACCTCACCTATGCAAAGGCAAATCTGTCAAAAGACATTAGTCCCGAAAGAGCGGGGTACTACTCCGCTACCGCGTTGCTTGCTAAGGTCCAGCTATATCGGAAAAGGTATAATGATGCGATTGCTTCGGCGACCGAAGTAATCAATTCTGGTAAATACCATTTAGAAAATGACCTGAATAATGTATTTCTTGCCGGAAGCTATGAAACCATTTGGAAAATAGTGCCTGTAGTTCCAGGGTTTGAAACATGGGAGGCTTACAGCTTTGTTCCTTCCAAACCGACTGCAGCACCTAAATACCTAATAAATAATGCTTTATACAATGCCTTTGAGCCAGGAGACATGCGAAAACAAAAGTGGATATCTTCCAATACTATCTCAGGTACAATTTACCCTTATCCATATAAATATAAAGCTGCAAGAGACTTAGGTACTTCAAATGAAAACTATACGATTTTGCGGCTCGCGGAACTTTATTTGATTCGTGCTGAAGCCAGGGCTAATTTGAATGACCTGCCCGGAGCACAATCGGATATTAACCTAATTAGAAACAGGGCGGGGTTACCCAATACGAATGCTAATGATCGAGCGTCCATTTTATTGGCTGTAGAAAGGGAAAGACGCACTGAGATGTTTTGTGAATGGGGAAACCGGTGGTTCGATCTCCAACGGACAAATCGCGCCGACGCGGTTTTACCTTCTTTGAAGCCCGGTTGGGATCACAATGATGGCCTTTTCCCAATTCCGGCAGTTGAGATAAAAAGCAACCCGGCGTTAACGCAAAATCACGGTTATTAATAACAATAGTACAAAGGCTGCGAGTTGCAGCCTTTGTACTTGATGAATTACATTTTTCTTTCCGGAGTTACCTGTGGAATTTGGCTGTCGTTGATCAACTGGTTACTCGAGTTAACCTGGCCTGAAGAAAAGCCGGAAACACATTGATGTGTGGCAGCGTCGCAATCCGGTTCAGTCGGTGCGGTTGTTCCTTCGCCCAAATACGTTGCTACACTTCTTGGCACCGCATCGGTTGGGTTTAAGCTTGGAGCGGAAATACTAAACCATTTGTAACTGGTTAGTGTCCGGGATGCTTTTGTTGTTGGCACTGTGAATGCGCTTGCTGCGATGGCTATCGCGATTGCAGCAATTCCTAAAACTTTTCTTTTCATGATGTAGTTGCTTTTATGATTCAAAAAGCAGTAAAAACTTTAAAATGAATAAAAAATTAGTAAATGTGATTTATCGGAACCAACTGCCGGGCTCTAAACCATCTGTAATGGTTTTAAGCGAATGTGACTTTCATTTCTATTTGCCAATGAACCTCCTTTCTCTTTGATTTAAGTATATTCCGTATATGCTGATTGAAAGGAATATCAAATTGAAAATAAAGTGTCCGGGCCAATGAAGGTGTCGGATAATACCGCCGCAGGAACAAGGAATGTTGCCAAACATTCCAGTCATGGCGAGCCCGACGTAAATAGAAAATGCCAGCATCAATAGCGCTGAAAAATACAATCCCAAAGTTTTCGTGGACTTAAATAGGAGTAAAAGAATAGTTAAAACTTCTACAATCGGAACGGCATACACTAAAAAATTAACGGACCATTTGGGTACCGGCTGAACAAGCATTTGGATTTTGAAGCTCGAAAATGCTATGAGCTTACTTGCAGCAGCATAAGTAAACATCAGAATTAAAAGACAGGAAATAAGATCAGGTATATCAGAGCGTTTCATCGGCAAATAATTGTCTGATAAAGCTCCGTTTGATCTAAAGATTTAGCGATGATATTGCTTACAATTTAACAGGCAAATTGCTACAGCTTTCTTTTAGGTATGAAGTTATTTGAGTGATAATCGTCACATTGTTCACTAGTGTCTGCCCATTAATCGGGCCAGCGTTTCACGGGACATGTTTAAATACGAGGCAATATATTTCGCAGGGCTATTCTGAAAGATAGTGTTGTTATGCTCAAGAAGTCGTACATACCGGTCATTAGCGGCAAGCGTCAGAATATTCTGCCGCTCGTATTCTTCTTTGCGGTTTTTGAGCAACGCGTATTTGATTAGAGCGGAGGTCTCAGGAAATCTTTTGTGTAAATCCCCAAAATCTGTGTAGCCCAAAGCAATGGCATTTGAGGGTCCCATAAATTCTGTGTAATAGAAAGATGGAACTTTATAGTATCCTTCGTAAGAAAATATGAGGTCACCTTCGTTCCAAAACCGTACGGTGTGTTCTGCACCGTTGCGGTCGTAATAATAACTCCGTGCAAAGCCTTTTTCTATTAGATACAGATTCATTTCCACCTGACCTGCAGCATGAATAATCTGTTTCGGTTTATACATTTCTAAATGTAGTAGTATCTGTAGTTCCTCTTTAAACTGATCAGTAAAATCTCCTGCCTCCTCAAGAATGTATCTGACTTTATTATGTATCATAATTGTTTTTTATGACTGTCCTGTTTATTATTTCATCCGAATTATGGCTTGATAAGTAAAAATAAAAGGACAAAACTGGGAAAATTGGGACATCCGAATTTTATTAACTAATTGTTAACGAATTATTTTCATGTCTCATTTTTTGAAAAAACGGAGACTTACATTTATGGCTTAAAGCAACATAAATATGAAAATAAACTTCGAGAATGCCAGTTTTAAAGACTTTGAGAACGTTTCTGGTCAAGGCCTTTATGCGACGGTAGATGACTTTCATGATTACCTGCATTTCTTAAAAGGAAATGGTCATCTTAATTACCGCATTGAATCAGTTTCTCCCGTTGGGCCCGAAATGGATTTGTTATTGCCAGGTGACACAAAACCTACACGTTCGGTTTGCCTGGTATCGAATGATTACCTAGGCTTTAGTCAGCACCCTAAAATCAAAGCGGCTGTCATAGATGGGATTAGCAGATTTGGTACTGGCTCAGGAGCTTCTCCAGCCATTGGCGGACATTTTGTTTATCACAAAATGCTTGAAGAAAAAATTGCGGCCTTTTATCAGAAAAAAGAAGCAATTCTATATACCACCGGCTATACCGCTAATAGTGCAACGTTGCAGTGCCTTTTGCACAAAGAGGATCTCATCATATTGGATATGGCTGTTCACGCCAGCGTTTACGAAGGAGCCTTGAACACCAACGTCAAAACTTTCCTGCACAACAATCTCGACATGCTGGAACAAGTATTAAAAAATGCGCAAGATAAATATCGTACAAAAATGGTGGTGATCGATGGAGTATATAGCCAGGACGGTGATATTGCACCAATAAAGGAAATTGCGGAATTAACCCACAAGTATGGCGGTTATCTGGTGGTCGATGATGCGCATGGTATTGGCGTTCTCGGCAAAACTGGCCGGGGCGTTATAGAATTGGACAATACATTTGATAAGGTTGATATTATTACCGGGACATTCAGTAAGGCACTTGGCAACATTGGAGGTTACGTATTAGGGGACCCCAACCTGATTGAGTACCTCAAATATCAATCCAAGCAACACTTGTTTTCGACCACAGCAACCCCGGCCATATTTGGTATTCTGCGGGCAATTGAATTGGTTGACGAGGAACCCGAGTGGCGTAATAAATTGTGGGCGAATATCAATTTCTTAAAGAATGGTTTGATTTCGGCTGGATTTGCTGTGGGTACAACGGCTTCTGCGGTTATTCCTGTAAAGATTGGTGACATTCCTAAAACGCTGGAAGCAGGTAGATTGCTGTTGAAAGAAGGAATTTATACCAATCCAATCATGTATCCGGCTGTCTCTAAAAAGAATGCAAGGATCAGGATGAATGTTATGGCTACTCATACCTTCGAACAGCTCGGTAGGGTATTAGAAGCATTTTCCGGCATTGATAAAAAGCTGATGATAGCGAATCAACAAGTCGCCTAAAGGTCTAATTCAAATTTATTATCGCTCTACCTCAGCAAAATTCCCTTTAATACAATATGGAACAAGGATATCTTTTATATGAAAAACATTTCGGTTCAACTGCAACAGTTTGTTGTAGAGTCGCTGCACCCGAACATTTTAGCCGGTCAACGAATATCTATAAATGAACTTGAAAAATGGAAAAGCTATATCAGCAAAGAGATTGAAAAGCTAAGCCTGCAAACGTTAAAGGCCAACTTAGGTAATCGTAATTCTCGGGATGGCTATATAGCCGGCATCATCGGCAACGTTACTGAAATTAGCAATGTCGTCAACCGTTACCTAGTGAAAAATGAGCGGGTGTGGAAAGGCCACCCCGCTTCCTCGGAAATTAAACAATGCTATGTTTTTACTTGTCTCGCATTGGAAAACTTTATTGATGTTTTGGTTAAGAGATATCCTGCCATCGGTGAAGGAATGCCGTTTACAGACTACTCGCTATTTACGGTTAAGACAATCTTAAAAGCAGATCTAAACCGGGTGCGGAAGCACCTGCAAAAAGAAAATGTTGGAATTGACTTGGAAACGGTAGTATTAAATGGAATTAGTCATCTAATCCACCAAAATAGCCTGTTAAGAGGTCACGAGTCCTACCTAAAAAAGCTAATGCGAGAGCTTGTTAAACGTCAGTTTCCATCGCCGGAAATTCTAAGTGACTATTTAATTATAAACGATTTCAACCTTCCTGAGTTTTTTCTTTTTTGGGTGCAGACCTGGTCAAATCAATTATCTGATGTGGATGGCTTGTTTGAACAAAGGGAAATGCTATTGAATGCCAAAAGCCATTTGTTTGACATCTCTTTATTGCATGGTCAAAAATTCCCCTTTATGCAGGATAAGCTCTATAATGAATTAAATAAATTTTTATCTGAAAAATATGCGCTGGTGAAAGAGAAACTCAAGATCAGCCGCCAGTTAGCAATGGAAGCTGGGCACAAACCACACGCAAAAAGGGTGATGATTAATTTATCGGTTGCTCAATTGGGGTTATTCATCAGGCTTCAGGTAGAAAAAGGAATTTTAATGAAAGAACATATAGGTGATCTATTTGCTTTTTATGCACGACACTTTTATACGCCAAATACCGATTATATTTCTTCGGAAAGCCTTCAAAAGAAATCTTCTGATGTTGAACATGCAACGGCCAAAAAACTAAAGGCTCATTTGATAGCCATGATTAACTGGTTAAACGCTAACTATAACTTGTCGAATTATAATTAGGCCTCCAAAGTACGTTTCTGAAATTCGTGCAAAAGTCCCTGGCCCTTCAACATGGTTAACATCTCTGCGTACCATAAATAATTAAACTCTCTGTGGGCTTTTAGCTTAGCCAGGTTAACAGACATCAAATCCCCGAGATTGAATATTCCAAGCTTTTCAGCACGCTCAACAAACTCACCAGCCATACCAAGTTTTAAGAAGGAGAAATTGAGTTTTGCGTTTTCCATCATGGTTAAATGCCTGCTTTAATATTCAATATATCAAATTTGCAGTTTTTGCTGCAAATACGAAAGTGAATGTTTTGCACAATTTTGTGCGCAACAAAGTCGCCGTTATTACTTTTCTTCATCCAATTTAACTGTTTCTGTTTCGCAAGAAATTGGATAGCCTTCCTAAACCATTTTCGACAATCTGCCAGAAAATCAGTCGGTTATGGTATTCATTAATTTGATTTAATGCCGCTTTTGAAAGGGGGTGAAAGGATTCTTTCACCCCCTTTCACTGTTTTAGCGCGGGCTTAAATCCGTGCTTTGATCCCATGAAAACACGCTCTTATTTGTCAACGACAGACAAGAGCCGATAAGCGCACTGCTTATACCGCTCTTTGACGTATGGGGACAAAGCATTATCCTGCTGAACACAGGAAATTTTGCGAAGCTGAGATCATATCAATAAAGCGAAAACGCATTGGCAGGCGCAAGCCCGGATTGTAGAATCTGACGTGAGTAGTCCCGAATATATCTGCCGGCAGAAGTGAATTTTCGGGATCGTTACCCGCTGCCGGCACATGGAAATCAATTTCGTTCCATCGAGACATACTGAAAGCGGCAGCAGAACACCGCTGAATCTGATCTTAAAAAATATACACCATTAAAATTTGAAAAAATGTCAGTATTACTAACAGCTAAAGAGTTAAAAGATCAGGCATCCCTTGTCGATTTTTTAGCTAATCTTGGTTACCAGCCGGTCAAAAAATACGGCAGAGAAAAACTATACATCAGCATGCTGCGTGAAAACGACACCAAACCATCGCTGAGTGTCAATGATGAATTGGGTGTCTGGTTTGACCACGGCACAAGGAAAGGTGGAAATATCGTAGATCTCGGTCTTGCCATGTGGAGTCATTTGTCTTTCGGCGAGGTCATTCAAAAAATTCATTCTGTTTGCAACCTTTCAGTGGCCGATAAAAAACCTACGAGGCCGCGTATTTCGGTGAAGGTTCCTAACTACGTTGTTGTTGAAACAAAGCCGATAGGAACCCATTCGACGATTAGTGAATATCTTAAAAGTCGCCGGATTTTTGATCAGGCTAAAGATATTCTCTTAGAAATCTACTACTATGTAAAAGATCAAAAAGGTGAGCAAAAACATTTCTATGCTGCCGGCTGGAAAAATGAAAAGGGTTCCTGGGAAGTACGAAACAAATACTTTAAAGGGTGTCTTGGAAATAAAGCCATTAGCTTTATACATCGAGATCTCAAAAAGGCAGTGGTATTTGAAGGGTTTATAAATTATCTCAGCTGGAAATGTGAAAATCCTTTAGCTGACCATAGTGTTATCGTTTTAAACACTATTGCCCTCTTATCAGAAGGGATCGAAAAGGCAAAAGCGTTTTCATGCCTGGAGATTTATTTTGACCGTGATCTGTCCGGTTTAACAGCATCTAAAGAGTTCATTAAAGCATTACCTTATGCGACTGACCGTTCAAATGCTTTTGAGGGTTTTAATGACTATAACGATAAACTCGTTGCTGCCAACAAATTATCCGGACAGAAACTTAGCGAACCCGTTGTTTCTAAATTGGGAACTTCTTATAACCGTTAGCCTATAAATTCTAATTTGGATTTCTAAATTTTCGTTTGATTTTCCAACGGCAAGATGTCTTTTTGTCCGACAAAAAGGATCTTGCCCTCCGGGAGCAGTTGAAAATTCGCGACTCATTTTTTTATGGAGGATCAGGAATGTCAAAAGGCAGGCCCCAATTGGAAAGTGGAAAACGATCCAAAAAGATCGATGCGAGGTTTACGGAGGACGAATACAAGATCATTCTTTCCCTGGAAAAAACTCTGGGCATCAGTAAAACAGAGATCTTGAGGAGACGGGTTCTGAGTAATGCAGGGACTACCGTAATCAATGCAAAAGACCTGATTATAAGCCTGGATAACATCTTTGCAGAAATGGGGAGAGTTGGTAACAATATCAACCAGCTGGCCAAACACGCCAATACACTAAAACTCCAGGGGGCATTATCGCCACTACTGGTGGATTCATTCGATATCTATTTTCAAAAATATCTGCAATTGCAACAGCAGCTCGAAACCAGCCTCCGGAAAATCATCAGGTTGGTCGGCAAATCTTAATTATCAGGTTGGTTACTACGATCTAAAGTTATGCTGTTCCAAGATTACATCGTTTGCTAGTTACATAGATATTCATTTATGCGGTTCTGTCGTTACAGCGATACCAAGAGACAGGGGTACTCAGTCCTGCGGATAGTTAGCAACAACGATCTATCGTTACACTGCAATACCGTTACTAAGCTCATTGATTATAAAGTTAGATGGTAACGAGGTTATTCAGTTCTATAGAAATATAGTTATTGCGGCACACTGATCTGCCTCTACCTGGTTATCGGTTACACAGCGACTCTGCTACACAGCTTCATAGTTACATTTATGATCGTCAAAATTCTGTCGTCATCGGCTAAGTTCAGCGGCGTTGAATATAATACCAATAAAGTTGACCGAAATAAAGGTGAATTGATGCTCGTAGCCAATTTCGGTGCACTCCAAAGCTTAAGCCGTTTAAGGCCGCAGGATTATATCAATTACCTTAAAATGGTCGCTGGGCAAAACACACGTATAAAAAAGCCGCAATTTCATGCGGTCATCTCAGCCAAAGGCAGGGCTTATTCAAGTAAGGAGCTCACGGAAATTGCTGCGACCTGGCTTGACAAAATGGGTTATGGGCAACAGCCTTACCTGATCGTTTATCACAAGGATACGGAGAATAATCACGTGCACATCGTTTCGGTAAGAGTTGATAAACAAGGTAAAAAGATCAGCAGCGCCTATGAAAATCTCAGGGCGATTGGTAATTTGAAAGAAGTCATTGGCATTGACAAGGCATTAGGTTACAACTTTAGCACTCGTGCCCAATTTTTCATGGTCATGGAAAGCTTGGGCTTGCCGGGGAAAGACGCTGAAGAAAACGCGCTAAACGAACGAATCAGTAGATACGAACGGCCGGTACAGCGCATTGCCGAATTGCGAGAACTGTTCAGTCAGATGAAACACCGCCCGGATTTTAAAGAGCATCTATCGGATACCCATCAGGTAGCGCTGATATTTCATGCCGCTGAAGGAAAACAACCCTATGGATATTCTATTATTGATCACGGACAAAAGCTGGTTTTAAAGGGTAGTGAAGTCCTGCCTTTAAAGGAATTATTATCTGCTCATACCGAATCAATTAACACGAGCCCACCATTATCAAAAGTGGAGTATGAGGAACACGACTATACCGTTGCCTCGACTATCCGACCGGTATGGATAGCTGATGATGTAGACGATCAGCAAATACATGGAATGCGCCGCCGGCGACAAAAGAAAGCAAGAACCAACACCCGTTAAAATTATAAAATCATGCTCATCATTATTGGAAATCAAAAAGGCGGGGCGGGCAAAAGCACCACTACCCTCAGCCTGGCCAACTATCTGACTTCGGCAAAGAAATGCCCCGTCACCGTTATTGATATGGACTACCAACAGTCCGTATATCAGAAATACGAAAAAGCAAAAATCCTGGAGAATAAAGAACCTTATGAAGTACTCTCCGCAACGCTTGAATCATTTCCGGTATTGAAGGAAGTACTCATCAAGAACAACCGAGATGTGGTATTGGTTGATCTGCCTGGCAAACTTGATGACGATGGTTTATTAGCTGTTTTTACCGCAGCCGATCTTTTTATCTGCCCGTTCGCCTATGATGAATTTACATTCGAATCAACCGTGTTATTCACCTTGGTGCTTAGGAAAGTAAATCCTAAAATAAAAATGGTGTTCATCCCCAACCGGATCAAGGCCAACGCGAAATTCGAAATTATGGAAGAGGTCAATGCACAACTCTCCAAGTTCGGTCATATTACAGAAATCTTGCCGGATCGTGTTGATTTTCAACGCATCAACACTTTTCAAACCCCCATTTCACTGTACCCCGTAATTATTCCGGTTTTTGAAAAAATTTATGCTGATCATCTATATGGAAAACATGAAATCGCTGGCTGACCAGCTTCGGCAGGAGCTCATCAAACCGACCGATAAACAGGGTAAAAAAGTGCGTAAGGCCGAAAAGAAATTTGAGGCAGCGATACTGGATGCTATTCTTGCGTTTGATACCAGTATCAATAAAAGCATGGTACACGTGCGTTTTGATGAGAAAACCGTGCGTACGATGAACCAATTTAAAATGGCCACCAGTGTTGATGTGTCAAAATTGGTAGCCTTCGCAGTAAAACATTTGCTCGAAACCCAACCCGAAATAAAAACAATCATTAAACACTTTATTCAAAACAACGATTTATGAACTGGATTAAATTTATCCTATGGCTTGGCGGTTTATATACCGTCTACTATCTGATCCTTATTGCATGGGATCATCATCGAAGTAAACGGGTTGCCGAAAACGATGACATCCACGAGCTATCCTTTAGTGAACAGGTAGACGCGGTATCGCTTACACCTGAATTATCAAGCGCCGACATCGCTTCTTCCATGTACGCCAGCGGCGGCGTATCACTCAAAAACATGTTTAGTCTCTGCCGTGATGAAGCGGTAGATTATATTAAACAGGTGAGTTTTTGAGAAAAACCCTCTTAGTTCTGGCTTGTTGCATTGCCGCCTGTTCAGTCTCGGCCCAGCCGGGAATTGCAGAAATGCAACAGGCTCAACAGGACTTAAAAGCTACATTTTTTTCAGCTTTTGATTTGTCCCTGATCGTTGCCGGGCTTTTTGGTATCATCGGTGGGCTGCGCGTATACAAAAACGCGCAAATGGGTAAAGAAAGATTCACGGCGGATGTCGCCGCCTGGTTTTTTGCTGCCCTTTTTATGACGCTTGCAGGGGTTTTTCTCCGCGCCATCTTCGGCATATAACCGCAATCGTCATCAATTTCATCCATCTTCCTGGATGTACTCCTAGGGCGTATTTCGTGATCTGAACGCCTGTAACATACCCGGCCATTTTCCCCATCTGGCCTTAAAAGATCTCCGCTTCGATTTTTTTTCTCCCATTTAATGTTTAACAAAACAAAAAAACTGTGGGCATCAGCCGTGCTGGTCGCTCTTACTGTGCCTGTATTCGCACAAAGTGGTGTAAATGGTTTAAACACAGCCACCTCAACACTCAAAACTTATGTTGCTCCGGTAACGAACATCACACTCGTAATTGGTGGCATCGTTGGCATTGTCGGTGCAATCCGCGTCTACTCCAAATGGAATTCCGGCGATCAGGACATCAATAAAGAATTGATGGGCTGGGGCGGAAGCTGTGTTTTCCTTGTCGTTTCCGCACTGGTCATCAAAGCTTTCTTCGGATTGTAATGGCCAGGAAATTTGCTGTTTATAAGGGGCTGCAGAAGCCCCTTGTTTTCAAAGGCTTCAAAGGCAAATTTATCTACTGGGGCCTTGCGTCTTTACTCACCGGGCTGGTTGCAGGCGCTTTGGTTATGTCACTAATCAATATGTGGCTGGGAGCGTTTGTCCTGGTCGGGTGCATAACCGGCGGTTTAATCTATACCGCCTCCCGCCAAAAACATGGGCTTCATACCAAAAGCCGAAATACCAACATTTTAATCCTGAATCATTATGTCCGCAAAAAACTTGTTTAATATCCCGTATGCCGGGGTAAATAGGGACGGCAGCTTTGATTTACTCATCGGTTTAACGGGCGAATTTTCGGTAGTCATCGAAATCAATAACCCGGTTACCCGCTATTCTGCCGACCCCTCGGGTTATGAAGAATATCATCACCTCCTGATTAACATAGTCAAGATCCTGGGCGAGGGTCACTTGCTTCAGAAGCACGATATCATCTGCCGTTATCGTTATCATGCAAATGAGGCCAAGGAATATTTGCAGCACCATTACAATGCACATTTTGAAGGCAGGGAATGCCTGACTGTTAAGACCTACCTGACAATTACCAAGCAGGTCAAAAGAGGGGCCTTTTATATTTATGATGCAAAAGGCATGCGTGATTTTTTGCAGGCTATTGGTAAAGTATTGGATGTACTGCCATCCGCGCGGGTATTGGATGAAGCCGCTATCAACCAACTGGTACTTCAAATGCTTAGCATGAATTTTAGCGCAGGCCAGATCAGTTTAAATAACCTGTCACCTACAGAAACGGAAGTAAACCTTGGTAGCCGGGCTGTTCGCTGCATCAGCCTGATCAATATAGATAGTATAGACCTTCCGCCCGATGTTTCGACGCATATAGAATTAAACGACAAGGAAACTACACGTGGTTTTCCTGTTGATTTTTTGTCTTTCCTTTTTAAAATACCGGCTTGCGACGCGGTGGTATATAACCAGGTTATCGAAATTCCGAACCAGGTCATGACGTTGCGGAAGCTGGAACAAAAGAAAAAACGCCATGCCGGTATCCCTGACCCCGGCAATCAGCTTTGTGTAGAGGATATCGATTTGCTGCTAACCGATGTCGCCAGGGAAAATCAGCTATTAGTTAATGCGCATTTCAATATCATGGTTTGCGCACCAAAGGAAACCTTACATAAGGCTTCCAACTTTGTGGAAAGCTCGCTCTTTCAGTTGGGCATTATTCCAAGTAAAAATGCCTATAACCAGTTAGAGCTTTTTCGTACGGCATTACCGGGAAATGGGGGAGAACTTAAAGTTTATGATTGGTTCCTTACCACCTGTGATGCAGCGATGTGCTTCTTTTTTAAGGAGTCGTTACCAAAAGATGAACCGTCTGATTTCCTGTTGCGGTTTACCGACAGGCAGGGCATACCTATAGGCATAGACCCCGCTGATCTTCCAATGCGGATCGGCCGCATCAATAATCGCAACAAGTTTGTTTTAGGCCCCAGCGGCTCCGGAAAGAGCTTCTTTATGAATGCGCTGATCGAGCAATATATGTTGTATAACATGGATGTAGTGATCGTTGATACCGGGCATTCTTATTCCGGCCTTTGCGCTTATTACAAGGGCAAATACATCACCTACACAGATACCTCGCCGATCACCATGAACCCCTTTAAGATGACCGAGAACGAATACAACATCGAGAAAAAGGATTTTTTATGCACTCTTATTGGCGTGGCGTGGAAAGGCGCTGAAGGTATACTCACTCCGGTTGAGCGGGATGTCATTGCCAACGTTATCTCCGCTTATTACGCCGCGAACTTTCAGATAAACGGGGAGTTGAAATTTGACACTTTCTACGATTTTGCCTTACAAAAGATTCCGGAAATTAAGCAGGAAGAAAAGATCGTTTTTGATTTCGATGAGCTCAGATACGTACTTAAAAAGTTTTATAGGGGCGGTGAATTTGCCACGATGCTAAATAAGGAAACCGATAAAAGCCTCTTTACGGAGCGGTTCATTGTCTACGAAATTGACTCGATTAAGGAGCATAAAATTTTGTTTCCACTCGTTACGCTGACGATTATGGATGTCTTCATCCAGAAGATGCGATACCGCTCGGATCGCAGAAAAACGCTGATTGTCGAGGAAGCGTGGAAGGCTATAGCCAGCCCATTAATGGCGGGTTATTTATTGTATTTGTATAAAACGGTTCGTAAATTTTGGGGTGAGGCTATTGTAGTTACCCAGGAGTTGGGCGACATCATTGGTAACAGCGTTGTCAAAGATAGCATCATCAATAATTCTGATACGATTTGCCTGCTTGATCAAACAAAGTTTCGGGACAATTACAATGAGATCGCGGCATTGCTGGCCATCAGCGAAACGGAACGCCGGAAGATCTTTACCATTAATCAACTGGATAATACTGTAAATCGAGGTCGCTTTAAAGAGGTCTATATCCGTCGTGGTGCTACCGGCGAGGTTTATGGAGTGGAAGTTTCTTTACATCAATATCTAACCTATACAACCGAAAAGCCGGAGAAATCAGCCGTGGAAAAGTACATCGAAAGGTATGGCAGCTACGCCGAAGGCCTTGATGCGTTTGTAAACGACTTTCAGCTCAGCGGTAAATCGCTGCCGGCATTTATCACCCATGTAAATCAATCTTAATATGAAAAAATTAATTACAACCATGCTCAGTTGCTTGCTGTTTGCAACAGGATGGGCGCAGGAAATAGTTGTTGATCCCGCAGTTTCCGGAGCAATTGCCGTGAGTGCCTCCACGATCAACGGGCAACTCAATACCACCAATAATAAGCTCGACCTTATTCAAAAAGGGCAGTTGGCGGTTTCCAGCCAATTACTGGTGGTCAACAACCTCCAAAACAAAATTTATCAGGGGCTAAGCCAGGTTGCTTCGATTATCAGCAACCTTACTACCATCAAGGAAATCGCGGAATGTGGGGTTGATATCGTAACCGATGTCCAAAGCTCTGTAAAACTGGCGCAGTCGAATCCTGTATTACTGCTATTTGCCGAACAGGGGGCACGTGATTTTCAGACGCGTGCTACTGCACTCGCGGCTGATGTGAGTGCCTTTGTCCTTAAAGGAGGTACAAATAATCTCATGGATTCCGGCGAACGCGGAAAATTACTGAACCATATCGCTACCGAAATGCGCATTTTGCGCGGTATCGCTTACGGTATGAACCGCGCAATGTACTGGGCGAAAATAGATGGTATTTTCCGCTCCCTTAATCCCTGGGCTGAGTGGCAAAATCAGGATGTGAGAATTGCCAACGATGTATTAACCAACGCTAAATACCTGAAACCATGAAAAAACTGATTTTCCTCGTTGTATTTTCCGGGTTGAAGTTCGCTGTATTTGCCCAGCAAAAAACATTGGATATCGTTGGCATTCACCAACTGGTATCAGAATCCCAGTCTGAGAACAAATTACAGATAAGCGCCAGGAATAGACAGGCGACGGTAAGCGCCAACGAACAGGCGAACCTGACCTTGCTCTCAAAAGTAAAAGCGACCTACCGGGAACTACAACAACGGTATAACACGCTGGGAACGGCCATCAATCTGGCGGATATTGGTATTTATGCGAGCCCGATGGTTAGCCGGATCCTAAGTAACGAGGCACAAATTATTCAATTAACACAGAAGAACCCGGCTTTATTGACTATTGGTTATCAATCGGAATTGCAATTCGCCGTACAGGCAAAAGACCTGATTGGTTACGTTACCGGGCTTACTTTATCCTTGGGCGACATAAACCAGATGAAGGCTTCGGATCGGAAAATGCTTTTCGATTATGTGATCTCGGAACTAAGCAATATTCAAAACCTTTCTGGCAACATGTTAGGCATGATGCAATATTCCAACCTCGCGTCGCTGCTGAAAGCCGCCAATCCCTTTCAAAATTTTATCGATGTCGATATCAACATTGGAAAGGACATCATTCAAAACGCAAAATTTCTCAAATGACAAGGTGGGTATTTTGCCTGCTGCTATACAGTGGTATGGCACAGGCCCAGCAATATGTGGTCGATCCATGGCATTTTGCTGCAGTGGCAGAAAATGCCGCGGTCAGGAGCAGTGCTGAAGCTACGCATGATCAATACCTCGGCAAGATCAACAACAATATAACGGATCTCAATACTAACGTTGGCTCGGTGGTTTTGGCCCAGACGATTATTTACAGGTCTTTATCAAACGTAAATTCTGCGTTGAAGGATGGGCTGGCCGTAAAGAACATGGCTGTGATTATTGCCGATATTACAAGCTATGTGCAACAAGCGCTCTTACTTGCCAGATCAGACCCTGCACTTTTATTGGTAGCTAACGGTATTACTTCACGGATGCGGACACGTGCCAACATGCTTTTAAGTGATGTTTCAGGCTACATTCTCAAAGATGGCGATAACGTTTTGGCCAATTACAGCGCGCGGGACGAACTCCTGCATAAGGTTACCCAGCAATTACAGATCCTTGACGGGCTTGCCTATGGCGCATGGCGCGCAATGTATTGGGCAAAAGAACGCGGGATTATCAGCTCGCTCAACCCGTTCGCCGGCTTTATCAATCAGGACAAAACTTTTGTCAACCAGATTATTCAAAACGCAAAATATTTAAGACAATGAAAAGTATTATTTTATTGCCGCTGCTCATTTTACATTGGGCCAGCCACTGCTATGCGCAATCCGTTGTGCAGGATCAAAGCATCAGGTATCAGCAGGAACGCATGGTTTACCTGCAATGGGATCAGAATAAATTTATGCCGAAAGCGGGTTTTCTCAGCCTTAACCCGTATTACTGGCTGACCTGGGGGCTTTTTTATCCCAGTTATCATAAAACAGATTTGCGGCCGCTAAGTGCATCCGGGCCACAAACACAGCGGCTGGCTTTAGTAGGCGCATTAAACACAACCGATAATAAGTACAAACTGCAATCGGATACGGTTAGAAATACAGCAATTTCTGAGATTGCTAATCAATCGGGTTTGGTTAGTGATGCAGACCCCTTGTGGTTGCTTTATTATAAAGGCCAACTTTCACCCGTGATCAATAACTCCCCGGCCTCCATTCTCGCCGGACTTTCGCCGCAGGTTTCGGGAAAGCTGATGTCCGAAGGGCTTTATAGCTGGTATAAAAACGAACTGGATATGCTCAAACAGCGGGTCGATGCTGCCCATTCTACGGATATGGATCGTGGCGCGCGAATTCTGGCTTATCACAGGTACCTCATGGAATACCGGCGACTATCCGGTGTTTGGGCGATCAGAACTGCCTCGGCGCAATCGACGCTCAATTTGGCTGCGCAGCAACAGCGCATAAAAAATAACCAAGTTGATGTACCGGACTGGACGCCACATGCAGATATCGATATCGCAAACAAAGTATTACAACATGTGCAATGAAAAAGACGATCACCACATTTTTACTGCTGTGCCTGATGGCACCGGCAGTATTTGCTCAAACCGCCAACACGGACAATACGAAGACTCTGGAATTTCTACAGGGAGATGGGGTTTACGATTATGGGGTCATGTATTTCCTTAAGGGTTTAAAAGACTCTGTGTGGACACATTTTGATTTATTCATTAATGATGCTAAAGCCCTGTCTGCCATATTTATGATCATTTTTTTTGCTATAAAGAGTTACGAAATGATGGTTGGCGATAAGCAATTGGAAATTATGCCCCTGATGAGGCCCTTTGGTTTGGCCATGGTCATTCTTTGGTGGGGTACGTTTGTTAAAGTGATCGCTTTTCCAACAGATGTTGTAACTACTCAGACCGAGCAGATGTTTAACAGCGAGCAAACCACGGTGAACAACCTCCGTATTAATCGCGCTAATTTGATGTTGGCAGTCGCGAACTCCTTATACACTTATGAGGCACAAACACAAGTGGCAGAAAAAGAGAGTGATACTTGGTATGGTCAGGCTTGGGATTCGGTAACCAGCACGGTAAAACAGGGAATTAGCAGCGTAGTATCGCCGTTGTTAGAATTAAAAAACAGACTACAAGTTGGTTTGCAATTGCTCTTCACGCAAATGCTGGAGTTAATTGGTATTTGGATATTAAGAATTGCAGTGTATGTTATCTTTATGATCCAAATCATTTACTCTACCATTTTGATCATCCTTGGGCCGTTTGCTGTGGCTGTCAGTATTCTTCCCGCATTTCGTGATAGTTTTAGCACCTGGATAGCCCGTTTCGTTTCCGTAAATCTCTATAGCGGCATTGCCTATCTTATCATGTATCTCACAGGATTAATGCAGGAATTCGCAATGACGTCTGAGATTAGCAAGTACAAAGAACTTGTCGGTGAAAAAGGTTTAGACGCTAATCTAGAGAAGATGGCAGTATTTGCTGGTAACGGGGTATTGTCGTTTGGTACCGTGATTATCGTATTTATCATCGGTGCAATCTGCATGTTCACCGTTCCTAGTATCTCTACCTGGATTATTTCTACCTCGGGCATCAGTTCCGCCACATCCACATTTGGCAGGAGCGCAGGCACCGTGTTGGGTGTTGCGCGCCGGGCCTCCGGCAGCTTTATTTAAACCACATTTTATTAACCCAAAAGACTGCTTTGAAAAAAGGCGGCCTTTCTTATTGCCATACACGATGATCATAAAAAACATTGAAGCCAAGATCAGGCTGGCGACGGTCATTGCCGTAGGGAGCCTGGTGACATCATTAATTATTGTTGGTATGAACTGCTTGTACGCATATCGGATGGTTTCGAATGCACAAAAGAGCATCTATATACTGGATAACAGTATTCCCATATTGGCCCGCCAAACCGATATTCAAATGAACCGGCCTGCCGAATACCGTGCCCATGTCGACCTTTTTCACTCCCTGTTTTTCTCGCTTACGCCGGATGATAATTATATGGAATACCAGATGAAAAAGGCCATGTATCTGGTGGACGAATCTGGGATGCAACAATATAATAACCTGAAGGAAAACGGATTTTTTAACTCTATTTTATCTTCAAGTTCAGTGCTGACCCTTCAAACAGATTCTATCACACTGGATATGGCAAAGAGGTACTTCAGGTATTACGGCAGGCTAAAAATAGACCGGCGCAGCTCCACCGTTATCCGCTCCCTGGTGACCGAAGGATATCTGAAAGATATACCGCGCAGCGATAATAACCCACACGGTGTACTGATCACCAATTGGAAGACACTGGAAAATAAAGACTTGCAAGATGTGGAGAAAAATACATTCTAACCGCGATCCCAAGGATACGCTGTATTCCGAAATCTACAGGGAATTTGGAACTTATTTTAACACTGCAGGGCAGGTTTTAAAAAAAATCTTAGATGCTCACCCCAAAATATTCTTAGGATTGATGATCTTCTTAATGGTTTCGTCGGCGGCACTTTCTTTCACCGTATTCAGACATCCGGATTCGGAAACAAAAATAGTACAGGTGGAAAAACGGGTTAATCCGGTTGGCGATGGCTTTTCCAAAATACTTCAAACCGCAAATAAAATTAAAGAGGGTATGCGCCTTAAAAAAGTGGTTGATAGCCTAAGCTCCAGGGAAAAACTTTCTTCCGCAGATAGTACTGCACTTGAAAACGCACTTGACAGTCTGCAACAATTACAACACTAAAAACATGAAAATTAATTTTAAACAACCCAAGTATATTGCTCCGTTGGTGTTGCTGCCATTTTTCTGCCTGTTTTATTATGCATGGCACAGCAGCTTTGATAAACCTAAACAGGACAATGCCCCGAAAGTGGGGTTAAACGCGAGCGTAGGTAATGTATCATCTGACGTTCGCAAGCGGCAGCTCACCGATAAGTTGGATGCTTTTCGGGATACCTACAAAGAGGCTGATGGTATGTCAGCGGTGGCTATACTGCCCAAAGAATCAACCAGTAACCCGGCTTATCATAATGATTATTCTGATCAGCAGAAAAGGATGCTGGATTCCATTGCTGCAAAAGCAAAACTGCATGAAACAGCAATGGCCGGTATGAACAGCGAAAAGCAACTGGCAAAAATTGTAGCCGCGAGGACTTATTCACCACCAAAAAGTCCACCTGCAACAGAAGTGCACGATAAAGATCCCATGGAGATCTTTAAACAGCAGATGACGATTATGGACAGTATCAATAAAGCCAATGACCCCGCTTATAAAGCCGAAAAGCAAAAGCGGGACGCTGCCGATAAAATAGGAAAAGACAAGGCTTCGCAAATCAAGTTTACCGTAGTAAAGGCGGATCAGCCGTCTGAAGATTTCAATACGGTATTGCCGGAAAAACGAAAGGACTTCATCAGTGCCGTTATTGATGAAAACATCACTGGCTACGCGGGCTCCCGGCTAAGGCTCAAATTGCTGGAGGACATCAAAGCGGGAGATATCCTGATCTCAAAAGGCACTTACCTGTTCGCACAGATCAGCGGTTTTTCAGAACAAAGGGTGACACTATCCATCTCGTCGATTCTTTTTGAGAGCAAGATTCTGCCTGTAAAACTAGAACTATATGATCTTGATGGCATGCCCGGTTTATATGTGCCATCATCCTCGTTTAGGGAGTTCACCAAGGATCTCGGCAGCAACACTGTACAGGGCGTTACCATCGATGGTAACTCTAACGGGAGCCAATTTTTGATGAGCTCGGTCGATAAGATCTTTCAATCCACATCTTCAGCGATAGCCGATCTGATCAGGAAAAACAAGGCTAAGCTCAAATACAACTCCTATATCTATCTCATCGATTCCGATGCATTACAAAACGCTCAAAAAAAATATTAAGATGAAAAACCTATTCTCCTACTTGATCCTGTTTGTAGCTGCATATGCACATGCCCAGGAAAAATTGCCGGTTGTTTATTTACCGGAAAATCTCACTATTCACTTTATCTCACCGGAACCCATACAGTACGTGGACATATCAGACAAAAACCTGGTTGGCGATTTACCGCTTAAAAACGTGTTGCGCATCAAGCTGAAAGACTCCCTGAAGACTTTTCAGGGATCGGTTATTACCATTGCAGGTGAAAAGTTTATCGCACAATACAAATTATTGCCCGGCTATGCCGGGGTTCTGACAGAGATCAATATTCTTCCGCCAGATACAAAACCTTTGGATATTTCAGGTATTGGCCTCTCACAAAATCAGCTGAAACTACTTTGCCTGAAACTCTATACCAGCGGTGCCGAGAAAAGGTTGGATAAAGTCAAAGCCTTTGGTTTAAAAGGCGAGGTTAACCATATTGCTACTTTAGGCGACTATATATTCCTGGACATTGCATTCCGGAACAAAACCAATCTTAAATATGATATCGAAGATTTTCGGTTTAAGATTGATGACAAAAAAGTCACCAAAGCAACCAATGTCCAATCCGTAGAGATCAGCCCGCTGTTTGTACTTTCCGGTTCGCAGTCATTTTCAAAATATTACCGCAACGTTTTTGTATTCAAAAAAATGTCTTTTCCGGGTAACAAAGTCCTGCATGCAGAACTTAGTGAAAAGCAACTTTCTGGCAGAATAGTTGCATTAACCATCCAATACAAAGACCTATTGGAGGCCGACGCGCTTAACATGGATTAATCGATAACTGAAATACCGTTATGGAAGAAACCCGTGAGCAGCAGAAGTTGCATGGGTTTATGCAAACTGCTATATATCTGTCGGTACTACTTGAAGTAGTCATCTTTGTTTATCTCAAAGCCCCGTTCTGGGGCTTTTTTTATGCCCCGCTTGAAAAAATTTCACGGGTCGTTATTTACAGCAATCTCGCCTATAGCAAGCTTACAACACTAACGCTGATGTGCCTCGTGAGCATCGGCACGCTGGCGAGGAAGGAAATAGATCTTAACCCTAAAAAACATATCGTTTACCCGTTAAGCCTTGGCCTGTTATTGTTTTTTGGCAGCATTATTTTCGAGGGGCGTGCGTCATTACTGGCTTTCGCATACACTTCTTGGTATAACCTGACCTATATCGTTTTTTCATTTATCGGTGCACTGATGACCAGTCTGGCAATGGATAACATATCCAAGCTCATCAAATCAGGTTTGGGTAAGGATCAATGGAACACCGAGGCAGAAAGCTTTATGCAACCGGTCACAAAACTCGAGACACCATATTCAGTGAATATTCCCATGCTTTTTTACCACAAAGGGAAGGTAAGGAATGGTTGGATAAACATTGTCAACGTGTTTCGCGGCACCATTGTCATCGGCACCCCAGGTTCGGGTAAGTCTTTTTCAGTAGTGAATCCCTTTATCCGGCAGCTAATTGCAAAGGAATTTACCGTCTGTCTGTATGATTTCAAATACCCTGATCTCGGACACATCGTTTATTACCATTACCTTTTAAACAAACAACAGGGAAAACTCAAAGGATTTACTTTCCACGTCCTGAACCTAAACGAGGTTGAGAAAAGCAGGCGCATCAATCCCTGGAGGGCTGACTATATTAAATCCCTCGCAGATGCAGCGGAAACTGCCGAAGCATTAGTGGAAGCGCTTAAGAAAGGGGATCGCTCGGGCGGCAGCGACCAGTTTTTCACGCAATCGGCCATTAATTTCCTCGCGTCGTGTATTTACTTTTTAAGTAAGCACGCAGGAGGTACGCTTTCCAGTTTTCCGCACGTGCTAGCCTTACTAAATCGATCTTACGAGGAGATTTTTAACGCCCTGGTATCTGAACAGGAATTAAAGTCCCTTTTATCGCCATTCATGAGCGCCTATCACGCCAAGGCTTTTGATCAGTTGGAGGGCCAGGTGGGTACGCTGAAGATATTTATCAGCAGGCTGGCGACGAAAGAAACCTTTTGGGTGTTTTCAGGGGATGATTTTGATCTAAAGATATCTGCCAAGGAAAATCCCGGCGTTTTGGTATTGGCCAATGATCCGAATACACAAAACATCAACTCAGCCTGCTATTCGATCATTACCAACCGTCTGACCAAACTAATCAATACCAAAGGCAACCTGCCATCGGCACTGATCGTGGATGAGGTGCCTACTTTATTCCTGCATAAAGTCGAAAACCTGATCGCAACTGCCAGAAGTAATAAGGTAGCTGTGCTTATGGGCTTGCAGGAATTACCGCAGTTCAGCCAGCAATATGGGAAAGACACCGCCGCTACCATTACAGCCGTAATAGGAAATGTTTTATCAGGTTCGGTTCGCAACAAGGAAACCCTGGAGTGGCTGGAACGCCTTTTCGGCAAATCCAAACAACTCGGGGAGGGGCTTTCTATCGACAGAAATAAAACTTCAACTTCTCTTAATGAGAAGCTGGAAGCGCTCATACCGGCAGGGAAAATCGCTTCATTAAATGCCGGAGAAATGGTTGGCGTTATTGCCGCGGATGCTCGCGAGGTCTATACCGGAAAGTTTGAAACCTCTGCGGTCAACTGCCGCGTCTCCCTTGACCTCAAAGAAATTGCGAAGGAGGAAAGAGCTTATCGACCACTGCCTGTCTACTACGATTTCGGTGATAAGAAGGATGAAATACTCCGGCAGAATTTCGCACGAATAAGCCTGGAAATTCAAGAGATGGTCACTCAGTTCCGCCCGCCACCCGCATCATAAAATTCATTAAATCAAAAAATTATGAATAATCAAAACCTAAACGGTACGCTCGTGCTTGTGCGACCGGATTTAACCGTCGACCCTGCAAACGGCCAGGGAAAAGTTGCGATCGTAACCTATGACCGTGAGCAATCGAAAGAAATATATGTGGCCTTTAATAATGGTAAAGAGGGCATATATCCGCCAGAATTCTTATTGAAGCTCAAAGACAAGAAAGCCATATTGGATGACCTGATGGCTAACGGTTCAGCAATGCCTCTGGATAACTTCAAGGATCTATACAAGATCAGCATGCTTTTAGACCGGGGTACCAGCACCGCCCAATGGCAGGCACTTGAAATTGCCGGGCAAAATCCAGCCATATGGGATAAATCCATACAACCGGTAAAAGAAGCTGAAAAACAGGTGCTTGATAAAGCATATACCCGATGAAAACGATCATCGCCGTATATATCGTTTGCTTGCCACTAAAATCGCTGACCGTTACTTCTCCGTTTGGTTACCGAATTCACCCGCTTACGGGCAGGATGGAATATCATAACGGTGTTGATCTAAGGGCTAATCATGACACGGTTTATGCGGTGCTTAACGGGGTAGTCCGGTCAGTACGCGCTGATGTTGCTTTTGGCACGGCCATCAGCTTAGATCATGGGGAGGTTACCACGATATACGGTCATTTATATAAACCACTGGTGAGACCGAGGGATTCAGTAAGCGCAGGCCAGTCCATAGCTATTAGCGGCGCAACAGGTCAAGTTACAGCAGCACATCTGCATTTCAGCGTCCGCTACCGGAGATGCTATCTCAACCCATTGAATTTTTTATACGAAATATTTAAAACTACAAATCATGAGCAAAAATTTTAAACCGCTGCATGAGCAAATTGCTAATAAGCTCATCGCAGAATTGAAGGAGGGCACATCGCCATTTCAAAAACCATGGAACGATTCAGATGCTCCGGCATTTACTATTCCTGTTAACCCTACTACTAACAAAAATTATCGGGGTATGAATGCCCTATGGCTTTCCATGCAGGGTTACCAGGATCCCCGCTGGATGACTTTAAAGCAGGCAGACTATGCCGGTTTTACGGTAGAAAAAGGTGCTAAAGCAACATTGATCAACTTTGTCAAAACATCTAACATGGAAGCCATGCGGGATGTGAATGGCGATAAGATCAAAGATGAGAACGGTCAAACCCAAACGCGTGTAACCGCTTTGGAAAAGCCGATCATCACCAATGCCTGGGTGTTCAACGCCGAGCAGATCAACGGTGTACCCCCTTTAGCCGATTACCTCGCTCAACACCGCGCGGAGCAAAAATGGACGCCTATAGAACGGGCAGAAAGTTTGCTGGCAGCCAGCCAGGCCAATATCAATCACGGTGGAAACGAGGCTTATTACAGCAAAGCGAAAGATGTGATACAGTTGCCTTTTAAAGAGCAATTTGATAATGAAACTAAATACTATGCCGTGGCATTACATGAGCTCGGCCATTGGTCGGGTCATGAAAGCCGTTTAAACCGGCCGATGGAAGGACGATTTGGCTCTGAGCAATATGCGCGTGAAGAATTGCGTGCGGAAATTGCATCCCTGATGATTGGCAGCGAATTAAACATCGGGCACAACTTCGGCCAGCACGCGGCTTATGTGAATAGCTGGGTCAAGATATTAAAAGACGAACCTTTTGAACTGTTTCGCGCCTCTGCGGACGCCCAAAAAATATACGACTTCGTGCTTGATCTTGGTGAAAAACGCGATTTAAAGCAGGAGAATAAAGCTCCACAAGATAACGTGGTTGCAGAAAAGGGCGGGGAGGCCACAACCTTAGCCAAAGGCGATGAAATCGCCTATAACAACAATGTTTACAAGGTGCTTGACATCAAAGGTAAAACCTTTAAAATGGAGGACATCGAAGGCAATAAGTTTAACCTGAAACAAACGGACGGTATTTTTAAATCGCTTGTCAATGCAAAAAATAACCCTGCCGAGCAGCAATTGGTAGCAGAGGAAGCTGCCGAGGAAGTAAGTGTATCACGAAATAAAATAGGCAGATAAAATGGATGTTATTCATTATAACGAAAAGATGCTCCCGATCCAGGATTTGGAGACCATCGGACTTGCTGCGGGTGGTCAGCTGCTGCTAAATGTAGATGATTTGAAGGCGCTGCTCTCCGGCAGACGGACTGGTTTGATGCAGTTGCAAAACCTGGAAGCCGAGAACATTAAGATTAAGTCAATGGATGCCAAAGTTTCTTTGAAACCGGACGAGAATGGTAAAATCAATTTGCTGATACACCCCGTTTACAAAAAGCCCACGACACCTTCCTTTCTGGATGATAACGAGGCTCAAAAGCTGGAGAAGGGAGAAGTTGCCAATTATCTGAAAACTACTACTGACGACAAGGGCAACAAAAAGGAGCTATTGGTGGAATATGACGCGGAAACACGGGAATTTATCGTTTCGGACACCGAAAAGATCCTGGCACCGGATATGGTTAACCTGCAATTTTTGACCGCTGCGCAAAAGGAGAATTACCGCAGGGGTAAAGAGGTTACTTTACCGGATAAAACCACTTTTGGTTTTTCGGCTACTGATACCCATGGCATACGGGCAAATAAACTGGCACTGGTTGCTTCCATACTGATAGACGGCGGATTGACTTATGTGATTTATAAAGGCTTGAACATGTTATTCAACCAAAAACGGAATGAGGTCGACGCCGCTAAGTTAAGCCCTGGCTATTATCATGCGGTCCAGGATGCAATGGAGCAGCAAAACGGTCATGTGCCGAATCAAATTAGCCGTACTTACACCCGTGGCGGCTCTCGCTGATGAATGGTTATTTAACAAAACTTGGCGTTCCTCCAAAAATTCAGCAATTCTTTGCTGTGGAGGAACCCATTTTTGATTTCGGCAATGAAAGCGAATACTTTAGGGAAACCTTACACCGCGTGCCGGTAACCAACAACTTGTGGACGGCTGGTGATCTTTTTGCTAGACAAGTGATCATTACTTTTTCCGCTATGGAAGCCATTGCCTTACTTACGCTCAACCAAGCGAACTTTCCAAATTATAAGGAATTGCTTTTTATTGCCACCGGGGCGAGGGTGGGAGATGGCCAGCTCAAATGGATAAAAAAAAATCTTAAAGGCCGGCAGTTCACTTTGGCATTTGGCAATGAATTGATCGGCAGGGTAACTGACATTAAGGTTGCCGCAGCAATCAGGGACAAATCCGTAAAGCTGTCCTTTCAGGAAGGTCATGTTATTGCCTGGCTGAAAGAAAAAAAAATAGTTTTCGAAGAGGATAAATTAAGCTTACATGCTTTTGAAACCGCCTTCGGCGTTCGCACCATGATCCGCACCTGTAAACCACTTAATCAACTTACTTTTTTAGATGAATTAAAATATGACACATCAAGATGATATTCTGCTTAAGCCATCCGTGCTTTTTGCTTTCTTAAAAATACTGCCACTGCTGGCACTGGCCTTAACATTTCTCTTTTTAGCCTGGAAGCTTTCTCCATATTTCATCGTCTTTGGAATAGGCGTTGCCGGATTTGCCTGGTACCGGGTGTTGTTTCTTAGGAATTGCGAATATCTGATCGGTAGAGAATACATCAGGATCAGCCGTGGCATCTTTTTCAAACGCATCGATCAGGTCGAGATGTACAGGGTCAAGGATTACATCATTACGCAATCTTTTGTGCTCCAAGTTTTCCGTCTGATGGATGTTACGCTGAAAAGCACCGATCCTGAAAATCCGGTAATATGGTTACGGGGGATACCCTTATCAAATATTATAGAAACGATACGGGAAAGGGTTCAGGAAGCGAGGAAAGTGAATAAAATACTTGAATTGAATTAGGATTTTTTTTGATGTCACATTTTTTAAAAATTTGGTACTTTATCTTTATTCAAGCGACTAAGTTGTGACCAGTTTACCACGATAAAAATGTCAAAATATTTGATTTAAGCTAACATTATTAGTAACTTTAAGATCATTTACAATACCATGAGAGCTATAGTACGAAACTTTTTATTGGCCTGTCTAATCTCCACTTTTGCGTTTTTCGGCATGTTGGGAGCGAGCAATGCTCATCAAAAATTGGATAGTAAATTACCAGCCAAAGAACAAGCGATGAAAAAAGCTGAGGTTAGAAAAGAAACATTTACCTTATTTGGTGTTGTGGCCTTAACTTGGGTGTTATGTTTTTGGCGTTGTGGGGTAATTAACCGCAGAAGGGAAGAACAACGGTTTTATGAACAGCGGTTTAATGAATACATGAGAAGCACTGCTTTTCAGCGTCAGTATCATTGATATACTTCTTACTATTTTATATTTTGCGCTTTCTAAAGTGGATTGCTTAATCCGCTTTATTGTGATAAGGTTTAGGTTGAAGCCCCCTGGCAGCGAGTGCGAGGGGGCTTTCATTTTCCTATAAAATATCTAAATCTCTGGCTACATAAAAACTCGGCACCAAGGGCCTGAAACCAATTTTTCTAAGTTTCTCCGAATTGATAATGCCATCGAACGGGTCGTCGAGTGGCCCCTCGACATGATCAAATATCTCCTTTGCCTTCCCCACCGATTCTGCCAGTTCATAAAGCGTGATAGGCGCGTCATCCACGATATTGAATATTTCCCCATTAAGACCATCTTGCTGCAATAATAAAATTAACCCTTGCGCGACATCCAGATGATGGACCATGTGCATCCTGGAACCTGAGTGGCGTCCCCAGTTTTTCAATATTGGCATGATTTCCGCGATATGTGGATCCTCATCGCCATAAACAAAGCCCAAACGAAGTACGCGCAGGTCCAGGTCCATTTTCAGTAAAGCTTGCTCAGCTGCAATCTTGCTGGACGCATACGCTCTGGGATCATTAATGTCAACGATATCATCCTCCTTTGCCGGATGTCCGTAACCGGAACTGTAGACGTTGCTCGTGCTGACAAATATAAAACGTTTAACGCCTGCTGCTTCGGCAGCCTGCGCCAAGGCCACAGTACCGGTATGATTGGTTTTAACGATGCCTTCGTTGTCCGTAAACGTTCGGAATAAAGCGGCTAAATGAATAACGGCGTCCATACCTTTTACTGCGGCTGGTAACGTATCCGGGTCATAAAGATCGCCGACCACCGCTTTTGCTCCCGGTAATGCTTTGGACGCATCCCGTACTAATATGGTAACGTCATAGCCTTTGGCGATCAGGCGGGGGACAAACCTGCTCCCGACCTTTCCTGTTGCTCCTGTAACTAAAATTTTCATAAACCAAAGTTCGACGTATTTGTCGATCAGGATACTTTACAATCAAACCAATAACTATGATTATCAAACTTTCCTAAAAGAATTGGGTGTAGTTCCGGTAATCCGCTTAAAATAATTATTGAAATAAGCCGGGTAGTCGAACCCCAATGCATATGCGATATCCGCTACGCTCCAGTCTGTATGCTTCAAAAGTGCTTTTGCTTCCGCCGTAATACGGGCGGCCAGATGTGTAGACGTCGGTTTGCCCGTTACCTCTTTTACGGCGCGGTTCAAATAATTAACATGAACGGCCAGGCTCGTCGCATAGTCTTGTGGATTCCGAAGTTTGAGCGGGTCATTGCTTCGTTCGATTGGAAATTGCCTTTCCAGCAGGTCAATAAACTGGTGCGCGATGCGGCTTGTGCCATTTAGAAAAGCCTTAGTTCGTTGCGGCGGTTGTATCTCCAATGCTTCGTGAAGAATTAGAGCGATGCAGCTTTTAATCATATCCGCTTTATGAGGGTAGTCGCCGTTGTATGCCGTTAGCATTTTCATGAAAATACTTCCTATAAAGGATGCTTCATCTTCGTTCAGGGGAATAACCGGATTATCCCCAACGCGGAATAGGGGGGACTCCTGCAATTCACGGGTATTAATAAAGCTTTCGGTAAAAATGCAGGCGTACCCGCTTGTGCGGTTCACACGCCGAACAATGGAATGAGCTACTTTTGGATTCACAAAAAAGAGGACGGTGCCTTTGATTTCTACCATTTGACCGCCATAGTCGATTGTCATATCACCGTTTACTAGTCCCATTTTATAAAAATCACGCCGGCCCGTTCTAGCCGGAGCATCTACTGACGGAGATAATTGATGTACTTTAAAGCCCTTGAGTTTTGATTCATCCCAACTCAATCCGGGAATCCCTGTTTCCATTTGCCAAAGTTAACAAAATCAAACCTTTTATCGTTTGGCTGGTTGTCCGCTCTTTTGTTGCCTGGCTAATGACAGCGACCTAGCCAGTATCCTCAAACAAACTTAATTGCTCGCTCAAGCATCCTTGATGGTTTTCAATAGTTCGTCCATTTCTTTCTCATAGCCGGCGATGAAACCGGCAACCTCTTCCTGTTCAGCAACGGACAATAGTTCACCTTCATAAATCCAAAAACCATTTACGTCAAATAAAATACAGCCCAATTCAATCTCATCCATAGGATCATACAAGCGGTAGCGCTCGCCTTCATCCGGAAAAATTCGCACCCATCTTTCAGTTGATATTTTAAACGTTTTAGGAATATTCGGGGTGATCTTGTTTCTCATAAAAACAAAAGTGGAAAAAAAATGTAAAAAAGGTAGTAATAATGCTAAAAATATTAGCATAACTTTATAGTCCCAAATTTGAATGATTATGGTGCCATTTGATCTTCTTATCGAATTAAACAATATCCCTGTCAGCCTGCAAGTTGAACAATTGGATTATCTCGCTGACGAACACGGGAGTATGCACTATGATGTGCGGATAAACCTGCGGCAAGCAGTGGTTTTAGTCAATATTGAGGACGACCCTAAGCATCCGGACTTTAGTTTTGAGGCAATACAGGCTATTGAAGAAGATTTTACAGGAGAAGAATTATTGGTCATCGTTCAGGCAATATATGACCATAATCATCGGGTAAGTTTGCCACTGAACCAGTTGCCATTATTTAAAAATTGATGTCCCATGATAACCACAAAACAAGAAATCATCGCACGCCTTCGCAGTGACATTGCTGCCTGGGAAGGTTTTCGCCCCCCACAAACAGGCGAAAGTAGCAATTTTGGGCTGGGGCCGATTGAAAGTGCCTTTCCGAATGGAATCTTTCCGACTGGTGTCCTGCATGAGTTTATCAGCACGCGCCCTGAATTTACGGCAGCTATCGGCGGCTTTATAGCCGGGATCATGCAGACGTTATTGGAAAAGGGTGGGGTGTGCATTTGGGTGAGCTATACCCGGCGAATTTACCCGCCCGCACTCAAACGCTTTGGTGTTAATCCCGACCGTATAATTTTTGTTGATGTGGTCCGGGAAAAAGATGTGCTATGGGCAACCGAAGAAGCGCTGAAATGTAGCGGGATAGCCGCCGTTATTTGTGAAACACGTCTACTTAGCTTTATGGAGTCCAGACGGTTGCAACTGGCTATTGAACAGAGCGAAGTCACAGGATTTATCTTGCGCAAAGATGTCAAGAGGGAGAACACCACTGCATGCTGCGCACGCTGGACGGTCAAGCCGCTCCGTAGTAAACTTAGGCCCGGTATGCCCGGTGTTGGCCATCCTCGCTGGCAGGTGGACTTGCTTAAAGTGAAAAACGGGCAGCCAGGCTCGTGGACGTTGGAATGGAAGAACAATGCTTTTCAATATCTGCAACCGCAAACAGAAATTTCACAATCAAATCCGAAACGACGCTATGCCTAAGCGCTTTGTGTCCATATGGTTCCAGTACTTACTGACCGACCGCGAGGCTATTCGCCAAAAGTCGCTCCGGGAAGTGCCTGTTGCGTTTACTGAGCCTGATCATGGCAGACTGCTTATCACCGCCATGAATATCCATGCGACAAACTGCGGTGTCAAACCGGGGATGACAGCGGCAGATGCTCGTGTGGTCGCACCGGGTATTCAGCTACTTGAAACTAAACCGGGACGCAATGTTAAATTACTAAAAGGGCTGGCCGAATGGTGTTTGCGTTACACGCCGCTTGTGATGATTGATCCGCCCGACGGTTTGCTGCTGGATGTGACCGGTTGTACGCATCTTAAAGGTGGCGAAAGTGAATTCCTTAAAGACATGGTCGGACGTTTGCGAGCCCTTGGTTATAACATCCGTCCGGGCATCGCTGATACCATCGGCTGCGCCTGGGCAGTTGCACGTTGCGCGGAATCGGGACTAATCGTGCCGCCGGGTGGCCAACGTAATGCGCTGATGCCACTGCCACCATCTTCGTTAAGGCTTGGCATGGATTTGCTCCTTAAACTGAATCAATTGGGTTTTTATGATGTCGCCAGTTTTATCCACCTCCCCAAATCCGTGCTCAAGCGGCGTTTCGGGGGTAATATGATCCTGCGGCTTTATCAAGCCCTTGGCCAGGAAGCCGAATTTCTATTACCCTTGAAAGAGCCAGTGCCCTATACGGAACGCCTGGCTTGTCTCGAACCAATACGTACGCGCGATGCCATCGAACATGGCGCACATACAGTAATCGACCGGCTTTGCAAAAGACTGTATGGCGAAGGCTTAGGCTTGCGTGCAGCTATCTTAACTTATTGTCGTATTGATGGTAAATCAGGTCAGTTAGTTATTGGTACCAATCATCCCAGCCAGCGTACAGAACATATCTTTAAACTGTTCGCCCTACAGTTCGATTTGGTGGCACCAGGTCTCGGTATCGAACTGTTTATCCTCGACGCTACAAAAACAGAACCTACCAGTGATAAACAGAACTTGCTTTGGAATGGACAGCCGACACCTGACAGTGCGCAGGTAGCTGAACTGTTGGATAACCTGGCAGCGCGGGTAGGAAAGGATCACATCCATCGCTATTTGCCACAGGAACACCATTGGCCAGAGCGGGTTGCCGGTAACACTACAGACCTAAAGAAAGCACCGGAAAGTGAATGGCAGGACGATAAAATAAGACCGGTTCAATTGCTTGATCCACCCGAGCCTATTGAGGCAATGGCACTTACGCCGGATTACGCGCCAAAGCAATTTATTTATCGTAACGAGCGGCACATTATTGTGAGTGCTGACGGGCCAGAACGGATCAGTCATGAATGGTGGATCGAAGATGGTGGTTACCGGGATTATTACGTCGCCGAGGATGAAGAGGGTATGCGTTACTGGCTATTTGGTACCGCTATCGGTCAACCCGGGCAGACTAGGCGTTGGTTCATTCACGGCTATTTCCCATGAGTTACGCAGAGCTGCAGGTTACCAGCAACTTTAGCTTTCGGCTGGGCGGAAGCCACCCGGAGGAACTCGTCGATACGGCGGCAGATCTCGGCTACACCGCTATTGCGCTCACCGATCGTAATACTTTTGCCGGCGTGGTGCGTGCTTATGTGGTTGCCAAAGATCGCGGCATTAAGTTTATCCCGGCCGTCCGGCTTGACTTGATTGACGGACCGAGCTTATTGGCTTATCCAACTGACCAGGCTGCATATTCACGTTTATCCGGTTTGCTCACTTTAGGCAATCTTCGCGCCGAGAAAGAAAAGTGCTACCTCTATAAAGCGGACGTTTACCAGTATGCGGAAGGCAGCATTTTCGTCATGGTCCCGCCCGATATTATCACCGCTGATTTCGAGCTACCACATAAGTTTAAGAATGACGCGGCTGAATTTCGGAAGAGTATTCAAAATCTTTATATCGCGGCCAGTCGTACGTTTGCTGATGGTGATGCGAAACGCTTGTTTTTACTGTCGGAACTGAATATACCGATGGTTGCGACAAATAACGTTTATTACCATGATCCGTCGCGTCGCGAACTACAGGACGTGCTTACTTGCGTAAAAGCCAAGCGCACTATTTTTGACGCCGGATATTTATTGCATCAAAATGCGGAACGATACCTCAAACCCGTTGAAGAAATGGCGCGGTTGTTCCATACTTATGCCGAAGCCATCGCTAATAGTCAGAAGATCGCAGATGCATGTAACTTCGATCTGAAAAGCCTGCAGTATGAGTACCCGGATGAACTGGTGCCCAATGGCATGACCGCGGACGATTACCTGGCGGAGATCACTTTTAAGGGCGCGCACGAATTTTTCGGACAAACACTGGCACCCAAACTGGAGAAACAATTGCATTTCGAACTAGACTTTGTCAAGCGCCGCGGACATGCTAAATACTTCCTGACGGTGCATGATTATGTTGCCTGGGCACGTTCGCAAAAGATCCTTTGCCAAGGCCGTGGATCAGCTGCTAATTCGGCTATGTGCTATTGCTTGGGAATAACGCCGGTCAACCCGATGAAGTACCGGCTGCTGTTTTCACGCTTCATGTCTGATGACCGCCCGGAACCACCGGATATCGATGTGGATTTCGAGCACGAACGGCGGGAAGAAGTCATGCAGTATGTATTCAACCGATTTGGCCGTGATCGTGCGGCTATCCTTCCTACAGTCACCGTACTGCAGAGCAAAGGTGCGATACAGGATGTCGGCAGGGCGATGGGTTTACAGGTCGATACCGTCAAAAAGCTTTCCAAAGCATTCGAAGAATTGGCTGATGACCATATCGATGAGGAAACGATAATTAAACTGGGACTAAATCCACGTGAACGCCATCTGCTGAAAGTGATCGAATTAACAAGCCAGTTGATCGGATTTCCCCGGCAACTCGGCCAGCATACTGGCGGTTTTGTCATTACGCAAGGTAAACTCAGCGACCTGTGCCCCGTTTTTCATGCCCGGATGATCAACCGCACGAATATTGAATGGAACAAGGACGATATTGACGCGCTTGGATTTATGAAGGTCGACCTGCTTTCTCTCGGGATGCTCACTTGCATCCGCAAAGCTTTCGACCTGGCGAGAAAGCATCATGGTTTGGATCTAACGCTGGCTAACATTCCTCAGGATGATCCCAGGGTTTTTGAAATGGTAACGGAGGCCGATACCATGGGTACCTTCCAAGTCGAAAGCCGCGCGCAGATGGTGATGTCCCCCCAATTGCGACCCAAGAACTTTTATGATCTGGCAATCCAGGTCGCGTTAGTGCGTCCCGGTCCGATACAAGGCGATATGGTACATCCTTATATACGGAGGCGACAGGGGCTGGAAGCCGTTACCTATGAGTCGGATGAGATCAAGGTCATTTTGGAACGCACGCTCGGTATCCCGCTTTTTCAGGAACAAGCGATGGAGCTGGCCATCGTCGCAGCGGGCTTCACACCAACCGAGGCTGACCTGCTTAGAAGGAGCATGGCAACGTTTAAGTTTAACGGGCTGGTTACCAAATTCGAACATAAGCTCATTAGCGGCATGACCTCACGGGGTTACAGCCGGGAATTCGCTGAACGCATTTTTAAACAACTGGAAGGCTTCGGAAGCTATGGTTTTCCCGAAAGTCATGCTATTAGTTTTGCCCATCTCGTGTATGTATCCTGCTGGATCAAATGTTATTATCCCGATGTGTTCGCGGCAGCGATCCTCAATAGTCAGCCTATGGGTTTTTATCAGCCCGCGCAACTGGTTCGCGATGCTGCTAAACATGGCGTACGGTTACACGATATCGATATTAATTATTCAAAATGGGACTATACCCTTGAAGGAAAAGCTGGTAAGTACTGCGCTTTGCGCTTAGGCTTCCGTCAGGTGAAAGGTTTGCGGGAAGAAGACATTCATTTTCTTTCAGCGGCCAGAACCAAAGCTTTTACAAGCATGGAACAGCTTGCAGAAGCCGGCGTCTCGCAGGCCGGAATTGTTCTATTAGCGAAAGCGGATGCTTTTCGTTCCATTGGCCTTGATCGCCGCCAGGCACTTTGGGAAGCGGAAGCGCTCAAAGACCGGCCTATTGGATTGTTCTCAGGTCAGGCATCGAACAGTGCTTTTGAACCGCAATTACAGCTGCCTTTTATGCAGCTTTCAGAACATGTCCTGCAAGATTATGCGACCACCGGGTTATCGATCAAGGCGCACCCAATGAGTTTCCTCCGACCCCAATTGCAAAAGCTTTGGGTTAAGAGTACCAAACAAGTGAAAGAAGCAAAAAATGGGCAATACGTTCGTTTGGCCGGAATTATGTTGTTCTGCCAGCGCCCCGGCACTGCTAAAGGGGTCTGCTTTATCACGCTGGAAGATGAAGAGGATACCTGTAACCTCGTTGTTTTCAAGCAAAATTTCAAGAAATTTGCAAAGGAAATTCTATACTCCGATGTGCTTTGCGTAGAAGGGCGTGTTCAGCAAGAAGGAGAAACTACCCATTTGATCGTAACAAAGTGTTATGACTATTCGCGGCTGGTCGGCCAGCTCAGCCATGATATGGCGGGACAAGCCCGCAAGCTCAAAAACTCAGCGTCAGCGAAGAAGATCGATCCGTATGCCGACGCTTATTTTGAAAATACGTTGAACGCCGAAGATCTACAAAAGCCATTTCCGAAAAGTCGGAATTTCAGATAGAGTGGGCATTAAAAACCCAGATCACCCTGCCTACCGAACAATACACTCTGGTCGCCAATTGCTGGCCCTGCCAATACTTCCTCAGTCGGTTCCTGAATGGCCAGTTCCAACGCAGGCCAAAAATTGAAATCCAACGTTTCTGCTAAGGCTCCGGCAGTATCTATACCGGATAATTCCGGATAGTCCCGCGGAGTCGCCTCCAGCGTTTTTCGATAATCAGGGTCTATCGTGCAAAATTCCAGATAACTTGATGGAATCTGCGTTCTGGCGATCTGGCTTAAACGCTCTTCGGTTGGTTTTTCCATTAGCCACTCCCAGGCCAGATCCTCTGTTAAAATGGTTGGCATTCTCTTCTTAGTATTATGAATCTGGTTCATTACGTGGTTAGCAGCTGTCACGCCCAATGCAACTGTATTGACAAACTGGCTCGTTTCCGGATCGAGCCACTCGTTGTACAAACCAGGTAAATAAAAATAGCTATGGCCTTTTACGCTTACCTGATAAGGATACTTAATCGTTTCTTTCAGTTCTTGTCCCTTCTTGCCGATTTTGGGAATATGGCGCGACTCTACGATGCCGGTCGACAGCACCAGGCAACGCCGGTTCTTGGCCGCATCGGCCCACATAGAACGCTTACCGTCCTCTTTGACAAATAGGTTTTCGGATTTGAAGTTTAGGGTAGTGTATTTTGCCCGGAATATATTCGCTTCGGCGCGGGTCTTAATAAACCCAGGCACGTAACCCCATTCCGCCTGTACAATGTCGAAGTCCTTCCCATCTTCGGAGATCACCAAAATCGCGCAGGGCGCGTAATTGAACCCGTTATGAACACCGGTACTTAAAAAGTTATAGCGTCGCACTTCCTTCTCCAAATTCTTCAACCGGATGAATTCTGCCCTCGTTACTTTTTGTCCGTTATAATAGCACATCTTTATTCCTTTCTTTTATTCCTGATATAATTAGCAATTAACTTGCCGATTTGTTCTGCTTCCAGCTGCCGTCCTTGCGGAATGGACATCCACACCTTTTTACCGCCGCTCAGACCCACAGCAATAGTCAGGTCTTTTTTGACGCCTCCAAAGCTGATATGGAACACGCGCTCGTCACTGATTTCATGTTCAGTTACAGACAATCTCAAACCAGTATAATCAATTTCGAACGGCGGTTCGATCTCACGCATATTTAAAATTAGTTATTTTCTACTAAGTAAGAAAATGAATGCAATTCTAATTAAATTCAATAGCTAATGGGCAAGAGTTATTTCGGATAATAAATAGTTATCTATCGTTGAAAAGAAAACAAACCCGATCGTGGGCAAGTTGTAACTGATATTGAAGCCGACAATATCTAATTATCGGCTAAAAGTTAGGATAATAAATTCCTTTCTACCTGTGCTCATAGGTATGTCTGTTTGAACTTGTTCCTGTAGAACGTATACACGAAAAGGGTGTCTGAAAGTATCGGTTGTTTAGGTTGTGATATGCGCAAGCATTTCAATAACTTTAGAATACGCTAACGTTAAAATCAATGATTGGTTATAATAATTTATTTGCGAAAACTAAAGACGGTAAAATGATAAGACTGTCGCTTAACGAGCACGGTTTTATCAGGAATTTTATGTTGATAGAAACACCAGAAGCCAAACGGTTTGCTGGCTTTACATTAATTAAAAAAGACCTTGATCTTGTTTTAGAATCCATTGAACAGATGGCAAGTTATGAGTACAAGTTGATCGTACAACAAAGTTTGATGTTTTTTTCAATCGTAACTTTTGCCAAATGTTTTACGCAGAACGAAGGCGCAAGACCAAGTTTAAATTTTGATGATGTTTTTAAGGGTGCAGAGCAAAAATTAATCGATGAACATGAACGGATAATGAATTTAAGAAACGGCTACATAGCTCACGCCGGTAATGAATTTGACCGCTGTTATATTGTTGGTACAGTGGTGGCATCAGGTTGGGTAAATTTGGGTATTGACATCAATTGTCAAATGTCGCATGTGGTAACCATGACGCCTAAGTTGGAGGAATTTAAAAAACTGTGCTTACATGTTCAGGAAGCTGTAAAAAAGAAATCCGATAAGGCATTTCAAAGAGTAACTGAAAATACAAGCAACCTTGAAGACGATGAAATCAACAATTTGGTATACAAGATTGATAGGGACGAACTTTACAAAATGATAGAATCAGCGGAACCGACTGCCAGCGGTTCAATACGCTATGACTTCGCAAAAACGCGACTTTAGCCGCACATTACTAGCAAAACAATAACAGTTTCACAAGTCGGCCTATTGTTGTCGATGAACGTACAGTTTTACCGATGATACATATTACCGGTTAGTCTTCGATAACGGATTATGGGTGATTGAACACGATTATTGTCTACAAACTTATGACTCAGAATCAATTCCTAAGGCATACGGTTTGCAGTTTGTTAGTAGCGTGTCAAGCGCTGCCAATAATTCGTTTAAATCGAGGGTTTCATCGCGAAATACTATTGTATTATTGAAAGCATTATAACCCCTGTGCGTGTACATTGGAGGATCGCCAAATATCCCGCTGTTCAGGTGAGGGTTCATTGCCAGATCGACATAGGAACCTTGCCCGTTATACTGAAAATATTGTTCCACGCGCTCATCATAATGCGCGAAATGGTTACGAAATGAACGATTGGAAAGCGGGTTGCTGGCTTCAACTTTGAGCAGTTGCCGTAGTTCGACTCCCCGCTGTTTATACTTTTTGTCAGGCCAAAGAATTTTTGAGATAATACCTACGGATACCAGTATGGACTGAACCGAGCACCAGGTTTCAACATGATCAAAACATTCATGAGTTGCATACAAACGTTGAGCTGCTCGCTTTGCAATTTTAGATTGTAGGACAATCTCACCTATAAGTATCATTTCTTGAAGACCATTCATTATCTTAAATTTTTAAAGCCCAAATAGTTAAAGCTCCATTGTGCCCTATGAGAAAGCTATGAGAAATACTTAAACAAAATAAATGCTGGTCTACGCAGCCTATTTGCGCAGCGGTACTTTACCGATTTTTTTTGATAAAAATTTGATCTGCGGATTTGATCATTTTCCATAAATGCTAAAATATTAATTTTTCGGTTGTTCCTTGCAACGATTTACGGGCGGATAAAGAGTTCCACAGGCATTTGATCATCCGACAGCTTGCGCAGATCGTTTTCAAGGCCTCGCGGGTTTTTAACCCGGTTTTCGGGATCATAAACAAAACAAATAAGGCCCTTACAATCGGGATGGTTCCGGTAATGGGCAACGTCCAGGATCAACTGATCACCTATATGTTTATCCGCTAATCCCTGCCTTGTTTTTTTTACCTCGATAACGATCTGTTCATTTTTTAAAAGAAAATCCACGCGGCTTGAACTACCGGCATACGAAGGGGTATATTCTTCTTCCCTTACATCTCTAAAGTGCAGTTTAAGTACTGCATGAAGCAGATCCTGTACATCATATTCATCATTCACTTCAAATTCAGGCCTGCTGTCATGCCGGTTTCGTAACTGCCTGCAAAAACTGTGGAAACTCTCGAAAATATCAGCTAATATTTTTTCGGTAAAGTCTGTTCGCGAACCATAGTTTTTTGGTGATTTCAACTCGATCTGTCGCAGCAATTGGGTAACCATGTCACCGAAGTTTCGCGGCGATGCTGCCTTGGTTTGCAAAGAAGTGATATATGCCCAGGCCTGGATATGCGGCGGAACCTCTATGCCGCGGCTCAGCACGCTCATATCATAGACAGGCATTTGTGCGGGCCTTCTTAATTTAGCATAGTCAGCTGCCTCGAAACCCCATTTGAATTTTTCTATCTTTTCTAAAAGTGCTATTTCATTACCCAATTTTTCTTCATCTCTGATGATCGAAAGTTCAGTCACCACATGCGTCTGGAATTTTTTAAAAATGTTGACCAACTGAAAAATTCGGGTTCCGATTGCCTCAATATCTGTCCCGTTCTTCTTCATAATATATTCGTAGAAAAAACCCGCCGTAACCTGTAAATTTTGGTGTTGATTATTAGGATTTACGTAGACGTTATAGTCGGTCCGGGCCCAGCCGCCACACCACAGCTGCTCAAAATAGGCCTGATAATCCGTCGTGCCGGATAACGTTTCGGAAAACCCCGAAAGTTCCGCATCGTGCGTTTCCATGATATTCAAAAGTTCTTTTCTTAGCGTTGTAATCGTGGGAATTAGGTCGGTCATGAAGCGTTGTTTAGAATTCTGCAATTTACAAAAATCAGCGCTCAATTTGAATCAATGACAATTGCTCAACTAACCGGAGAACTGTTTGGTTTTCTTTGGTGAGTTGCCTTCGTAATAAAATGTCCTTTGAATTCTTCTTACCTTAGTGATTTGAAGAAAATGTCAAATTACACCAAAGCCCCGGCAGAAGGAGACCGGATCGATCTTGGAGGCAAGCTGCCACAGTTTGATGCCTTTGCGCACCTGGTATACCAGGAAATGGTGCGGGGTAACCTGGCGTGGGTAAGGATTGCGGACGTGCAGGCAGAAAAGCTGGATGACATCCAATATGCTACCCACACCGAAATTCATGCCTACCAGATGAAATGGAGCAACCAGGAAACACCGCCGCCATTCACCTACCGCGTTTTTCTGGAGCTGCTGCCGGAGATGATCAGCGGCTGGAAAGCCCTGAAGCTGCTTCATGCCGGGGAACAGAAAAAAGTGCTGGTCCACCTGGTCAGCAACCGCCCGCCCTCGATAAAAGATGAGGTCAGTGATGTTTACGGCAGGGTGTCGGGTACCTTTAAAGACTTTCTCGACCAGCTTTTTCGGCCCTTGAAAACCGGAAAGCGCATCGCCTTCCGCTGGGCTAAAGTTTTATTGGGTATACGCAAGGATTCCGGGCTGAGCGCCGCCGAGTTCGCTGAATTTATCGAGGCGTTTCATATCGATATAGCCTTCGCCATCCCCGCTATCGGTAAAATAAACCCGGAGGACCGCCAGAAAGAAACTGATTTTTACCAGCTATCCCGGTTTATTATCGAAGAAGTTGCCAGTAATAAAAAGACGATTCATTTTGATGCCGATCAGCTAATTCAGCAGCTGGGCTGGGAAAGCCGCTTCAAGACCACCTTTCAGCACGAGTTTGTGGTAGACAAACAACGCTACCAGCCGATCACGGCTACGTTGGAACAACTGGATCAGCAGGTGTCACGCCTGGAGAGCGGTTATATCTTTTTGAACGGTAATCCGGGATCAGGCAAATCCACGCTGTTGACGCAATGGGCGAAGAACAGCGCGCAACGGGTGATCCGCTATTATGCTTTTTCAAATATATCGCAGGCTCAGAACTACAGCGAGCGCGGTGAATCCAAAAACTTGTTTTTTGACTTGGTCATTCAGCTTAACCAGGACGGCGTGGTCAGCAGGAAAACTGTCCTGCCTTACCATGATGATGTTTTTTTACGCAGCTTGTTTTTCAGCCAGCTGGCGGAATTAAGTGCCGACTATCTTAAAAACGGCAGAAAAACGGTGATCATTATCGACGGGCTTGATCACATACCCCGTGAGTACCATACCGTAAATAGTCTGTTGGGTAATTTGCCTGCACCTGATGCGCTTCCTGCCGGGATTCTGATCATCCTTGGCAGTCAGACGTTTGAGCTGGCCGGGTTGCAGCCTGACGTCCGGGTGCAATGGATGAAGGGAAAGAACAACTTGCAAATCGCATTTCTCGATAAAAAGTCGGTCAGCCTTTATATCGACCATTACGACAAGAGCCTGGTGTTGACGACCGGTCAGAAGGAAAAGGCCTTTGCGCTATCCAAAGGACATCCGCTGCAATTGACCTATCTGTTGGCGGAACTCAGTGCGAACTTCACCGAAGCAGACCGGCTGCTGGCAAGGCCCGATTTTTACCACGAAGACATCGAAAATTACTACCAGAAGATATGGGAATCTATTGATGCCGGCAGCGACCTGAAGCAATTTCTGGGCTTGTTCGGCAGGGTCAAAGGCGAAATCAACCTGGAATTTGTCAGGGATTGGGGATTTGACGAAAAGGTGCACCGCGAGTTTCGCAAAAAAACGATACACCTGTTCAGCAACCGCAATAACCGGCTGGTGTTTTTTCACAATTCATTCCGCCAGTATATTATTAAACAGACGGCGTTTGACGAATTGACAGGCCTGCACGATCCGGCGAAAGAAGACCGCTTCCATGCCGAACTCGCGGATTATTACCTGCAGTCCCGTCAGGAACCGCCCTGGAACCGCAACTATCATCTTTACAAAAGCCGGCAGTATAACCTGTTTACCAGCGAAGCCACAGGTGAGCAATTTACACAGCAACTGCTGGATTACCGGCCTGCCGAGAAGATCAGGCAGGACATGCAGCTGGGCATACGAATCGCTAATTTTCAGAAGAATGAGGTCATACTGGCGCGATACCTCTTTTTACTGACCGAGCTACACAGCCGTATCCAAAACTTTGATCCGGCAGGATTTATTGAAGAACATTTGCAGCTTGGCAGGATCGACGTCGTACGTAACTACTTGCGCGATGACCATATCCTCAATACGTCCAAACGATTTGCATTATCCAGTTGCCAGGATATTTATTTTTTTGGGGACAAAGCGGAAGCAAAATTGATCTTTTCTTTGGCCGAACCCGAGGAGATCCATGAAAATGAGATCGTGGTGGAACCGGATACGAATTACGACCATACCGTCAGTGATTTAGAAGAATGGGCCTCCGCCGCTGTACTCTTCGGCGATGCTTCAGCCATTATAGCACTTATCGGCGCGGTCCGTTTTAGCGGGGAAGCCCGTTACCTGCCCAGGCATGACAGCATCGAAAAACTAAAATTCCGGCTATGGTTTTATGCGGGCGTCACCCTGGCGAAAACGGAAAGCTGGCAACTGTTTGACCAAATCACAGCAAAGTACGACCCTAAAGACGACTACCAGGCTCACATGCTGGTTAGCCTGCTGGTCTTTGCCGCCGAAAACGGCCCTGCGCAAACTTATTTGCCGGTACTGTTGGCCAAATTCGATCCTGTGGTTACCGCTGATGAAAACAAAGTGCTGATTGCTGATGCGATTTTCCGATTGTCCGGTGACCTGAAACAAGTAAAAGTCTGGATCAATGGCGTCAGCCAGCCTAAAATCCGCAACAATGACTTCAGCGAGAACTATACCTTAAAGTCATTTGCATACCGCATCAAGCTCAATAAATTGCTGCAAGTGACCGGGCTGGGCCAGGATATCTTCACAGCCGTACCGGCTGCGCAAAGCTCCATGGATCAGACGCTCGTAGAGTTTGAGCGGATGCTGTGCCTGATTGCAGAGTTGCTGGCAGATGGCATTCGGCATAAAACGGATGCCCGCATACTGCAGCGAATCAAACCGATCACCGGATTTTATTATCGGCGATTAGCATCTTCCGATTCGTATAAGTATACCATCAAACGGCTGCGCAAAGAGTATTTTGATTTTTTAATCAATGCCATCGCTGCGCATGGTACTTTGGCGTTGAACCAGGCAAAAGACTATTTCCTGGCAGAATTCGAGGCTCAGCCCAGCCATTGGCCGCCTGACAGCAAATCCGAAGTACTGTTTAGTTTGATCCATTTTGGTGTAGAAAAAGAACTATTAATACCAAACATCGAAGGCTGTGAGACGGAGGTCTTAGCCGGTCATGATAGTGCGGGCAGGATCGAGCAATGCCAGGATCAGGCTAAAGGCTGGCTGGACTTAGCGGAACACGCACGGGGAGAACGCTGGATGAAACAGGCGATCCGGGAGGCCTTAAGCATTGGCTACCGTAAGGATTACCAGCTCAATACCTGGATGGACTGGCTGGAAAAAGCGAATGCCAAAGAACCGGGTTTAGCAAGAGAACGTATCGATCTGTACCTGTCCCGCCTGGCCTACGTTAAGGATGTGACGGAACATCAGCCGTTCTGGCGGGCAGCGCAAAAGATACTGCGCGTAACGTATAGCTGGAACTATGGCGCAGGAACACACGCACAGCAATACCTCGTGCAAAAGGGCTTGGTACATTTTGAAGACAGCTTGGAGGAATTTATCCGGGGTACCCTGAACCAGGCGGGAAACGACGAATTGTTAACAGTTGTCGATCTTTATAATGAGTTGTTACTGAGCAATGCCGACGAATCAAGAACCACCTTGCTGGAAGACATCCTGAAACGGCTTGCTGCCACAGGGATACCCGAACTGATCGCTGAAGGTCTTCGCCGCCTCTGCGCGACGATACAAATTGGTGTATTTGACGTTTATCGCCCGGCCTATTATTCGGTGATCGTGAATTTTCCGAGTTTAAAAGAATTCGACTTCAGGACGCTGGACTTACCTGATCCGCTTAACCTCCCAGAACCGGATCACAGCTCTAACCGTTTGACGCTTGCCGCAGATCATCAAACATTGTCGGAAAAGGAGGTGCTGGAAAAAGTAACCGACTTTGAAAGCTTTGAAAAACTGTTGCTGTTGGAGGACAAAATCAATTCCAGCTTTGACTGGCATCTGGTGTTCGAAAAGTTAGGACCAGTTTTGACCGGTGAAAATATCCGACAGTTGACAGTCATCGTCGATAAGCACCGCAAGGAATCCCGGTTCTATGCCGAATTGAGCGAAGCCGCACTGTTGCTGCAAGATAAAGCCTTAGCCATCGTGCTGGCCAACAAGGCTATTGAGAGTTCCAACTCCTCCGGATGGGACAAGTATTATGACGGAGGTTCCCGGCTTAACGGGTTCAGGACCTTAGCCGCCGCTGATCCGCAAACAGGGTACGGACTGGCCTTTGATACCTTTTGTAACGACATCCTGGCAACCGACTATACTTCGACCTATGCCGAAGGCTTGAGTGACATTCTCCCGGTGATCAGCAAACAAACTTCCGCGACAGCACTATACCCGGAAGTGGCATCCCATGCGGCCGGTATGCTGAGTAACGCGGTCGCTGACCCGTTATCATTGGAGTCACTATTGCCCGATACGCGGTCGTTCCGGGAGCCTATGGTTGATTTTTTAGTCTTCCTATGCCATTTCCCTGCGACGCCGATCCGCAAGTCTGCCTTGCAATACCTGGCAACACATCTGGGCTTTTTTCCTCAGGCTGGTTTAAAGCGCCTGGCATACGCTGCGGAAAAAGACCAGGAGCTGCTCGCCGAGCTACTGCTGCTTAACCGGAGCGATCAAACACTGATCGCTGACTTTCGGGAAGAGCTTCTACATTTAAGCCGTTCAAAGAATTTTGCAGTAGAGAGCTATGCCCTGAGCTTGCTCATGGGATTGGACGAGGATTTCGAGCCTGGACCGAATGCGCAAACCGAGCTTAGCCCCCTTTATCACATGCACCTCGGACAGATGTCATCGATTCGCCAACCGGGGCAGCTGAAACCGGAGGATTTTGTAGAGGAAACGGAAGATGTACGGGTAATTACCCGGGCGCTGAGTTTCTGGGTCAACTACCTCACTGATCATACGCCTTTTGAAAAGCTTAATATTCAGCACCGGATCTACGCGGTGATGAAAGAAATCGCTGACCCCGAAGAATGGTCTGCCGGAAGGGAGAAAGCGATCAGGGATCAATTGGAAAGCCTGGATATTAAAACCTCGTTCACACGGCCGCGGGTAGACATCGTTCGGCGGGCCGTTTTACACGTCATGAAAGAATTAAATGACGGCGGCTATGGCTTCGACCCGGATCATTTGACCATGCTGGAGTTTAAAGACCCGGAAACCTTGCTCATCCCAAAACACAAAATGCCGGTACATATCCATGCGATAAAGGTAAAACATGAAATGAACAAAGAATGGATCACAAAGCTTCCCGACCATTACCGGCTTCAGGAACCTTTAGTTTCCAACCGGCCCGGCTGGACCATAATCGGGGAATACTACCAGTTAAAAAAACTGGAATGGGGTTTCCCAACAGAAACCTATCAGTCACAGTTGAAATTTAAAAAAGCGGTAAGCGACGAGGAAGGCGAGTACCTATTCGGGGCATTGTTCCAACGCTTGTTGATCCATTTCCCCGACCCGGACGGCTGGCCCGATGCCCGCCAGGTGATCGTTATCAATGAGAACCGCTTTTTTTCGCGTGACCTGCGGAGCAGCTGGATCGCCTTTAATGCTAAATTAGCCTTTCGCCTCGGATGGCTGCCCCACGCGACAGTGCCCCTAAGTTGGGTAGACAGTTGCGGTAACCTCATGGTAGAGTCCGTCTATTGGGAGAACGGCAATATGCATCTGGTTTCCAGGGTAAGTGAAGCGAATGCCGGGGAGGGCTGGCTGGTTAGCCTCTCCGATGCCGGAATGAGTGCTTTAAAAAAATCCAGGTATGAACTCGTCTATGAAAAGAAAATTGAACGAAGTTACGACCAGGACGGCGACAAGAACCATGAAGCAGTAACGAACCTCCTACCTATTGCAAAATGATGATCACCGTACCCAAGCCTGAGGAAGAAGCTGTTAAAGAACTATTAAGCAGTTTGGCTTTAGAAGCTGATCCTTTTTTGATCGACGTTAATTCCGGCCCTGACGACCTGACGAATGAATGCTTTGAAAACGTAAACCGAAAAGTTGCAGCCGCAGGAGGTGAAAGGATCATCGGCTGGCAAATATGGCAACATCCCTATATGATCGAAGCAGAATTACATGCGGTGTGGCAGGACGCAGATGGCCAGTTTCAGGATGTTACCCCTAAAGGATTAAAGACTGACCGGATCTTATTTGTACCGGACCGTCGCCAGCAGCCTGATGGGAAACAAGTCAATAATAAACGGGTCCGGACAACTACAAATTTGCTGGCCGACGATTTTATCGCCCTTGCGGAGGCCGCATTTAACCTGGCGAATAAAGGTGAGCGCGCAAGCCAAACCGGGGAGATCAAATTCACAGGGGCGGAGGCCCAGAACTGGAACGCCATTAACGGGCTGATGATCCGTATCGATGAAATGTTGTGCAATAACCAAACACGCAATTCACCTTGTTTTTGCGCATCGGGCAATAAATACAAGCACTGCCATGGAAAAGACCTTATCTTTAAACTAAAACATTACAAAATATAATTACCTACAGAAAACAGCTGCAAATAATGCAACCAATCACCACTAAAAACGAATTCCCACCCCTGGATCTGCCCTATGAAGAACTAAAATCATATGTTCTTCAGGCTATACGGTTTCAGAGCAGTTCTTTCCAGTTTTCCAGCCTCAACTATAATTTATGTGAAACAATTTATAAGGACGGTGCCGGTTTTGAAAAGTCAGATTATGTCAAATATGAAAAAAAATTAGCGCCTGCAGATGAAAACCGGGTCCGGGAGATTATCTGGGACCTGATCATCCAGCGGGTTTTAACAATAGGCAGTTACCAGGGGCCGAACTGGCCGCATATCAGCCTCACCCAATACGGGGCGAAAGTATTGAACTCCAGCGAACCAGTTCCCCACGACCCGGCGGAATACATCAAACGTGTATTAAGAGAGATTCCTGAAATTGACCCGGTAATTTTGATCTACCTCACCGAAAGCATCAGCACGTACAATATCAACCAATTATTATCAGCTGCCATCACCTTGGGCTGCGCGTCCGAAAAGGCATTGCTCTTGTTAATCGATGCCTACGCTGATTCTTTTAAAGACGAAAAGGATAAGCTCCGCCTTATCCAAAAGGTAAATAATCGGATGATTAAAAGACAGTTTGAAGAATTTCAAAAAGAGTTTAACCGGACCTCCGGTGGTTTGCCGCCTGAATTGACAGACAATTACCAGAATATTTTTCTGGGTGTCTTTGAGATGTTCAGAAATCAGCGGAACAGCGCCGGCCATCCGACCAATCATACCGTCTATAAGGAAATGTTATTTGCCAATCTTCAGGTGTTTATCACCTACTGCAAATTCATCTATCAACTGATCAATTATTTCAAATCGAATTCCCACGATTAAGAGAGCGGAATTTTGGTTACTCGCAAATGTTTAGGGCATTGCCTGCGGCCCGCGCTGTACGCTGTATCTTTCTTTCCCGAAAGGATGCCGCTGCCATCGCTAATGCGGCCAAGCCTGCCGGTCAGGTTTGTTGGTGCGCACCAAACCGCAGGCCGCACAGTAAGCGCGCGCCCGGCGGATGCCCACGCACTGCCCGAATCGGCCCCTACGCTACGCTTAAGTAGCCCGATTCTATTAGCCATCCGCCAGTCTGAATCTTGCTACAATAAACCGTTCAGATGCGTATTTTTGTAAATATGACCGCTGTTAATTTAGACGCTTACCAAGTTTTGACCGAGCCCGGCCAACGAATGCCGATGACGCAGGCCAGCTTCGATGCGCTTGTCGTCCGTTTTCGGAAACAATTCCTGGCGGCAACAAATTACAGTGTATCGCTTGCCGCACACCGGCGGCCGGCGGAATACCGGGAGGAAAAGCGGAGGGAGGTGGCCGACTACCTGCAAGTGATCCAGCGTCGCCCGGAAATGCAGGACATCGACGTCGCCAAAAAATCTTCAGGCCATGTACCCACAGCGGTTAAAGCTATCTGGATAGCAAACCGGCAGTTGAAAAGCTGCTTCGCAGCGCTGGAAGTTTATTGCGCACAAAAAGGCGTCCCTGTTCGTAGCATTGGGGTGCACTTAGCTGAGTATAAAGCTTATGACCGGCTTTTCCGTTTGATTGGGAGGGCACCACAGGTAAACCCGGCCTCACCGGTAATGCTATCTACTAAAAAAACGGGTCCGGTCAGCCATAAATCTCTGATCGGCTTTTCGTCACGTTACTACGAGCCATTCCAGGTGCTGCGAAATATGCTCGATGCGGATCGTTACCTCGAAACCCATTATAATGAAGATAAACAAAGCAGTTCTTTCCGTTATCTGTATGACAGCTATCAGAACAACCTGGAGCCGGTAAGCCTTTCCCGGCAAATTACAGCGAAAGTGACCGCCTACCTGCTCGATAACCTTTTCCGGCCCGATGAGATCAAGCTTTTAATCCAGGAGTTGCTGCCCGTGGCACACCTGTTTGGCCAACGAGCCATTAACGCTATGGGAGGGTGGGCAGATCGTGCCCTAAAGTACGAACATCATGCGCACGCGGCAGCCTTGCAGGAGACAGTGAGCGCCTTGAAAAAAGCGCGTCAATTTATCTACCAGGATTTACAGGAATACTACAGTAGTCTTTACAACGAATCAACACCTAAACTATTGATGAAAAGCAAATCGCAAATACAGGAATTAGTGCTTGACCTATTTCGCCATTCAAACAGTAAAGCCGGGCATATCGTGATGATGCGGACTGTCAATTTTAATATTTATGATAAACTCAACGCTAAGGAGCAGGAAATATTCTCCGATTCGGTCAACGAACTGATCGAAAAAGGATATTTAACCTACGAAAAAAGCAGCCCGGAATGCCTTCGTTTAACCGAAAAAGGCTATGACCGGATTTACGATGATGATTTCAAGGAAGACGAAATCCGGCCCGTCATTAACAAGAAAACGCTGCCAACCACCGACTTTGCCGACGGTCTTTACCAGGACGTCCTGACGACGCTGGCCGCCTACGGAAAAGATCTGGAAACAAAACCGAGGGTTTACAGAGGGCAGGATGAAGAGGGCCTGCGGGATCATTTCCTGACCATGCTCGCCAGCCGTTATGAAAGAACTACTGCTACCGGCGAAACTTTTAATAAAAATGGTAAAACAGATATCCTGTTAAAGGATGACCAGGGCAATAACCTTTTTATTGCTGAATGTAAATGGTGGAAAGGGCCCGTTATCTTCCACGGTACCATCGGTCAGCTGTTCGATAATTATGTAACCTGGCGCGATACCAAACTCGCCCTGCTGTTTTTTGTGGATAATAAGGACTTTTCCAATGTACTCAACCAGATTGAGGACGAAGCCACGTTACATCCGTACTTTGTGAAGTTCGTCAGCAAAAAAAATGACTCTGAATTCCGTTTTATTTTCAGGCAGAAAGACGACTCCAACCACGAGGTAAAACTGGAAATACTATTCTTTCATTTTCCTGTAATTGACAAGGGTTAACGATGCCTTGAAGCTGTGAAGCCAGCCAATCGGGAAACTGGAATTAATTGTCTCCGCCTAAACAAGGCCTCTCCAATATTTTAGATTTTTATAGCAAAACGTAAAGCCGTGACGATGCATTTTATACTGCACTGGCCGTTCTCAAAGCTAAAATGACTGCGAAGATCGGCAGCACCGATACACTGAATGATAAACAGCCAATCATCCTAGGTACCTTAAAAGTCATTGAAAAAGCGGAAATTGCCCGGATACAGTTAACCCTTTTCTGGTGGTTTGTTTTTATCGGCTATATCGCCAAGGTAATCGCTGGTTGCCGCGATAAGCAGCTTATTGGCGACTTGTATCAGCGTGTCATTGATGAACATTACCATTTCCGCATTGGCGGCTACCCTGTAAATTTCTTTGTGTTCATGTTTCTTGCTGAAAGCATTATCCTTTAGCTGATCAGTAAAAACCAGCGCATATCGATGAGAAAGCGGGAAGAACAGCGCGAAACCGCCGTCCAGTTTGATGCTGTGCTTTTGATTATTTGCCAATTCGACCGCTGCACCCGGATTATCGGTGGTGATAAAATAAGGGCCTTCAGCAGGCGCTTCAAACAACTGCCAAGAGCAATCGATCACCTTTTCCCGCATCTGTTTATTCCTGTCGTTTTCATCGCTGTAACGCGCGATCAGGCTGAACAGCATGAACTGCCGCGCATAGTCAGGGTCCTCATCCTGGCTTTGCAAAAGGCTATCGATCATCCACTGATATAACTCATCCGGCAAGCGCGCAAAGCGCTCATCTTGCTTCTTGCGTTGTTCCACCAATTCCGGTAAAAGCTTTTCGGCCCAAGCCCGAATATTCTTTTTCACCACATGCTCAAACCAATAAGGGTTACGCAAGTTGACAGTGGTGATAAAATCGCTCATAGCAATCGCATCGGCCATATTGATTTGCATTTTGGTAGTGATCTTTTGCAGCAAGACAGGATAATGGTCCTCCAGTGATTTCAGCACCTGGTCCTCCACAAAGTGGCTATCCCGACCGCCCAGTCCGAAATAATGATTCTGGTGATCCTCCCTTATCGTATAATAGTCCTCCGCATAACAAATTCCGGCTGGTGTTTGCTTTCGGGGAAACTCCTTCCAACCCTTACGTAATGTTTCGAGGTTGAGCACATATAAGTGCTTGTCATTTACAAATTGTTTGAGATAAGATCGCGGCACAAAATGCTGCGCTTTAGTCTTCTGTGGATTTGCCATTGATTGTTTTGAAGATCATTATATTCAACAAAAAAACGGTGATCAATACAACCATGGTTGTTTTCATGGCTGAAAAAAACTTTTTTAGTTTCTTTTGTTCCAAATGGTGGATAAAACGATCTTGCCTTTAGGGCTCAAATAAAATGCCCGGATCTTTTTCAGATCTTTGGCGCTTATTTCGCCGCCGATCAGCTCGCAATCCTCGATCTTGAATTTCGCGTCAATATTGCCGTTTTTTGTTTTCACATGAAAGTGGGGCGGATCATGATCATTGGAGTAGATGATCACCTGGAGGTCGTCAATTGTTTTTATCCGCTCCTTGGTGGCAGCAGTCGCAAATTTTAAATGGGTTTTTAACGCATCATCGTCCAACCCAAGGTAATAGGCCAGGAGGTCCTTCAGGACTTTTTCCATGATATTTTTCATTGATCCGTGTTCGTAAGGTGATGCACCCAGCCGGCTAGTTCGAAATGATCGTCCATTTCCTTTTCCATAGCATCTCCTTTATCATCGATTCCGTTCTTTATCGCTGCGAGCTTTTTTAAGCTTTCGTATCGCTGCTGCTTTGTTGCGGTCAGGTGCTCGATCGCGCTAAAGCTTAACTTGAGCCGGAAGGGATGGTTCCTTATACCTGCCAATATGCTATTGACTTCTTTGTCGATCAGCGCCGGATCAAAATCATCTTTTTCCAGGTTTTGGTCCAACAACAACACCTTTTTATCAGTTGGTAAATGATCTAGAAATTCATTGAAATGCGGCTTTAAGATCTTGTAAATATCCAGTTCATCGTACTGCTGTAAAGCCTCTGCCTTCGCTGCTGTCATGGTCAGTAATTCAGCTAATTTTCCTTTATCTTCAAAAGTAGTTGATAAAGTTTCCCATAGCGCTTTGGCATGATGTTCATTAAAATTAGAAGCCGCAGTTTGGGCAATCAGCAGCTCCGCCAGTCTGACCTCCTGTGTTGTTTGGGCACACAGCTGCTTCCAGATTTCCTGGCCATCCTGCCAGGAATCGCCCGGCATATTGATCACATTGCTTAGTAACTCACGGACACACATTTCAAAGACAGGCTCAAATTCTGTTAGGATGACATGCTTGATTACTTTGAGCCAGACGGAATCCGTCGCGTGGTGTACCGCATACCACCATAGCGGCTGCGGATGGCCGGTGTAAACGTGGATCGCATCGATAATCAGCTGTTCATCAACCTGGGCAATGATCGCTGCCGGCGTTTTCTCCAGCAGCTCCGGCTGACCAAATACAGCTGTTTGGACTTCTGGCCGCACCCTGGTGCAGGTAACTGCAACCGCCTGAAGCCAGCGCCTGTCGGGCCGGTCCTGAGCTAATGCAGCAAGCAAACCCTCGATTTCCTGCGCAGAAAAAAGTTCGCTGTACCAACTTGCTTGTCTGATGGATACCACAGCAAAACCCGTATGCGGGTGGCTGACTGCCAAATTAAATAATGCCGCACGCTGTTCCCTACCAGTGGGGTTGGTTTCAAACAAAAAATCGACTAAACCCAATTCATGGGTGTCCATTTGCTTGCCTTTTCTCAACCGGTGGTCGATCCATTGATAAAACTGTTTGCCGATTTGAATACCTTGTTCAGGTGTAATAAATTTAGAACAATCCCCTAAATTCTTAGCGAACCGCGCGCTATTGGATATCTCCAGGTAATCGGGAAACTGCTCAAAAAATAGCGGGAACAGATCTCCCCAAAGCTGCCAAAGTATGGCAGAGTTTTCCTGTGTCAGGTCATGCCACTCGATGCTCTCCGTCGCGTGGCTGAGGCCGAGGGAACAAAAAAAATTACTGGACCTGATGACCACCGCTGGATGTTTTAAAAGCTGAGCGATCAATGCTTTAGCGGCAACTTTTTCCTCCGCGTTGTAATTCAAATAACCGGCAAAGCATCCTTTTATGGCTTCAACGACAACTTCCGGGTGCTGGTCATCCATGATCGCTTGTATGAGGGATGCAGATGGCCATGCATTAGCGAAGATCAAAGCGGCAAAATGAGAACGGATAAAAGCTTCTGGATAGGTCATGATCAGCAAACTTCCTTTTTCATCAAGCGCCTGCACCTTAACCCTTATCCTATAATTCTCCAGGAATTGCCAAAGCTCGGCAGGAGATATATAGACCTCTTTATTTAGTTTGTCGAAACAGGCCTGGTAAACTTCATCATCCATCGCATCGCTGCCGAAAATGGCCGCCGTATTGATACCGTCCTCACTATAAAACGGGATGCCTTCATGCCAAAAAATATTGGAGGTATCGCTTTTATGCTGCGCTAAATACAAGACGTCTTCCTGCATTTCCTCGGAAAACCGATCGATCTTCTCCACTAAAAACTCGGCAAGTTTGCTTTCCGCCGCCGGAAAAATGGTTGCTTTCGCAGCCCTTAATATCAATAATTCTAATTGTTCATTCAGCTCAGGGCGGCTTCGAAGCAAATAAGCGATCTGCCCAACGGCCACCAAAATACTATCAATGCTCAAACACGCGAGCACCTTTAGCAACAGGTCCAGCAGCAAGGCATTCAGATCTGCCCGGTCTATCAGGAATAGATACCGTGCAACATCCCGGTAGGTAGGATGATTGAAAATGATGTGCTCTTGAACGATCTTGATATAACCTCTCAGTTGTAACACGCCTAGTGCCTCCAGATAATCCTGCATGCCATCTGCACTAGGATATTCGGGGAATTCCGGGTCGTCACTGATCGACATCGAGCGCAGCCGCATGCCTTCTTCCCGAAAACCGGGAAGGTCTTCCGATGCAGACAGAACGAAGCCAAGGTCCTGGAAAGAGACCGGCCTAATGGTATCGCTCATGAAACCGAGCGCCATGTACAGCCTTTGGTAAACTGTACCCTTTTGGACGATCTCCACGGCGATCTCCCTTGCATCTGCTTTAGCCAACAAACCAAGTTGTTCATCCGTGTGCCCCGTTAACTGATCGATGGGTTTACTTGCCAGGTAGAACAACTGCCCCGGTTGCAAATGATCAGAGGAAAAGGAATTTTCTAAATACCGGCTGATCTGCTGTGCGGGTTGATCATCGACTTTTTTATAGAGCGCGAGCTCCGACCAGAACCGCACTATAAAATCTTTATCTGTAACGGTCAGGTCGTTCCAGTGGTGTTGATGCATAGCACCATTGGTCAACTGCGCGTCCTGCCTGATCTCCCGTATGACTTCAGCCCTCGATGTTACGATCAACTTGTGTTGAGTCGGTAATATGGGCAGAAATTCTGAAAGTTGCCGCCAAGCCCTACGGCTGTTGCTATCGTAGGTGTCTGAGAAAGGATCTTCTAAAAGGTATATGGTTGGCTGCTGCGCTTTTTGTAGTTCACGACGACAGTCTTCTACCGAATCTCCGGTCACAAACAAATAGCCCTGTTCAATGTGCTGCCTGCAGATCATTTTAGCCAATTGCGACTTCCCACAAAAGGATTGCCCGGTCAGTAATAAGACCCCGTTGTCACCCAGCTGTTCGTTCATTTCTGCCTCGCCAGCGCGTGGAACATAAAAATCAATTACTAAATTGTAGGAGGTATCCTGCCTTGCGATCAGTTTGTCCAGTTTGCGTGTGATCCCGTCTAAAGCTGCTGAGATATCGAAGATCTCTTTTTTATGGTTTTCTTCTACAAATATTTTCTTTAACTTTTTGTTCGCATTCACGCGGGCTATAAAAAAGTTAAAAAAGTCATTCAATTCCGCAGCAGAGGGTAATGCGATCTGGGGATTTTTCCGGTACAGGTCTTCAATGATTTGGGTTGAGGAACTTTTAAAAAGGATAAAACCGGTAAGATGCTCAAAGATATCGCGGTGCAGAAAAAATGGCAGCTTTTCATCTTTTGGCGGATGAATAACCCTGTATTTTTGAATGGTTGCCAGAATTTCTTCCTCCAGTAAATTCCGGTAATTAGGTTTAGGAAAGAAAAATTCCTTGACGCGGGTGTATAGCTCGTCTTTAACAAATTGTGCGGCAAACTTTTCGGCAACATAGCCGGCAATAGACAAAAGGATAGGTTCCATAAGATCAGATCACCTGTGAGATCTGATGGTAAATTTAGACACAATATTTAAACTTTTGGCAACAGATAACTTCTGCGTTCTTTTCCTGGCTGAAAAAAGATTACTTTGAAAATATTGTCACTTTAAGTTCCACTGTGCCGGCGATCAGATCGTTTCAAGACATCAAAAAATATTACAAACAAAGGCCAGCCGGGTTAACCCGGCTAGATTTTTAATTCTGGCTTTGCGCGTTTTTACAATTAATAAAGGATAACTGAACATCATCACTTGTTGCAACTTGTTACCGATGTTTTAATGAAAGATAAATTTAAACGTAGTTGATCAGTAAAAATAGTACCCACAGTTGACTTTGTTCGACCAATTAGAAAGCTTGCTAATTGGAGAACTCTGCTTCGCCATCCGACGTGTTTTATCAGTAATTGTAATACATATTTAAATGAATTCGACTTATAAGTGAAGGGGGGTGAAAAGAAATTTTCACCCCCCTTCACTGTTTTTGCTTTTCTTATCAGATTAATTTCGTTTCCAATATCGCGCTCATAGCGGCCATTGATATTGGAAATAAGATTAACATGTTTGAAATGTCACAAGAGGTAATTACTAAAGACGATCTGGAAAAATTAAGGCGAGCACTTATCGAGGATATCAAAATTCTGATACGTTCTTCAGAAAAAGATAACGATGAATGGCTAAGATGTGCAGATGTGAGGAAATTATTGAAGGTTTCTACAGGAACTATTCAAAACCTGCGTATCAGTGGTAAGCTAAAATCCAACAAGGTGGGGGGCATTCATCTCTATAGAAGGAGTGATGTAGAGAACATGATACTTGGAAAGGGCAAATAAGGATGTCTGATGCCGTAAACGTATTCAGACTGTATTCCAGGATCTCCGATGATAATCGTGTTAATGTGTGGCATATTAGCCTTTATATCGGGCTGCTGGATATTTGGAGAGTTTCCGGTTTCCAAAGGCAGTTTAAGATTACCCGGAAGACAGTGATGGCGAAAGCTCATTTCAAAAGCATTACTACCTATCACAGGTGTATAGAACACCTTTGTAAACTGGGATATATATCGTATTTACCTACATACGATTCCTATCAAGGAAGTTCAGTTGAAATTAAATTGTAGGATCAACAAAATCTTGCTGACCCTACTAATTCAAATTAATATTTAATAATTTTTGCCCGTTAATGTATCCTCCAGTAAAAGCATATCCTGGCTCACTTTATAATTTTGCATCTTGGCGTAATGCTGCGTCTGCCTTATAGACGAATGGCCAAGCATTTTTGATACCGTTTCCATTGATACGCCATTGTTAAGCGTTACCGTTGTGGCAAAAGTATGCCTGGCAATGTGGAAGGTGAGTTCCGTATCTATTTTGCAGGTGTCAGCGATCTCTTTAAGATAGGCGTTCATTTTTTGATTAGTCAAAACCGGCAAGGCATAGCCTGAATCAGCGCACCTGCTGTGTTCCCGATATTGCGACAAAATCTTTCTCGCCTGACCTAATAACGGTAGGTGAGATGCTGAATTTGTTTTTTGACGATTGATAAAGATCCACTCTTTGCCGTCTACTCCCTCTTTAATGTCCGACCTTTTTAAATTCTTTACATCCGCGTAGGCGAGTCCCGTATAACAGCTAAAAACAAAAATATCCCTTACCAAACTAAGGCGTTCGGCATCAAACTGCTTTTCTATTACCCTCTTTAACTCTGACTCCGTTAAGGCGATTTTTTCTACCGTTTTCTTCGTTAGTTTGAAGTTGGCGAATGGATCGCCGGGGAGCCAGCGGTTTTTCACACAGATCAACACTACCTTTTTGAAATTTGCCAAGTATTTCATGGTTGAGTTGTGATTACATTTTCTGACGGTCTTTAACCAGAAAGCGTACTGTGATATAAATTCATGATCTAATTCTTTGATCGGTTTATCGTCCACCTTATACATCCATTTAATAAAATCCCTGGTATGCTGCTTGGATATCTCATATCGGCCGATTGTTCCGGGAGCGAAGTCTATGCCTTCCAAAGCTTTCATTTGATCATTATGGTGTTTAAATACCTCCAGGATCATCCTTGGCTTTTCAGTTACACCATTCATGACATCTTTAATAGCTTGCGCCGAAATAGGCTTGTCGGAATCGTTTAAGGACCGTTTAGCCTGATACACCATTTGTTCCAAAGTATCCAGATAGTAATTTAATTCCTTTGTGGCTTCCTTATTTCCAATTTCTCTCCCCGCACCGGTGTTCCACCTTGATAGTTCACATTTGCGTTTCGTAGACAGTTCAGTGGCCTTCCCATCCACTGTGATTTTTAAATAAATAGATCTGTGCGTTTCATTTTGATTTTTAGGTTGTTTTAAGAAAAACATCAATCCAAAGCTTTTTTCCAACATGACACATTAATAAAAAGTTAAACAAAATTACGTTTATGCATGCTGCATCACAAGATGTCCACGCCGTAAACATGCTGTAATACAGTTTGTTACAAGCCATTCGTAGAGTCTTTTTGTTTTTTTAGTCGATTTTAAAAAGACTCTACGAATGACGCAATTGAGTTTTGCGATTGTATGCGAGTTTTGGTAGGTAATGGAAAAGAAAAAGCCCTTTAATCATACAATTAAAGGGCTTCTTACACTTTTAAAATGCTTCTGGCGGAGAGTTAGGGTTCAGAACCTATGTGCTCTACGCTTTACTGACGCTGTTTTTGGCTATTTTTTCGAAACTACTCTACGAATGACGCAGTTTCTATTGTTTTGCCTTATGGCGGAGAGCTAGGGTTTTGTAATACCTCTAAATGGGGTTGATAACCAATGTCTTATAAGTGGGATAAAGGCTTACGCACCGAATTACGCACCACTTTTTTGCTACAGATTAATTGCAAATCTTATTACATAAAGATACGAATTAATACAATATTTATCAAATTATATGCTTTGTAATTTAGCAATTTGGGTTTGAAACTTCAAATAAGGTTCAGTAGGTCTTGACCGGCTTTTAAGATGCTTAGAATACAAACGCTATACAGATTGCCGCATTTCCTTCATTTGCGTTTTAAAATCCCTGTAAGGCTTAAAAAACGGAATATGGTGGTATAATGAACCGACAGTCAAACCCAACCCGCCCCCTGGCTGTAAGAGCGGACATGACCGCCTTGCAAGTAATTACGCACACCAACCCATTTTCATCGCTTAGCCACCAAAAGCGCGTAGCCGGGTCAACTGTCAAGGCCGGACGGGGCCGCTGAAAGCGAACAACTCCCGTCCGCTCGTTATAGCCTTGACGGTTGATCCCGGCGTGGGCTATCTTTGCGACTGCGGTGTAATTGGGTTCTCTTTCTTTTTTCACCAGCGAGGGGAAAAGCAAGTCGGTTATGAGCGCAGCGAATTTCCGTCTTGCTGCGCGAGGTGAGGCGGGCGGTGGCAGGTAACCCGGCCTATCGCGGGTGGCGTGCTGCCGCTGGCCACAACCGGGGCATTAGTTTTTGTCTTCGTCATCGGTTAACGACCGGATCTGATTTTTGATCCATGCCTCAACCTCTTTCTTTGCCTCCTTGCTGACTTTGGCGATTTCATCGCATGGGGGTATCAGTTCCAGGGTCATACCCCGGTCGGGATGTTTTCTCGTTCTATCGACAGCATCTCGGGTGATGATGAAATTGCGGCTGGCCCGGCAAAAGATTTCCGGGTCGAGTAGCTTTTGTACTGCGTTAAGTGATTCCCAAAAAATGACCGAACTGGCATCGTGCCGCCGGAGCACCAAAGGGCCTGTTTCCGTGCGATAGATATAGGCAATATCGCTTACCCGTACCCGGAGTTCTTCCTTTTCTTCCGAAATACGCAGGTACAGGTAGTCGGCATAGGATGGCTGCCGTTCTATTTCCGTTACAGCTATCTCTTTTGCTGATTTCTCCTGATGGTGATAATAGAAATTGCAGAAAAGGTATAAGCCGTTAAAGTTAACGGCCATATTGATGATCTCTTTAAGCATATAGCCTGTGTAGGCATAACGTGCGCTATGCTGATCGAACGGAAAAAATAGCCAGCTGACCAACAGGGATGCGATAACAGGAAGCGGTAAGCCTAATAAAAGCTGCCACACGAGCCTTAACCAAAACTGTGTCTCCCAGTCATACTTTTTATCGAGCCGCTTACAGATCCAGTTAATGATAATGATCTGCCCATTAGCAATAGTAAAGAGCGCGATAAACGAATAAATGAACCACCCATGAGTAACCAACTTAAAGAACGGTTCCGGCGGTAATGGGCATAACGCGTAGGTACCGGCCAAAAAAGTCAGCAGCAGCAATAGTGGGCTATTAGGATATGGCCCTTCCCTTAAATGTAAACGTAACCATGCCACTGCGCTTTTTCTCATCGGCTTAAGTTTTTACCCCCGGCGATGAAGCGGTCATTGGCATTTATTCCTGTTAGGTGTAGCGTAGACTGCTTATGATATTTTCATCAGCGGGTGGATATTAACCTAAAATTACAAAATCAACCTAAGCGAAATTGCTTACTCTGGCGGATTCAGCAAAAAAGTTGACGGTTCAACCCCTGTTTTTGTACGTTTCACATAAAATAATTCAACCGAAATGAAAAAAAGTGCCCGTTCAGGTCTGTTTTTGTCCGTTTCGCATAATTTGGTTCCACCCACCTGAAAAATTTCAGCAAAAACCAATATACCTTTGTATTAAGCAATTAACCACATGGCAACAACGAATCTTCAATCGGATGGCGATGACGGGGGGCAAGAGGTTAACCGTTATGACGGGCATAACGAAAAGAAAAAGGCAAGCTGGCTGGCGCGGCTGCTTCGGGTTTACATGCGTATCCCGTTACTGCGGATGATCGATCCGGTCAAGCTGTGCGTGTTTTTATTGATCATGGTGGTGGAGACAACGCTATTAAGGCTTTTCATGCCACCGGGCTGGCCGATTCCAGTGGTAACCTGTACTTGTGAAGACCAATACAGCGATACGACGCTGCAAGCGATGGCGAAAGCGGGGAATGAGGATGTTAAACGTTATCTGGCGCAAAAGGACAACCCGATCAATTGCGCGGGCAGGCGGAAAGAGCTATTAGACAAACTGGAAAAGGCAAAGCGTAAAAGCCAGCCAAAACGATAGGCGGGCGGTCGATAATATTAAAAATATGGATGGGGAATACCGGCTTTTCATAGCGCCCTTTCCGGGCGTAGAAGTGCATAGAGCTAAGATGATCGCCCCCTTCAATTGAAGCGATCATCAGTGCAGAAACCGGCGGTATTGGCAAGTTTTTACTGGAACGGCACAAGGAACGTTGGCACGACGATAAGTGCAAATAAGCAAACAGGGCAGGCCATATCAAGGTCGTATGGCCGGGTTAAGCAAAGTGAAAAAATGTAAGCAGATGAAAACGTTAGATGCAGCAACAATCAGGGACATGGCAGAGGCAATAGCCTCCAAGACCATGCTGGCCGCTATAGCAACGCTATGCATCCGTTTCATCCTGAAGTACATGGCTGTAGGTCTGTGTTATTACCATAACATCCGGCCTTTTCTTTATCGCGCTTACGCCCAAAAGAGAATTGCTAACAAAAACATCCATGACCGTAAGTTTGCCTTATTCACGGGTTGCACCGAACAAGGAGATACCCCACCAATAGAAATGAAAAAGACCAGTCTGAAGCAGACCGGCCTTTCTCTCGGGCAGCCGTGACGGGCTTGCCTTAAAAATTAATTAACCTAATTTTCAAGTTAAAGGTACGCATTTCCTGTAAAATGCATAATACTGCTTATGGCAACTTCACAAAAAAAATGGCAACGCGCCATTTCATTTATAGCATTGTTTTTTGCAATTGTAGGTATCGGCTTTGTTGTTAAAGCTGAAGGTAATAAAACTGCTGATTCCAAAGGAAATTCCGCAGTTAATAATTCAAACCACCACAAAAAAACTGTGCGCAAATTTACGACAGAGGTTTGGTATTACACACCTGATACCGCTCCCTCCGGTTCTGCCATTTATACCAGTAGCAATTATACAAGCACGGAACCTGACAATTGCGGCGGGGCAACCACTGTGCCTTGCGAAATCTCGTTTACGGAGAACGCTAATTATTCAACATTAGCGCAATATCTTTCGTATCAGCAAGCGCATAGTTTGCCTGTGAATATTGTTAGCTTTAAGGACTTATAAATAATTTATAAACCTTAAATAAAACGAGTATAGTGTATTTACTATACTCGTTTTTATTTAGCGCGGATTCTGTGGCATTCCAGACAATGCAATCACGTCTTCAGGAATGGGTAGCGCATACTTTGGGTCATTTGGCGGCAAAGTGTAGGTTTGTCCGTTTACCGTTCTCGTTAAAGTAATATTGGCACCGTCTTTATTTAAACGCTTCAAGTCCATCCATCGTAAACAGCGATATAGCAGTTCCTTTCTTCTCTCTACCAAAATAATATTTAAGGCATCATTTGCTGTTGCGGCACTCAAAGGAATGTACGCAACTTTGTTAGAATATCTCGTTTTCAATAGGGTGTTCAAGTCAGCCATAGCTTGCGTTGTACTTCCCTGCCTTGCTGCACATTCGGCCCGTATCAGGTAAACTTCGTCCGTTGCAATACCCCCAAACAGGCCATTACTTCCTTCGTAACTGCCTTTAAATCCAAAACTGCCATCACTGTTCTTGCTGAAAAAGACAGCTTTTCGCAGATCATTGCCGGAATAAGAGTTGTAAAGATCAGCTACAATTTTTGCTCTGACCTTACTAAGGTTCGGCGGTACAGGTACGAAATTTTCTACAAGCACTTCTGCGTTGAACTGTTTGAATGGAAATGTAGCGGTTGCTGAAAGAGTGTTGTAATCTATCAGCGTATTGCTTAATTGCAAACAAGAATCAGCGTATAAACCAGCTTTATTATAATCCCGCATAAATAGGTAGGTTCTGGCTAACAAAGCATAAGCCGCAGGTTTTGATGAACGCATTACCTGAAGTGGTTTTACAGGTAGTAGACGGATAGCTATATTGAGGTCATTTATAATCTGTTTGTAGGTTTCTGCAACCGATGACCGAACCGATGGTTTATTGAAGTCCGGGTCTAATCTTAACGGCAGTCCCAGGTCGGTCGATGCCGTATTCGGATCATAAGCCAAGCACCAAATCGCTGCGGCTTGTAAAAAGGATTGTGATCTCAAATACAATGCTTGACCTTTGGCATTGTCCCAATCGGCTGCATTAGCGAATGACCTTTCTATACTGCTAAGGCTCAACAGACTGGTATTAGCAATATTAACTACGTCGTATAATTGCCCCCATGTATTTGGCGAGGTCGTAAACAGGTGATCCTTCGCCCAAATATATATTCGCTGATTGTCCGGGTTGGTTAAAGCCGACCAATCGGCATCTTTCAGGTAATAATTATCGGCACTTGATTCGCATGCAGATGCGCCAAAGTTGTTCACCCTCGGATAATAATCTAACAATGCCTGCACATCTCCGACTGTGGACGGCACAACCAATTTACTATCCGGTTTGGCATCCAGGTATTTTTTGCAACTATAAAATGAACCGCTAACCAGTCCGATATATAGTAAAATGATAGTTCTTTTAATATTTGACATAACTTTATTTTTATGATATGAGTTATAAACCTTAGAATCTTCCTTTGATGCCTAAGCTGATGGATTTAGATGGCGGTATAACCGAACTGTTATAATCCGGGTCAACAGGAGCATGAGTTGCTTTCCAGATTATTCCTAAATTGTTAAGCACAATGAACGCTTGTAGCCTATTGAAGCCGCTGGTTGATGGTCTAAGCTTAAAGGAATAATTGATATTGATGTACTGGAGCCTGATGTTGTCCGCCCTGTCAACCAATACCTCCGACCCATTATAAAATGCATCGCGGGCCGGGTCGGCGGGATAGGTCATTGACGGCACATTGGTAGTCTTCTCATCACCGGGTTTCTGCCAGCGCAGGCTATAATCAGCATGTCCTGCGCTATTGGCAAAAAGAGAAGAATAACTGATTGATTGCCTTTGAAAATAGTAGCCAAACTTATATAGTACCCTTGCGGTAATGGACAGATTCTTATACGAAACTGTATTACCCATTGAACCAAAAATAACAGGGAATGCCGGGCCATTATATTTTAAGTCATTTATCGTGGTGCCGCTCCCGGTTATATTCAAATAATCTTTACTGACCTGCCCGTTGAGATAGCCCTGCGGGTCGCCCGTGGCCGGGTCTAAGCCAGCCCATTTATAGGAAAATATGGAATAAACCGGTTTGCCGACAACGCCAGCAATTAATTGTCCGCCGTTCACGAAATTGCTGCCTTGATAAGAACTTAAATAATAGTTGGTAACCTTATCCCGATAATAGCTCAAATTAATACTGGTCAACCATTTAACTGCCCCGTTGAAGTTGATGGAATTAAGTTCCAGATCGGCACCATTGCCCTGCATACTCGCTACGTTTTTAACAATAGTAGTATTAACCAAGCCTACCGTATAATCTACAGGCACACTACCAAAAAGGTCAGTGGCATTTTTACGGTAATATTCCAGGCTTCCAATTATCCTGTTATTCAGCATTTTAAAATCAAGACCAATATTTAAGATACCGACTTTTTCCCATCTTAAATCGGGATTGTAAAATTTGTCAATCACCGCTGTAGGTGTCTGTGTATAGGGTGAGGTAATATTATAGGCAACTGTCGTAACTGCTGTTGCATCAGGGTTTATATTGCCGCTGAAACCGTAAGTGGCCCTCAATTTTAGATAAGGAATAAGCTTACTGTTATAAAACTTCTCTTTTGATATATCCCAACTCAATCCCGACGACCATAATGGTGTCCATTTATTATTAGTAGAAACACCAAACAGGTTTGAGGCATCTCTGCGCCCGCTAAGTGATAGCGTATATTTTTCATCATAAGTTAGCGCCGTGTTTGCATAAGTGGATACATAGCGGTTTAGATTTTTAAGAAAATCAACGTTGGATGGAATAAAGCTGTAAATACCCTGAATGTAAGTCGGATAAGAATTAGCGTAATCTACATTGGTTGTCGTTAAGATGTTGCCGTCATAGCCATATACCCGATAGCTGTTTTGATTTGATGCCTTTTGGCTGATTTCACCGCCTGCAATGGCGTTGATGTCAAATTTGCCGCTTGTCTTGTTGAAATTTAATTGTCCTCTTACATCATTTGAAGTGATATTATTGGTAGAAAGATCGTAGATGCCTCCTTTCGGAATTACCTTAAGAACGGTATTATAGGTCGGGTCAATTTGCGTGAACTGGTTAATCAAATTGCGGGTATAATAACTGTTCGCATCATAAAGGATATTGTTTGTGATCTGCTGTTTCTCAAACTGGTATTTAACATCCGCGTTCAGCCATGATGTTATTTTGTAATTTAAGCCAAGATTGGCTAAAAGGTCATTACCTTTTATGGCATTATTTACATGCTGGTAGTCGGTGAGCGGGTAATAGTTCCAGTCTAACAACTTTCCGCTACCCGCTGAATTGATATAGCTTAATCGGTAATCTTTTGCGATGGGTAGCGCGTTGCCGTTTGCATCTGCTATTTGTGTATAAGGCGGAATACTGCCAATACTGGTTGATATATCGGAATAGGACGGTTTACCGCTTGTGTTATTCGTCTGCGTGTACAATGCCCCGATAGATAGTTGGAGATTTTTAGCGAGGCTAAAAGTGTTTTGAGTTCTGATATTAAGCCGGTCATTTTTGGCGTTCAATTCATTAATATTCTTATCATATCCTGCAAAAACCAACCAGGCTATATTATTGCTTCCGCCGTTGATATTAACCGAATATTGCTGATTAACGGCTTTCTGATAAAAATATTTATTCAAATCATTTCGGATATCAATATTACGAAGCGCATTAATCTGTCCAGTTGCAGCCGCTTGGGAAAGCTGGCCGTTCTGTTGTTTTAGTAGGATTTCATATACAGGCGAAAAGGGCGGATGACTTGTGCTGGCAGTATCAGAAAAACGATAACCTTTACTAAATAAAAACTGCTCTACATTGATGAAATCGGTAGATGACATCTGCGGCAGATAGAAAAGATTAGGCTTTTCCGTAATAGTCGTTATGGCATTTCCTTCAACTGTTGTTCTTTGATTGAATTTCCCTTTTTTAGTAGTAATAACAATTACACCGTTCCCTGCTTTAGTGCCCCAAACTGATGCAGCGGCGGCATCTTTCAAAATGGTAATATCCTGGACATCATTAGGGTTAATATTATTGATATCGCCATCATAAGGGAAATTATCGACTATGATCAAAGGCTGCTTCACACCTTGTATCGTACTAAGTCCGCGTACCATAAGTTGAGCAGTATTTCCAGCCGTTTTTCGGGACACGGAAACGCTGTTGGCTACTGCCTCCAACCTGCTGATAACATCGGTACTGACCTGTTCATTGAATGTTTTATTATCAATTTGTGTAAATGAACCTGTTGCCCTTTCTTTTGGTAAGGTTTGATAACCTGTGCTAACCGTGACTTCTTTTAATTGCGCATAAGTGCTTTTCATCGAGATTAACAATTGTGATGAGTTAGCGGAACTTACAGGCATTGCTAAACGTTCATAGCCTAAGTGAGTCACAACTAATGTATCTGCACGGGTAAGAGGTATTGTGAAATGACCATCTATATTTGAGATTGTATATTGAGCATTTTTTTTAAGGATAATCGAGGCTCCCTGCAAGGGCTGGTGAGAATCTTTGTCAATTATAGTTCCTGTAATTTTTGTCGTCTGTGCTGAAGCATACAAAAGATCTAAAATCAAAATTATAATAAGGTATATTTTTTTCATGTGGGGTGCGGTTTAAATGAGAATGAATTTTGTTACCCATTCAATTAGTGATCACATAAATTTCTATGGTGCGTTTTTGCCGTGTGAGGGAAAAGCCATATCTTTTTAAAGAAGTATTTAATGAATTAATGTCATCCATTCCTGCGGATGGAAGAATCATATTTACTGGCGTTGGGTAATTGGTTTCGTCCATCACTATGGGCATCGTGTCTTTAAAAGAAGGGTAGTAATTCAGGTAATCTGTTAGTTCCTTTGCTGTTGTATTAGTGACAACCAAACTGTCTTGCCGTTTATTTAAGCTAATGGCTTTTGCATCTCCGGCGTGAGGGAGTGCCGTGATTTTTTTAGAACGGGACAAGACATAACAATCCATGACACGCTGTTCTTTTTTTCCATTCAGTTGAAAATACAGATTAAGGTCTGATAGCATTTTTGCGCATACCCGATCTTCCGGTTCTGTATTCAATGTGATCAGTTCGTAGGAAAAAAGATTATCCTTACGCCAATTGCCCATCTCATCACTTCTGACATTTTTATTTTGATATGGAAACTGCCGTCCATCCTTTGTATCTACCAGAATACGGTTTGGTGAACAATTAAATGCAAACTGGTACAGACTAATTAGAGGCCTGTTTATAAAATAATACCTTTTCCTGTTTCCGTCCTCGTAAATGTTTTTTGAACTGACCAATCCCGGCAGGTAACGCATTATCATGCTGGTGGTCAACATGGCGGAATCGGCCTCTTTGCCCAAATTTGTCCTGAAAGATTTGTGGTAATCAAAGCTGATCCGATCAGATTTGACAACAAATGAATGCGCCGGGTCTTTTAAAACAGCAGCGATGTTTTTCCCTGTAACTTCATAAGAGTCAGTAGATGCCAATATCTTTCCCTGATAAATCCACACATAATGAGGTAGTATGTTGTGTGGAAATAATTTGTCAAGTATCGTGTCATTAGCAATGGTAGGTACTGAAAATAAAGTAGCTTTTGTTGTTAGCATACGTTTGAATACGGCATCTATTTTGGCTTTAGTATCTCGTGTGCGTTTTGCATTAACGAGTAAGATTTTGACATCTTCAGCACTGGTGCTCAAAGAGTCAAGTTTGGGAAAAGCGTTAATACATGAGCTACACCATGTAGCCCAAAAATCAAGAATGATTAATTTTTTATTGCGGTAATCATTTAGAGTGATAGTTTTCTTACCCGTGCGTTCATTGATGACCTGTAAAGGTATTTTCCAAATAACTTCGGAAATAGTATCACCAATGGAAAGAGGTTCTATAATATTATTTCGGCCCTGTGCATTGGCATTAAAATTTAAGCAAAGCGTGGCCAATACTATGGTGAGTAGCGTTTTTTGCATAGTGGGTTCAGGGTTAAAAACCTGCGACCGGCTATGTTAATTGCTTTTACACCCGGCTCACGGGTGGTTAGATAATCAGAAAATGGAGCGGTCAGGCTCTTTAAAAAAGGGGAATTATTATATAGGGGCTTTCGGTTTCAGGGGAAAGAGCATTTGTTGCGGGCTGATACCGGATGGGATCGCTTTGTAAAGAAAAATAAACAAACTATGCCTGGCCTTAATATTGAGGCCCTCAATTTCTTTGTAAAATTTAGATATGGCTTGTTGTTTCATATTTCAATCAGCAAAAAGACTAACTGATAATACGAGCCTTCTTATTGGGAATTATACATAATCAGAATACTACAGTCATGGTTCCCAACTTATCGTTCTATAGCTGAATATGGGCATCCCTGCTTCTGATGTTGTGTCCATTTACAATGCTAATTTTCAAAATAAGGCTCGAAGCGAATGCTTTAATTTCATTTTAAAGTATTCGCAAAATCATCAATTCTATTCTGGGATTTATATCAATACATCATTTATTTGACCGATTGGATCACATAATGGCAAAACAATTCCCTTTAACAAATATAATTAATTGACTTAATAAATCAATTAATATACTCAATAAATCATTTAATTGATTCAATAAGAATTGCAAATACTTGATTTTCAGAGATTTAATTTTAATTTATATTTGATGGAATAAACAGTTAATGAGCGGAAACAAAAATAAGATTTACAGAATTGGGGCTGTGCTTGCAGATAAAGGAATAGATAACAAGGTTTTAGCTGAGTTAATGGGCGTAAAAGCGGAAACTGTTTCAAGATGGTGCAATAATGAAATTCAACCCAAGCCTGATAATTTGTACAAGATCGCACAACTAACCAAAACCAATCTACAAGACCTGCATATTGCAACTTTAGATTGGCCGCCAGGCCTTTCAGCGGCAGAACTTGCCCAAACTGAATATGATGCCAAGCAAAAGGCCGAACGCCAAAAGAATTTGAAAAACAAAAGTAAAGGGTAGTTCAACTGTTAGGAAACGTTTTAACTAAATAAAATGATCAAAACCATCACCATAAAGAACTTCTTCGGGTTTAAAAACTTTGAGGCCAAAAGGTTGACAAATGTGAATGTTATCATTGGTGCAAATGATAGCGGTAAGACTGCAATATTAAAATTATTTTATGGTATCTCTAAGTCACTGGAAGACTTTACCCAAAAAAACGCGCACAACCCATCACCTTATAAAAGATTACTTTCAGAAAAACTCATCAATACTTTTCAGCCCCGTAAAAACGGATTGGGTGAATTAGTTACCAAAGGGTCGGGTGAAAAGCTGAGTGTTAATATCACTTATGAGGGAAAAAGTAAGCAACAGATACAGTTTTCCTTTGGTGAAACCACGACAAACAGTATTGTAGACTGTACTGAAAACAACCATATAGAAAGTTTCGCTGATCAATATAACGCGCTTTTTATCCCGGCAAAAGAGGTTTTAACTGCATTCGATGCTATCGCATTGACCAGGGAGCAATACAACATGATAGGATTTGATGATACCTATTACGACCTTATTCTCGACCTTCGGGTTCCTACCCAACAGGGCAATGTTAACTCGGAATTGAGAAATGTAAATAGCGATCTTGAAGCATTATTTGAAGGTGTCATTACACAAGGGCCAAAAGATAATCCTTTTATATTTAAAAAGGGCAAGACTGAATTTAGTATGCCATTAACGGCTGAGGGTATCAAAAAAATCGGCATTCTTACTACCTTAATCAAAAACAGAAAGCTAAGAAAAAATACAGTATTGTTTATGGATGAGCCGGAAACAGCTTTGCACCCCAAAGCTGTCCGTAACCTTGCTGAAATGATCGTATTGATGAGTAAGGCTGGGGTACAGATTTTTATCACAACACATAATTATTTCCTCATTAAGCAATTGGCCATTATCGCCAAAAGGGACAATACCGACATCAATTGCTTTTCTTTAAATAAAGTTCAAGGCCAGCCTATCGGTTATACATTGGGCAATATGAAAGATGGTTTACCTGAAAATCAGATCATCGATGAGGCGTTAGCCATGTTTAATGAAGAAATTATAAATTCTTTAGGAATATGATGCCGCATTCAGAAAATGGTGTTCAAGTGCATTTTCCAGATAATAATTATTTCTTTTTTGGCAATTGCGCGGCGTATAAAGTCATCAGTGCCCATTCTGTCAAGGAAATGGATATTTGCTGGTTGGATACTACTTTGAATACGCTTTGGTGCGTGGAATTAAAAGCATTTGATGACCCCAGCAATGCGAAATTTTTACAGCAGGACTTATCAAGTGGTGGGATTGTTAAATATTGGATAGACGAACTGTATAAAAAGACTTTGCATACACTTTGCATGTTGGAAACTGACAGGTCAAATACCAACTCCTGCATAGTTCAGGGAATTACTGATCAAACAATCTTTAAGTTGGTACACTTAATTAATGTTCTACCGGGTCAGGAAACATGGTTACAGTTTATTCAAGATGAGCTACGAATCATGTTGAAACCTATCTTAGCTATTTATAATGTCAATTCTTTAACCGTTATTCCTTATTCCCTCGCTAAAAATAAAGCGATCTTGCCGTGGATTGTGTAGTGTTTAATATATTCATATTGTCTGTTGTATAAGTAATAAAGGCAAGTCAGCCTATTGGTAAGTTCAACTGATTGTTGGTAAAAAAACCAATCAAATAATAAGAATCAGATTTAACTTTTAAGAAAATTTGCAAGAATTTTTAGTTGGTTGCAACAACGAATTTTCGGCACCCCGATGGACTTATAGGTAGTAATTACCCTCTGCGATTATGGCGCTTTGCGCCATAATCGTATTGGCTACCATAAAGTTTTTACGTTTTTGGCTGTTTTCCGTTTTGCACTTTTTCGGTGCCATAAAGAAC
>NZ_JBFUPN010000040.1:0-40527 GCF_041355315.1 Mucilaginibacter sp. RCC_168
AAGGAAAATGGCCGGTTGGAACCACAAATTTCTACTTTCATTAATCGCTAAATCAAATTCCTAATGCGTCAGCCCTGCATCCGAAATCCGAAATTCACCTTGATTCTTATATCTTTTGTAAATTGCAGGCGTATGAATGTATTAATTGTTGAAGACGAAAAGGGTTTGGCCCTTGAAGTAGATGAGTTTTTAAGTCATGAAGGCTTTACGGTTGAACACGCACGCACTAAGAAATCGGCAGAGGAAAAGATATTTGTAAACAACTATGATTTTATATTACTTGATCTTGGTTTACCCGATGGAGATGGCTTTGGCCTGCTAAAAATGCTAAAAGGCCTTGAAAAGCGCGAGGATGCCGTTATTATACTCACCGCGCGCGGAGCTGTTGACGACCGCGTAATGGGCCTGGAACAAGGCGCCGACGACTACCTGGCAAAGCCATTCTCCCTGAGCGAACTCTTGGCCCGTATGCACGCTATAACGCGTCGCAAACACCGCCTGGAGAGTAATGATATTAATATCAAGGGATTACGCGTTAATATTCAGAACCGTACGGTGATGTATAATGAAGAGCGCATTAACCTGACTAAAAAAGAGTTTGAGATATTCAATTATCTGGTGCTGAATAAAAACCGGGTAATATCGCGCACTAACCTTACTGAGCATGTTTGGGGCGATGTACTGGAGATCAATTCCGACTCCAACTTTGTAGACGTGCATGTTAAAAACCTCCGTAAAAAACTATCGCAATACATCCCTATCGACTGGTTTGAAACCGTAAGAAGCATTGGTTACCGCATTAATATTTAAATATCCCGCCAAATGAAACTTCAGGTAAAGCTGGCACTATACAATACGTTAACCAAAGTGTCCATCATTTTATTTACGGGCCTGCTTATCCTGCTATCAATAGAAAAAATATCCTACAATCATATTGAGGTACGTTTAGAGGAAAAGAAGGAAGCAACATTAAGAAGCCTTTCTTCCAAGGAGATCAACAGTTTTTTAGCCGCACAAAAAGTATATACCGACTATAATATATTAAAGGAGGAGTTTATTACGATAACCCCTGTCAAATATCAGCCCAATACTAACACCAGAGTAATATTTACTACCGAGGCGAAGAAGGTTGATAAAAATATGGAAACCTATCGTATATTATCTAATCGGTTTAATTTTAACGGATATACTTATCTGCTTCAAATAGGCGAAACGATTGAATCTGTTGAGGAATTAAAATCCATCATCAAAAAGTTTACCTTGCTGGTATTGTTTATTGCCTTGGTACTTACCCTCATTAGCGACCTGGTATTCACCAAATTTTTACTTGCTCCATTTTATAAAATCATTGACCGAAAGCTGATCAAGGTGAACGATCCTATGAATTTTGATTACGAAAAAATTAAAACCACCACTCAGGATTTTGAATTACTTGATGACAGTATAAGTTCATTAATGAAAAAGATCTCCAATCTTTTTATACTGGAAAAGCAATTCATAGCCAACGTGTCGCACGAATTACTTACTCCTATTTCCATCATCAGTTCGAGGCTTGAGAATATATTACTGCATGATAATTTAAGCGAAGGCAGTGAAAATAAGATGCATGCTTCACTGAAAACACTCAACCGCCTAAAATCAATTATCAACAGCCTGTTGCTCATATCAAAGGTAGAAAACAATCAGTTTGACAAAGGCGATATGGTGATGATAGCCGAAGTGATTAAAGAAATACACGAAGAGTTAGAAGATCGTATAGAGGAAAAACACTTAACATTTACCAATCACCTCAAATACATTTATTCGATACAAGGTAACCGCCCGCTTATGCATACGTTACTGTTCAACATCATCAACAATTCTATAAAATACAACAATCTTAAAGGCAGCATAACTATTAGTGATGACCTTACCGATGACATTTATGCGATTACCATTGCCGACACCGGCGCGGGCATGGAGCAAAAACAAATTGATAATGCTTTTAACCGCTTTGAGAAATTTGATACTGACGAAAAGGAAAGCTATGGTTTGGGTCTCGCTATAGTAAAAAGTATTACTGCGTTCCATAACATTAAGATTAAAATAAACTCCGTAAAAAATAAGGGAACTGCTGTAAAGCTAATATTTGACCACCTCACTTAACTTCACTAAATCTTCATTCAAACTTTATTACTTTGAACAGTTTTAGTAAGTGTTACCCCTATTAAGAGGCTATTTTTATTTAAGAATAGCCTTTTTTATATCATCTTATTCCGTTTCACCAGGTAAGTTTTCAATATGTTCTGATAGCCTTCCTGTATATTGGCATCAATCAGGTCGATATGATACTGCGCACATTTAAGCTCCAGCTCATGCCGGTATGCCGCTAAAGATTTTTGGTAAGCATCGCGTATTTTACCGGGATGTACTTTTACTTCGGCGCCACTTTCCATATCAATAAAATGATGAGGCCGGTTATCAAAATCAAAATCGAGTTCTTTTTGCTTATCGTGGACATTGAATATAACCACTTCGTGCTTATTAAACTTTAAGTGTTGTATGGCCGCAAATAATGCTTGTAACTTTTCGGTATTGAGATTATTCTCCAGCATATCGCTAAAGATAACCACCATAGAACGCTGGTGTATCTCCTGCGCAATATGGTGCAGTACGCCAGTAATATCGGTAACCGTATTTACCTTTGGAGTGTTATACATTTTTTCGAGCTCAGCATACAAATAGAATAAATGAGTACTGGTTGATTTGGCGGCACTCAGCCAATCAATTTTATCCGAAAACAGGCATAAGCCAAATGCATCGCGCTGTTTTTTAAACAGATACATTAATGAGGCTACTGCATAAACAGAAAACTGCAGCTTATTCAACCCTTTTTCGGGGAAATTCATGGACGATGAGGTGTCCAGCAATAAATAACAACGCAGATTGGTTTCTTCCTCAAACTGCTTTACAAACAATTTTTCGGTGCGGGCCAGCAGCTTCCAGTCGATATTTTTTACCGATTCACCATTATTGTACAAGCGATGTTCGGCAAACTCAACAGAAAAGCCATGAAAAGGACTCTGGTGCAGGCCGGTTATAAACCCTTCCACCACCTGGCGGGCCAGCAGCTCCAGATTGGCCAGTTGCCTTATTTGCTGATCATCATTTAACCGGGACATAGGGCTAATATAGGGTATAAAAAAAGCGTCACCAAATAGGTAACGCTTTTTTAAGGTAATAAATATGGTGAATTAAGCTATCAATAAACTTAATTTTTTGCCTTTTGTTATTATGCTAATTGCTTAACCAATTTGTCGGTTAAAACTGATTTTGGAACAGCGCCAATTTGTTTATCAACGATTTCGCCATTTTTAAAGAATAATAAGGCAGGGATATTACGGATTCCGTATTTCATTGATATACCTGGATTGTTGTCCACATCAACTTTACCAACAACGGCTTTGCCAGCGTATTCTTTTGCAATATCTTCAACAACCGGACCTACCATTCTACAAGGGCCACACCATTCTGCCCAAAAGTCAATAAGTACGGGTTTGTCTGATTTCAGCACAAGTTCGTCAAAGTTCGCATCAGTTATTTCTAAAGCCATGATTTCTATTTTTTAAATTTTTGTATTACAAATATATACTATTCAAATAGCTTGCCACAACTACAACCTGACAATGTGACAATTATATTAATATAAATTTAAACATCCACCACAACTATCCCTTCGTAAAGTTTTAAAAATAAGTTCGGCTAAAGCCCCAAAAGTGGGTTTACATGGTTTACACATTTCATGGTTAAAATTCACTTACTTTACTGAAAATCAACTAATTAATAAAATTTCAAGCTAATAAGTGTAAACCCACTTTATGATGGTAGATGCAAAGTATTACCGATCATTAACTAAGCCAAGTTATCAACATTTTGTTTAATAATTGACTGTTTGAATTATTTAGTCAGAAATTATAAAAATCAAATAATTCAGAGGAAAAGTGGCTTACTAAGCAGGGTTACTTTTTATAACTATTAGTATTAATGAATGTAAACCAATTATGATGTTAGTTTTTATCATTCCCTTAATTCTGATACTTACATCCCCCATATTGCAATGGAAGTTCTCATCACGCAGGATAAATGACCAAATCAATCTACCACTTTGGGCAATTACTTTACTCAGTCTTTTACTTGATGTGCTGTTATCGGCTGCCGCATTTTGGATATCCTTATACGGGTTATCACCAAGTATAAAGTGCGCAACCGGCTGCACTGCCTTTATATCTTTGGGAATATTTAACATAGTTATAATTACACCACTTATTGCAATTATAAGTTATATACGATATTACAACCAGCATAAACCTCAACTACAATAACCATATCATGCTGATCTTAGCCTGTGGTCGGTGATAACACTATAGGTGTTCGGAAGATTAAAGGGTAAATAGACCTATTGCATTTTATTGTCGATATGCTCCGTTAGGAGCTACCTGTTTGTAGAAATACAAGACAAAATATCTTTTTGCTCCGTAGGTGCAACCCTAAATGAGCAGGTAATTGTATAAGGGTAGCCTCTACGAGGCATAAAAGAGGGCGATGCGGTGCTATAAACAGGTAGCTCCTAACGGGGCAAGCTTGTTTCAGATACTTTATAAAATGTGATGTCACAATTTATTCTTCCGAACACCTATGGTGAGGACCAAACAACGGGCTAAACAGATCCTTCACAGCGTTACCCATGACGTGTTTAGTAAATTGAGTAAAGACTTACGAAGTTTTTGGAACTTCGTAAATCTGGCATCAGCGCCGGATCCGTCATTTCACCTTCAGAATCCAGCGGATTTTATAACTCAGGATGACAAGTTGGTTTTAAGACGATTTAATTCAGCACTGGTTGTATATTGGTTAAATTAAAAATATCAGCCATCAGATCATCGCTGGGATTTACCTTGAATAATTTGGAGGCCAGCTCAACCTGTAGCGCTTCTTCCCTGTCTTTGATCAAAAAGCGCAGCTTACAGTTTTGCACGGGGTATTTTTCGTTATTTACCATAATGGCTTGCTGAATATCATCCAGCAGCTTACTGTTCAGGCTATGCACATCCAGGCATACGGTTAATGATTTGGTCATTTTATCGCGCATTTCCGATAGCAGGCTCATTACCTGTATACGCAGGTCCCAGTTATCTTTTTGCCTGAATTTTTCTTCGATGTTACCCTTGATATGCAAAAAGTACCCATCCATCATCAGGTTACGGAACTTCACATAATCCTCGCCAAACAGGGCAAATTCGTACGATTCGTTATAATCTTCCAGAACAAAAGTGCCGAAAGGCTTACCGGTTTTAGTCATCTTATGCTGTACATTACCCACCAGGCCGCCAATGCGTATCTCGCCCCGTTTTCGCAGCTCGTTAAATGCACTCATGATCTCTTCGCCGCCCTCGCCTGTACGAGCTTTTTGCACAAGCTTCAGATCACTGATGGTACTGTTGCAGAACCGCTCCAGCTCAATTTTATAATTATCAAGCGGGTGCCCGGTTAAATATATACCGATCACCATCTTTTCGTATTTCAGTTTCTCTATCAGCGGCCATTCTTCGGCTTCGGGCATGGCAGGTTCAGGCACATACGAGGCTACCGAGCCACCAAATAATGATGATTGTGAACTGCTTTGTACGTTCTGATAATCATTGGCGTATTTGATCAACCGTTCCACACCGGTTAAAACACCCACATCTGTTTTTGCAAAAAATTGGGACCTGTTTACACCAAAGCCATCAAAAGCCCCGCCATAAACCAAATTCTCGTATGATTTACGGTTTACACTCCTGGTATTTGACCTGCGTGCAAAATCATATAAAGTTTCATACGGGCCATTGGCCTCGCGCTCTTCAATGATACTTTCAACCGCTTTATCACCAACGCCTTTAACTCCAGTTAACCCGAAACGAATATGTCCTTTTTTATTTACAGCGAATGACATGTCCGATTCATTGATGTCCGGCCCCAAAACCTCAAGATTCATCCGGCGGCACTCCTCCATAAAAAAGGTGATCTTCTCTATATTGTTCTGGTTATTTAAAACCGCGGCCATATATTCAGATGGGTAATGCGCCTTTAAATAAGCAGTTTGATAGGCCACAAAAGCGTAACAGGTGGAGTGCGATTTATTGAACGCGTATTGTGCAAAAGCCTTCCAATCAGTCCATATTTTGGTGAGCTTATCTTTGGGGTGACCTTTGGCCATGGCTCCATCCATAAACTGGGCCTCCATTTTGTTCAAAACCTCAATTTGCTTTTTACCCATGGCCTTACGCAGTACGTCGGCATCACCTTTACTAAAGCCTGCTAACTTTTGCGATAAAAGCATCACCTGTTCCTGGTATACGGTAATACCATAAGTTTCTCCCAAATACTCCTCCATATCCGGAAGGTCGAATACGATAGGTTCCTGTCCGTGCTTACGCTTAATAAAGTTAGGGATATACTCTATCGGCCCTGGACGGTAAAGGGCGTTCATGGCAATCAAGTCTTCAAATTTATCCGGCTTCAGATCGCGCAGATACATTTGCATACCGTCGCTTTCAAACTGGAACGTACCGTTGGTATCACCACGCTGATAAAGCTCATATGTTTTAACATCGTCAAGCGGTATATAATCAATATCTATCTCCCGGCCATGATTTTGCTTGATCATCCGCAGCGCATCCTTAATAATGGTCAGGGTTTTCAGGCCCAGAAAATCCATCTTGATAACGCCGGCATCCTCAATTACACGCCCATCATACTGGGTCACCAACAGATCAGAGTCTTTGGCCGTAGCTACCGGGACAATATCCGTTAAGTCATAAGGCGCAATGATAATACCCGCGGCGTGCACACCTGTATTCCGTACCGAGCCTTCCAATTTTTCGGCCTCGCGCAGTACCTGTCCACGCAAATCGTTCCCTTTTACAATTTCTTTCAGCTCGGGTACCTGTTCAATGGCTTCTTTAAGCGTAATGCCTAATGTATCAGGAACTAGCTTTTTCAGTGCAGCCATTTCGGGCAGCGGCATGTCCAATACACGACCCACATCCTGTATACTGGTGCGGGCAGCCATAGAACCATAGGTAATGATCTGGGCTACTTGATTTTTACCATATTTATCAACCACATAATCGATCACTTTTTGGCGGCCTGCATCATCAAAGTCGGTATCAATATCGGGCATCGACTTACGATCCGGATTCAGGAACCTTTCGAACAGGAGGTTATACTTCATCGGGTCGATATTGGTGATCCCGGTACAGTAAGCCACCACCGAGCCCGCGGCCGAACCACGGCCCGGCCCAATAAATACGCCGATATCGCGGCCATGCCTAATAAAGTCGGCTACGATTAAAAAGTATCCGGCAAAACCCATGGTACGGATTGTGAACAACTCAAAGTTGATACGCTCCTCTACCTCGGGCGAAATATCTTTATAGCGCTCCTTAGCGCCGGTAAATGTTAAATGCTTTAAATACTCCCATTGGTTAAGCGTATCAGCATCGGGCGTATTATGGATCTTAAACTCATCGGGGATCACGAAGTTTGGCAATAGGATATCCCGTTTTAACTTCAACACCTCTACCTTATCAACTATTTCATTGGTATTATCCAGTGATTCAGGGACGTCAGAGAACAGGCTACCCATTTCTGCCTGCGTTTTAAAGTAAAACTGATCATTCGGAAAACCGAAACGGTAACCCTTACCACCTTCCTCGTCAGTAGCAATTGGCGTACTTTGCATATCGCCGGTATTTACACACAGCAAAATATCGTGAGCGTTGGAATCCTGCTGATCCACATAGTGCGAATCATTGGAGCATATCACCTTTACATTATACTTCTTGGCATAAGTAAGCAGCACATTATTAATAGTAGTTTGCTCTGGAATTTCATGGCGTTGCAGCTCGATATAAAAATCCTCACCAAACAGGTCAAGCCACCATCTAAATTCTTCTTCAGCCTTTTCGGGTGTTTCCCGTAATATAGCCTGGGGTACCGATGCACCAATGCAACAGGTAGTGGCGATGAGGCCTTTATGGTATTTTACTATTAGCTCTTTATCAATACGCGGCCATTTACTGTACAAGCCTTCCATATAGCCTAAGGAGCATAGCTTTACCAGGTTTTTATAACCTTCGGGGTTTTTAGCCAGCATCAGCTGATGGCGGCGTACATCTTTTTTCTCCTTGGTAAATTGCTTCTTATGTCTGTCTTCAACCACATAAAACTCACAGCCAACTATAGGTTTTACGTTGTGTTTGCCCGCTTCGGCAACAAACTTAAACACCCCAAACATATTACCATGATCGGTTATAGCTAACGCTTTCATCCCATCAGCTGCCGCTTTTTTATATAGTTTTCCTATATCGGCGGCACCGTCAAGTAATGAAAATTGGGTATGTACGTGTAAATGAGAAAAATCTGGCATAATGAATCCTTTTCAGCAAAATCCTGTAGAAATACAAAGTTATCAATAAAACAACTTTGCCGCATCATGTGTTGAAAAACTAAGCCCGAATAATTTTTTTATCTATGGGTTGTGGTGTTTGGTTATTATGCCAATGAAGCTGTAACTTAAACCGGACTAATCAAAGAACCATTTAGTAGTATGACTATTTGATTATTTTTACAGTGAACGATCTCCACCCTTGAAAAATATATACAATTGAAAAAGTTTGGACGAATAGCCCTAAAAACCATACTCTGGATAATTGCAAGTATCATTTTTCTGGTGCTGCTTGTTGTTATTCTGATACAGGTTCCTGTTGTGCAGAATTTTGCCAAGGATAAAGCGGTGAATTTTCTGCAGGGGAAAATTCATACCAAAGTACAAATAGGCCACATTAGCCTGGGCCTGCCTAAACTACTGGTATTAGAAAATGTTTATTTTGAAGATCAGAAAAAGGACACCTTGATTGCCGGCGAAAAATTAAAGGTCGATATCAGTCTGTTTAAGTTACTTCATAATAAGATAGAGATCAACGAGATCAATCTGCAGGGCATTACCGCCAATGTAAGCCGTGGGGCAGATAGTGTTTTCAATTTCGATTACATTATTAAGGCTTTTGTGGGTGAACAAAAAAAGGAGGTGAAACCAGAAGACACCACCTCAACAATGAAGTTCTCATTGGATAAGATCAATCTTGACCGCATTAATATCAAATACAAAGATAAGATCACCGGTAACGACGTTAAATTCCTGCTTGGGCATTTTGATACCCGCATTAAGGATTTTGATATGGATAAAATGAAATTTACCATACCAAAGATCACACTATCAGATATTAACGCGCGCATTATCCAAACGCCGACCGGCCCTCCTCCTGTTGATACGGCCACCACGCCATTAAATATGGATCTGAATTTGGGCGTTATTGACATATCGAAAATAAAAGTGGATTACCAAAGCAGCGAAATGAATGCCAACGTTGATCTGAACAAGCTTTTGGTGAATATGGATAAGATCGACCTAAAGAAACAAAAGGTGGGTATTAAAAGTATCGAGCTCAATAATACCCAGGCGGCCCTGAGCCTTGCTAAACCCAAAACGGTACAAAAGGTCATTATAAAAGCCGCTAAAAAACTCGATACCCTGGTAGCGTCACCACAAACATCCAGGTGGGCCGTTACTTTGGGCAAGGTGAACTTTACCAACGATAATATCAAATTTGATAACGAGGCTCAAAAAGCCATACCTAAAGGGCTTGATTTTGGACACATGGATATCCGGAATCTCAACGCCGGGGCCGAGAATATCTCTTATAACCCAGATACCATCTCTGGCAAGATCAATTCTTTTTCTTTTAGTGAAAAAAGCGAGTTAAAGATCAATAAGTTCCATACCACTTTCTTTTATGGACCAACCAATGCTTACATGAATGATCTGCTGCTGGAGACTCCGCAAACCATTCTTCAGAAATCGGTACAGGTGCGCTATCCTTCTATTGATGCTATCACCAAAAACATCGGCGCTCTGGGCGTCAATGCTAATTTAGATGGCAGCCGTTTAGGTTTAAAAGATGTGCTGCTCCTGATGCCGACCATGGCTACCATGGAACCTTTTAAAAGTTCTCCGGGCACGGTTTTCAAAATAAACGGTAAAGTTAAAGGCCAGGTGAATAATCTGGATATCCCCAGCATGGAGGTAAGCGGCTTAGGCAGTACCCATATTAAGGCATCAGCCAAAATGAAAGGTTTACCCAATGTGAATAAAGCCTATTTTGATGTTAACATAGCCGACTTTACCACCAGCAGCATGGATATTGCCAAACTGGCCCCGGCAGGCAGCATCCCTCCTAACGTAAGCATCCCCGAAAAAATGAACCTGAAAGGTACATTTAAAGGTGGCATGACCAACTTTGATACTAAAATGGGCCTGCGCTCCAGCTATGGCTCGGTTGACCTGGTTGCGACTATGAAAAATGGTGAGCATAAAGGCAAAGAAATTTATACGGCCAAAATCAAGGCCAATGATCTGAATGTTGGCGCTTTAACCAAACAGCCGCAAATGGTTGGTAAAATAACGATGGATGCCAACCTAAAAGGTGTAAGTCTCGATCCGAAAAAAGCCAGCATACAGTTTAACGGTAACCTTACTAAAGCTTATGTAAAGGGTTATACCTATCAAAACCTGGTGTTGAAAGGCAGCTCTGAAAATGGCAATTACACGGCCATTGCCCGCATGAAGGATCCTAACATTAATTTCAATCTGGATGCCAAAGCTTATTTGAACCGCAAATACCCATCGGTTAACGGAACTTTATTGGTTGATAGCATTAACCTGCAAAAGTTGAATTTTGTAAAGGACGGTATGCGTTTTCATGGCAAAATGGTAGCCAATGTACCAACCGCCGATCCCGATTACCTGAACGCGGATATACTGGCAACTGATCTGTTAGTGGTTAATAAAGGCCAGCGTATACAGCTGGATACCGTAAGCCTTAAATCAACCGCTAATGCCGATAGCAGTACCCTGCGTTTAAAAACTCCCATTATGACAGCTCACATGGCCGGGAAATACAAGCTAACCCAGATAGCCGATGCCCTGCAGGATGTGATCAATAAATATTTCAATACAACCTTGGCAAGTGAAAAGGCCAAAGGTGAAAGGGTAAAAGTGAAAGGTGGAAAAACTGAACACATAACCCACAACCCACAACCAGCTACTCAACACTCACCACTTACCACTCACTCCTCGCCGCAACAGTTTGTATTTGACGCGCGCCTGGTTAAAACGCCGCTGCTTACCCAATTTGCGCCCGATCTGAAACAGCTTGATCCTGTCCTGCTGAATGGTAGTTTTAACAGTGAGTCGGGCGAATTAGTGGTTAAAGGTTCTATACCAAAGGTTATTTATGGCACCAATACGGTTAACAATGTCAAGCTTGACATTAATACCAACAACAATGCGCTGAACTACAATTTAGCTGCTGACGAAATAAAAGTAGGCTCATCCTTGGATCTGCTATACACCAGTATATCGGGCAAGGCACAGGATAATAAGCTTAACGTGAGTTTGGAAGTACGTGACGCGACCAAAAAAGACCGGTACCGCCTTGCCGGGATATTCAGCGTTTTGCCAAATCAATACCAGTTCAGTTTTGCACAGGATGGTCTGCTGCTCGATTATTTACCCTGGTCCGTTAGTCCCGACAATTACCTGCAATATGGCCCTAAAGGAATATTGGCACATAATTTTACTATTTCAAACACCAATCAAATACTCAGCGTAAACAGCAACCCGCAAGAGTTTAATGCGCCTGTTACTGTTAACTTCAATAATTTCAGGATCGAAGCTTTGACCAAAATAGCCAAGCAGGATTCTTTGCTGGTTGGCGGCGTAATTGATGGTAAGGCCGAGATCAGTAATTTCCAGAAATCCCCCTTATTTACAGCGGCCATTGATGTTAAAGACTTTAATTTCAAGGGCGATACAGTGGGTAATATAGCCCTTAAAGTAAATAACCAAACCGAGAACGCTTATGCCGCCAGCATGAGTATTACGGGTAAAGGTAACCAGGTTGATCTGAACGGCACTTACTATACCAACCCCGAAAGCCGCTTTGATATGAACCTGAATATCGTAAACCTCAATATGAAAAGCATTGAGGGCTTTAGCTTTGGCAGCCTGCGCAATTCATCGGGTAACATAATCGGTCAGCTCAAAATAGCCGGCACCACCACAGCACCGGCAGTGCGTGGAGATATTAACTTTAATAAAGTTGGCTTTAATGTGGCCATGCTCAATTCGTACTTCCGCATGCCGCAGGAAAGCATCACTTTTAACGACGAAGGCATCCGTTTTAATAATTTCACCTTAGTTGATTCTACGAACAACAAAGCCGTTGTCAGTGGCAGCATTTTCACCAAAACGTATACCGATTTTGCTTTTGGCTTAGATATCAACGCCCGTAATTTCAGGGCAATGAACTCTACCCAGGATGATAACAAATTGTATTATGGAAAATTGTTCCTGGATACCCGTATTAAAGTGAGGGGAAATATGGATAAACCGGTTGTGGATGCCAACCTGACAGTAAACGAAAAAACAGATATGACAATAGTGCTGCCGACTACTGATCCGAGCGTGGAGGACCGGAAAGGTGTGGTAGAATTTATTGATCAGAACGCACCTAAATTAGATTCCATATTACTGGCCAGGCAGCTTGATTCATTGAAAAAATCAAATGTGAAGGGTCTGGATGTATCGGCAACCATCAATGTAAATAAAAATGCTGCCTTTACCGTTGTTATAGATGAAAACAATGGTGATGTGGTGCACTTAAAAGGTGAAGCAAGCTTAAATGCAGCTATAGATCCAAGCGGAAAGATCAATCTCACAGGAACCTATGAAGTAAATTCGGGTTCTTATGAATTATCCTATGCTACTGTAAAACGTAAGTTTAACTTTAAAAAAGGCAGTACTATTGTTTGGACCGGTGACCCAACCAGCGCCAATATCAATTTAACGGCGATTTATGTGGCCAACGTTCCCCCTATTGATCTGGTTGAAAAGCAAAGTACTGAGAGCACTGGTCTATACAAGCAAAAACTACCCTTTAATGTAAACCTGAGCCTTAAAAACCAACTGCTTACTCCTGATATCAGCTTTGATATTGTACTGCCTGATAGCTCCTATAACGTACAAAGTGATGTAATTGCCAACATTAATACGCGTTTAGCCCAGGTACGGCAAGACCCTAATGAAATGAACAAGCAAGTACTTGGTGTATTAGTGTTAGGACATTTTATAGGTGATAATCCATTGCAAAGCCAGGGGGCAGGTTTTTCGGCCGAAGGTCTTGTGCGTAATAGTGTAAGCAGCCTGCTAAGCGATCAGCTAAACAGACTGGCGGGTGATCTTATTGAAGGTGTAGATCTGAACTTCGGTTTAACATCGGGTGAAGACTATTCTACAGGAACGGCCACTAACCGAACGGACCTGAATGTTGGATTGTCCAAACGGTTTCTGAACGACAGGCTTACGGTAACCGTTGGTAATAACTTTAACCTGGAAGGTAATCAGGAAGGCCAAAAAGCAACCAATATTGCGGGCGACGTATCCGCGAATTATAAGCTGAGTAAGGATGGGCGCTATACGCTGCGTGCATACCGTCGCGATGAGTTTATTGTATTTCAAGGACAAATCATTGAAACAGGTTTAGGGTTCACGCTCACCGTGGATTATAATCGTTTCAGAGAAATATTCCGCAAACGTACGGCTCAGGAACGCGAAATGCGCCGCAAATATTTGCAGCAGGAAAAAGACAAGAAAAAAGCACAGGACGAGGCCACTAATAAAGCTAACGACGCGGCAAAAGCTGAGGAACAGAAAGAGCAGGAAAAGAAAAAACAAACAACTACCTCAAATTAAGCTTATGATCAAGCACTTTAGATATATACTCATATTTACTGTTTTGTTGAACGCCTGCAGCAATACCAAATACCTGGCTTCGGGTCAGAAATTGTATACCGGCGGCGAAGTAAAAATTCAGGATAAGGATATTAAAAAAAGTGATGCCAAAGCACTAACCGAAGAGCTGCAAACCCTACTGCGGCCCAAACCCAATAGTGCTATATTGGGTTTAAGGGTTAAGCTTTGGATATATAATAAAACCCGTACAAAAAAAACCAAGGGCCTTGCTCATTGGCTCAATACCAAATTTGGCGAACCCCCCGTTCTGGTAAGTTCTGTTAACCTGGAGAATAATAGCGATATATTACAAAACAGGCTGCAGAATGAGAGTTATTTTCAGGCCCAGGTTAACGGAGATACCGTTGGCAAGAAAAAAACGGCTAAAGCTGTATACACCGTGCTAACCGGCCCGGCCTACAAAATACGAAAGGTAATCTTCCCAACAGGTAGTGAAAGTATCGATACAGCCGTGGCCGGAACAGCCGCGCAAACGCTCTTGAAACCGGGGAACAACTATAATCTGGATATTATTAAAAATGAACGTATACGCATTGATGCCAAACTAAAGGAAGAGGGTTTTTATTTCTTCGCCCCCGAAAACCTGATCATGCGGGTTGATAGTACCATAACTGGTCACCAGGTTGATATTTTTGTAGCCATTAAACGCGATATTTCAGAGAGAGCGCAAGAAATTTATACGATTAATAACATATATGTATACCCAAGCTACTCCCTGCGTGATACTTCCTTAAATCTGGATAAAGCACAAAAATATCGCTGGTACAACATTGTTGAAAAAAGAAAAACAGTGAACAGCTATATTTTTGCCAATACCGTTTTACTGCGTCCCGGCGAAGTATATAACCGTACCGATCATAATAATTCCTTAAACCGTTTTGTTAATCTTGGGCCGTACAAGTTTGTAAAAAACCGGTTTGAAGATGTTACAGATTCACCCAAGCTGGATGTGTACTATTTTTTAACACCCTATAAAAAGAAATCATTACAACTCGAATTATTGGGCCGTACTACATCGGCCAATTATACCGGTACACAGGTAAATATTAACTGGCTTAACCGAAACGCGTTTAAAAGTGGCGAGGCACTAAAGGTAACCCTGTTTGGTAGCACCGATGTGCAATTTGGTGGTAACAATAACGGCTTTAATGTATACCAGGCGGGTATTCAAACAACCCTGTCGTGGCCGCGTTTTATAAGTCCTTTTTATCCTAAGGCCGATAATGCCTACATTCCCCATACTAATTTAACGTTGGGATACACATTGGTTGATCGTCAAAAGCTGTACCGGCTAAATTCCTTTAATGCTTCTTTTGGATATCAATGGAAGGAATCCGTCCATCGCTCACATGAATTGAATATTTTCAATTTCAATTTTGTTAATCCTCAACATATATCACAGTTGTACGTGGATAGTATTAATAATCCAAAAAATACCAATCCAGCTTTAAAACATGTTATTGATAAACAATTTATTTTCGGCCCGAGCTACGGATATACTTATACCAATACCACCGAGGACTCCCGTACCAACACTTTTTACTACAATGGCAAAGTAAGTCTATCGAACAACCTATATGGTATCATTTCCGGAGCTGATAGCGTGCACGGCAAAGCGAAACAAATTTTCGGCGCCAACTTTAACCAGTACGTTAAAATAGAGAACGAGATCAGGTTTTTCCATAAAACAGGTCCCAACAGCAAGTTTGCCAGCAGGTTATTGGTGGGTGTTGGCCTGCCTTATGGCAACTCAACGCAGCTACCATACAGCCAGCAATTTTTCATAGGCGGTCCTAACAGTCTGCGTGGTTTTCAGGCACGAACTATTGGTCCAGGTTCCTATGCTGTTAAGGTGGCGGCTGGTAACTTTTTCCCTGATCAATCGGGTGATATCAAAATTGAAGCTAACATCGAATACCGGCCCAAGCTGTTTAGCATAGTATATGGGGCCTTGTTTATGGATGCCGGTAATATATGGCTAAAAAACTCCAATGGCTTACAACCGGGCGCCGTTTTCACCAAAAACTTTTTAAATGATATGGCTGTAGACGCGGGCTTTGGTTTACGTTTTGACCTTTCTGTATTGGTATTACGTACTGATTTGGGCGTACCGCTTAGATACCCCTACTCACGACCAGGAAAAAAGGAGTGGGACATGAATTTCCGCTACAGCGTATTTAACCTGGCTATTGGTTACCCATTTTAATTTAATTATTGAATTAGTGAGTTAGTGAATTATTGAATGAAATGTTCATTTTTGTTCGTTTTACAGTTGAGCTTTGAGAATCACTAATTCACTAACTCACTAATTCATTAATTATAAATAAATGATATCTATCCCTCTACAGATCATTGACCTGCATGACGACGGCTTTCATCCACTGTTGGAGGTTAATTTATTTGGCAAAGCTTTTACTGTAGTATTGGATACCGGGGCTTCTAAAACAGCATTTGACCGCACAGCACTTTTCGAAGCGAATGAAACTATGGCCGTGTTGACCAGCGACAGGCTCTCCACCGGTTTAGGTACCAATACCATGGAATCATTCACAGCGGTCATCAGCGGTATGCTAATAGGAGATATGCCCATCGCTGATTTTGAAGTTGCGGTGCTTGATCTTTCTACCATCAACATAGCTTACAGTCAGATGGGGCACCCGCAGGTATTAGGCGTTTTGGGTGGTGATATATTGATGAAATATAAAGCCGTGATTGATTATGGCAAGCAGGTGCTAAAGCTGAAAACCAGATAGTTTAAGCAATTTCACGACAAAAATATGTCGTTTTCCACTTATTCGGTATGAAATATGCTTAATAATGGTATGAAAGACGTCCAATCAACCCACACAAACCCAATTATCAGGCATAAATTCACTGCTGACCCAACTGTTTTAGTGCATAATGATATCGTTTATTTATATACCGGACATGACGAACCTCCTGAAGGTATCGATGATTACGTAATGAATGACTGGTTATGTTTTTCATCAGCAGATATGGTAAACTGGCTGGAACACCCGGTTCCTTTAAAAGCTAAAGACTTTGCCTGGGCAAGCGGTGATGCCTACGCCTCTAAAGTGATCAGCCGGAATGGTAAATTTTATTGGTATGCAGCCGTTACCCACGTCACTATTGAGGGAAAAGCAATTGGTGTAGCAGTTGCCGATCATCCTTCGGGGCCATTCTACGATGCACTTGGAAATGCTCTGATCACACAGAATATGATCCCACCGACAGATAATAATAAAGCCAACATGGACCCCACTGTTTTAATTGACGACGATGGCCAGGCTTACCTGTTTTGGGGTAGCATAACTTGTTATTATGTAAAATTGAAGAAAAACATGATTGAGCTTGATGGCCCCATCCAAACTTTCTTACTGCCAAAATTTATGGAAGGAGCACATTTGCACAAAAAAAATCAATGGTATTACTTTTCTTATGGTTATGGCTCACCAGAAAAAGTTGCTTATGCGAGGAGCTGGAATATCAACGGCCCCTGGGAATTTAAAGGGATACTGAGCGAAATAGCCGGCAATTGTGAAACAAAGCGACCTGCCATTATTGATTTTAAAGGAAAAACTTATTTCTTTTACCATAACGGCGCACTGCCAGGTGGTGGAAGCCACAGGCGCTCTGTTTGTATCGACTACTTATACTACAACGCCGATGACACTATAAAACGAATAATAATGACATCTGAAGGTGTAGCAAGGGTAAATGAAAATTAAATATATGATCGCGGGTATAAAGCTGTTAACAGCTTAGTATTTGTTACATACAAACTTAAAAAACACAAAAAACCCCGCTTTGCTAAAGCAGGGTTTAATCTGTATATCATCAGGAATTAATAGTCTATGTATCTATTTTGGCGTATTTGGCATTGCGCTCAATAAATTCGCGGCGTGGTGCTACCTCATCACCCATCAGCATACTGAAGGTATGGTCGCATTCGGCGGCATTTTCAATGGTAGCGCGTTTCAGTGTGCGGGTTGCCGGATTCATGGTGGTATCCCAAAGTTGGATATCATTCATTTCACCCAAACCTTTATAACGTTGTACTTGTACACTCTCCTCTTTACCGGCACCTTTAAGGCGCTGTATAGCGGCATCGCGTTGCGCATCGTTCCAGCAATACTCTGCTTCTTTGCCTTTTTTAACCTGGTATAATGGCGGCGAAGCGATGTAAACATAACCGGCTTCAACCAGCTCTTTCATATAACGGAAAAAGAAGGTAAGGATCAGCGTAGTAATGTGCGAACCATCCACGTCGGCATCCGTCATGATAATGATCTTATGATAACGTAGTTTAGACATGTTTAGCGCTTTATCATCCTCAGGTGTACCGCGGCTTACACCAAGACCGGTAAACATATTTTTGATCTCCTCGTTCTCGTATATCTTGTGCTCCATGGCTTTCTCCACGTTCAGGATCTTACCACGTAAAGGTAAAATAGCCTGGTATTCGCGGTCGCGGCCTTGTTTGGCGGTACCACCCGCCGAGTCACCTTCCACCAGGTATAATTCGCAAAGTGAAGGGTCGTTATTAGCACAATCAGATAGTTTACCTGGTAAACCAGATCCGGTCATCACGCTCTTGCGTTGTACCAGTTCGCGGGCCTTGCGGGCAGCTGCACGGGCAGTAGCGGCCAGTATCACTTTATTAACAATCAACCGGGCTTCTTTTGGGTTTTCTTCCAGGAAGTTACCTAAAATTTCGCCCACTGCCATATCCACGGCACCCATTACCTCGTTGTTACCCAACTTGGTCTTGGTTTGTCCTTCAAACTGTGGCTCCTGAACTTTTACCGATACTACCGCGGTTAGGCCCTCCCGGAAGTCATCGCCGGTAATTTCGATCTTCATGTTTTTCAACAAGCCCGATTTATCGGCATAAGCTTTCAGCGTACGGGTTAATCCCCGGCGGAAACCGGCAACGTGCGTACCACCCTCAATAGTGTTAATGTTATTTACATAGGAGAATACATTCTCGGAGTAGGTATCATTATACTGAAAAGCCAGTTCAACCGGGATGCCATTTTTTATACCATCCAGGTAAATAGGATCAGGAATGATAGACACCCGGGTTGTGTCTAAAAACTTAACAAACTCGCGTAAGCCACCTTCTGAGTAAAATTCTTCCGAAGGGAAAGAACCATCCTCGTTAGGGAAACGTTCATCAGTTAAAGTAAGACGGATACCTTTATTTAAGAATGCCAGTTCGCGTAAGCGGCCGGCAAGCGTTTCGTATTTGTATTCGGTAGTGAACTGGAATATTTCCGGATCGGGCTGAAAAGTTTGGGTAGTACCTGTATGGTCTGATACACCAATTTCTTTAACCTCAAAAAGCGGTTTACCTTTTTCATACTCCTGGGTAAATATTTTGCCTTCACGGTAAACCAGTGTTTTCATGTGGATGGAAAGCGCGTTTACGCAACTTACACCCACACCGTGCAAACCGCCGGATACTTTATAGGTATCCTTGTCAAATTTACCACCGGCGTGTAAAACCGTCATTACTATTTCCAGTGCCGATTTACCTTCTTTAGTATTGATGCCGGTAGGTATCCCCCGGCCATTATCAACAACGGTAATGGAATTTCCTTTATGTATAGTAACATTTATAGTATCGCAGTAACCGGCAAGGGCCTCGTCAATGGAGTTATCGACAACTTCATATACTAAATGGTGCAGACCTTTAACGCCTGTATCACCAATATACATAGAGGGACGTTTACGTACCGCCTCTAAACCTTCTAATACCTGTATATTATCTGCTGAATAATTGGATTTGTCCTGATTTTCTTCGCTCATATTTATTTAGTACAACAACCTTCAAAAGTACGAAATTAACACGAGATTAACGATTAGTTGTTGATAAAAAACGCTGTGTGGAATACTGTCAGAATCAGAATTTGCAGAATTAAAGAATTAACAAAATTGATCCGTCAAAATTCTTAAATTCTGATTCAGACAATCAAATTAGGATACTTGTAATGAAAGATTATCTTTGTCAAAATTTTACTTAAAAAAGATAAACCTTCGTATGCAGCTGCACAAAACGTTATAATTGCACAAAGGAGTTTGATAAAAATAAATAAAGGCGTAAATTTTAACGACCGCCAGCTAATAAACACGAAAAAATCAATTAATTAAATGAAAACTACGGCTTCAACATTAACAAAGTTCACATTAGGGATATTAATTGCCGGGAGCATAGCCGCCTGCAATCAAAATAAAACTGCCGACAAACCTGCTGCTACAACCGCACCAGCAGAGGTTAAAGAATCTATCGTATATGTAAATTCAGATAGCTTGCTTAACAAATACGACTATTTTAAAGATATGTCAAAACGCCTGGAGGATAAAGGTAAATCTTCACAAGGCGATCTGCAGGCTAAAGGTCAGGCTTTTCAGCGTGAGGTTGCAGAGTACCAAAAAAATGCAGCTACTCTTCCTGCCGATCAGCGCCAGGCTACAGAACAGCGCCTGCAACGTAAACAGCAGGAATTACAAGGTTATCAGCAAAATGCCAATGCAGAGTTTCAGAATGCGCAGGCCACCGAAAACGCTAAGCTATATGATAAGATAGCTGATTTTACAAAAGCTTATGCCAAAGAAAAAGGATACAAACTGGTGTTAACCTATTCAAAGGCCAACCCTACCGTACTATATGGCGATCCATCATTAGATGTTACTGCTGATGTAGTAAAACGCCTGAACGAAGCTTACGCCAAAGACAAGAAGTAAGTTTTCGGATGTGCAGATCTCAGATGTGCAAATATGCAGATGAGATCGCCTTCAAAAAATCATAAAATATTAACTTTAAAAACCTCAACTTCGGCTGAGGTTTTTTTAATTTAGAATTATATGCAAAATACGGTTCACGAAAAGTTTATGCAGATAGCTATTGAACTATCTGAATATAATGTAAAGCAGGGCACCGGCGGCCCTTTTGGCGCCGTTATAGTAAAGGATGGAATGATTGTGGCCCGCAGCGCCAACCGTGTGGTACCTACCAATGACCCAACTGCTCACGCCGAAGTTTCGGTGATACGCCTGGCCTGCCAGGAGTTGGAAACTTATGATCTGTCGGGCTGTGAAATATATACCAGCTGCGAGCCCTGCCCTATGTGCCTGGGCGCTATTTACTGGGCGCGTATTGATAAAGTTTATTATGCTAATACCAAGGCCGATGCTGCAGCTATTGGCTTTGACGATCATTTTATTTATAATGAACTGGAAACCCCGATGGCAGAACGCAAATTACCTTTTGTACAATTACTTCGCGATGAGGCCATGACAGCCTTTAAGCTTTGGGAAACAACCGAAAATAAAACAGACTATTAAAAACAAACAGGCTTGTCATCCTTTGCTACGCTCAGGAAAGAATATATAAGAAGGGCCTGTCAGTCTGAGCTCCGTCGAAGACTCGTGCGCAGAGGCCTGCCTACCATGGTTCGACAGGTTTACCATGATACCTTGTTTTTATTCTTTAGAAAATGCCACCCTATTCGCTCCCTTCTTCCTTCTTGTCAAAATAATCATCCCTCAGATCGTCAATTTCGCGGCGGTCGCGTTTGGTAGGGCGGCCCGTACCCCTGTCCCGTTTTAATATTGGGGCGTGAAACATGGATTTGAAGGCCTGCGTTTGTTCCACTGGAGTTATATCTTCATAAAAATTCACCGCGGTTTTGGCATCCACGCGGTTTTCGAGCAAGCCTGTTACCCGTACTACTTTACGTTCAATTCCTTTAGCTACCTGGTAAGTATCGCCAATTTTCACTTCATAGGAGGGCTTAATGTTTTTGCCATCCAGTTTTACGCGCCCTGCCTTGCAGGCATCAGATGCCAGGGTACGTGTTTTAAAAAGCCTGATGGCCCACAGGTATTTATCTATCCTCAGTTTTTCTTTTTCGGGCATGGGTAAAAAGTCGAACTCCAAAATTAAGAAATACCATTCAATTATTTAGAGCAAAGACATAAGGAGCAAAGAACAAGGACTTAGGAAGTAAAGAAAAAGCCTTATTCTTTATATCCTTATTCCGTATATCCTTACTCTAAAACCTACCTTGTAAATACAGGGTTAATTTACAGGCCATTACTTAATAATTTCATAATCTAAACTTCGCATTATGTAAAAGCTGCTGCCTTACATTTAATCAATTACAATAAATCCGGTTTGCCCGGTTTGTAAAGGAAAATATTACTTATATAAAATAAAAGACCCCTGAAGGTCACAACCTAAAAAATGGATTTTGCGAAAGGCTTATGCCGATTGGCAATTTAATTCACAAACCCGATGAATGAAATTTTAAAACAAAAAGCGGCCGGTATCAAATTACTGATAACCGATTGCGATGGCGTATTAACAGATGCCGGAGTTTATTACGGCAGCAATGGTGAGGATCTGAAAAAATTTAACATGCGCGACGGCATGGGTGTTGAACGTTTACGCAAATATGCGGGTGTACAAACCAGTATCATCACCGGTGAATTATCACCATCAATAGCTAAAAGAGCCGAAAAACTACAAATAACAGAGTTGCATTTAGGTATAAAAGACAAAGTGATTGTTTTTAAAGAGATATGCGACCGCTTGGCCTTAAAGCCCGAAGAAATAGCCTACATAGGCGATGATCATAATGATCTGGAAGTAATGAGGCTGGCCGGCTTAACCGCATGCCCTGCAGATGCCTTACCCCGCATCAAAAATCAGGCGGATGTTATTTGCACACTAAACGGCGGTGAAGGCTGCTTCCGCGAATTTGCCGAACTAATCATCGATACTAAAAGCAATACGTTTTCGGCCAGTAGCCTTAACGGTACTATTACCTTAAATAATGGCCGGGTGATAGGCAAAGGCCAGCCAAGCTATATCATTGCAGAAATTGGCATTAACCACAACGGATCGTTGGAAACAGCCAAAAAACTGATTGACGAAGCTGTGGCCGCTAAAGCCGATGCCGTTAAATTTCAGAAACGTACGCCGGAGATCTGTGTACCTAAAGATCAGTGGGAAATTATGCGCGATACCCCATGGGGCCGTATCACTTACATTGATTATAAGCGTAAAACAGAGTTTGGCATCGCCGAATACGCCACGATAGATCAATATTGCAAAAAACTGGGTATCGATTGGTTCGTATCTGCCTGGGATGTGCCATCAGTTGATTTTATGGAACAGTTTGATACCGTTATGTATAAACTGGCCTCGGCATCATTAACTGATTTCGCACTGATACAGCGCATCCTGGAAACCGGTAAACCGCTAATGCTGTCGACCGGTATGTCAACCATCAAAGAGATAGAGGCTACCATGAATTATATTATGGCATTTGATGAAAATTATCCATTGTTCATCGCGCACTCTACCTCGGCTTATCCATGTCCGCTGCAGGAACTTAACCTGAAAATGATACAAACACTGGAAGCCAAATATCCAGGTATCCCGATTGGTTATTCCGGCCACGAAACCGGGCTGGCCACTACCGTAGCAGCCGTTACGCTGGGCGCCACCTTTGTAGAACGTCATTTCACGCTCGATCGTGCGATGTGGGGATCTGATCATGCTGCTTCTGTTGAGCCACAAGGCTTGCAACGCCTGGTACGTGATATCCGCGATATAGAAACCGCTTTGGGTGATGGTGAGAAGAGGGTTTACGAATCTGAGCTGGCCCCCATGAAACGCCTGCGGGTAAATATAAGTGATGAATATAAAGAGAAGCCAACGGCCTAATTAATAGTAATCCCGTATACTTTTACTTTCATGCACTAAAAGTAGAAGTATACGGGATTATCCTTGTAAAGATCTCTTATTTTACTTCACCGTAATAGTTTTAGTTTGGGTGGTATGGGCGCTAAAATACCCTAATACTTCCGGGGTAATATTATTAGGTGGATTTGATGGCGTTACCCCGCCAATCGGACCTTTAAAACCTTGTTGCATTAAAGTATACCAGTAGGTATACATAGTTTTATCAACACTCTGCATTTCAACGGTTACTTTATCTCCGGCATATATACTTATATCGTCCTGCGCTAAATCAAAAGCTACTTTATTGCCATCTGTAAAGTCATCATTATTAGCGAAAACGCGTTTAACCTGTACATCATTAACATACAGTAAAAAATTGTATTGATTGCCCAAGCCTTTGGGGTCGGTATAATAAACCGTTATCTTTTTCTTGTTTTCATCAGTGCTAAAATTATCTTTAAAAGCCCTCACATTATCTAAAGCCACCTGCACAGGTATTTTGGAATTGGCCTCATAGGTTTTACCTTTAGTTGTTACACTTAATTTATAAACACCTCCTGTAATTCCTGCCATTTTGGGTATGGTGTAAATACCGGGTGAGCTTTCCTGAAACGCGTAAACATTAGCATACTGATCATTCACCTTCACCTGCGCCCCCGTTACCGAAGGATAGGTATTTGTATTTGAAAAGGCAACATTGGTATTCAGCTTTATGGTTTGAGTACCTGAAACATTAGTAATATTCCCTTCAATCACCAGTTTGTCTGAATCATTGTCTAACCGTACATCAATCACTTTATCACAGGATGAAATGGTCAGCAGGGTAAGGGATAACATCAAATAAAATAGGGGAGTTTTCATATGATTATATTTAAGTTAAAATTTAAAATCCCAGGTGACAGAAGGAATCAGCGTAGCGAAAATGCTGGTTTCAACAGCCTCCGTCATGTTTGGATCAGTTTTGCTATCCCTGAAGGTTACGCTATAAGGATCTCTGTGTGCATATACGTTATAAATACTAAATGTCCAGCTGGAGTGATACCGCTTATGTTCTTTTCCTTCAAGCGTAGCACCTATATCCAATCTGTTTGATGAAGGCAAGCGGTAGTTATTCCGTTTAGAATAGGAAAAAGTGGTTATCCCACCTATATTATATTTCCCTGTGGGATAGGTAACCGCATTCCCGGTACCATACAGAAAAGTTCCTGAGAAAGTCCAGCGTTTACTAAACTGATAAATACCCACCACAGAACCATCATGTGTTCGGTCCTGCCGTGCAGGATAATAGCTTCCGTTGTTGATGGCATCAAATTTTCTTTCAGTTCTGGATAGCGTATATCCTATCCAGCCCGTGAACCGGCCATACTTTTTCTTTAAAAATAATTCAATGCCGTATGCCCTTCCTGTACCATAGGTTAACTGTGATTCTACATCCTGATTAACTAAAAGCTGGGCACCGTCTTTGTAGTCAATTTGATTTTGTAGCCATTTATAATAAACTTCGGCCGAAAACTCATAGGCATTGTTGTTAAACTTTTTAAAGTAACCGGTAGATACCTGATCGGCTATCTCGGGTTTAATATTTTTACTGCTCATCACGTACAGATCCACAGGGGTGCTGCTGGTAGAATTACTGAGCAGGTGTATATTTTGTGTATTTCGGCTATAAGAGGCTTTAAGGGAGTTTTCGTCATTAATTAAATAACTGGCTGAAAAGCGGGGCTCCGGGTTCAAATACCGCCGCACCACCGATCCCGCCTTATAAGTTATAGAAGATGTAGTGGCACCATTACTATCAAAGGTTTTAAATGTTCCGGGGCCTAATAAAAACATATAACTAAACCTTACTCCATATAATAGCGTTACATGATTACCCACTTTCCACTCATCACTTAGGTAAGCGGCGGTTTCATATCCATAGCGTTGTTCTACATGCCTGTTATTATAAGCCGACGCCTTAGTGGTTGTTATATCTCCAGGGGCGATGTCGTGGTGTAAAATATTAAATCCAAATTTTACGATATGATTATTGGCAATGGCGTACTGCAGATCTTCTTTCAGGTTAGCATCAGTTATTTTTGATGTGGCTTTAAAACCATCATTATTCTGAAAGCTTTCTACCATGTAATTATATTTACTGTAGATTAATGAAGTATTAGAAAACAATCTGCTGCCAAACAAATGGGTAAACCTGATAGTTCCTGCCGAGTTTCCCCAGTTTGTTCCAAAAACGTCTTTTAAGCCCAAAACATCTTTGCCTAAATACCCGGATATATAAATGGCATTTTTATCGTCGAACTGATAGTTTGCCTTGGCATTGATATCATAAAAGTATATGGAGCTTCCGTTGATGCTTGAGTCTGGTACCGCTTTTAAAAAAAGATCAATATATGTTCTGCGGGCACTCACCATGAATGATCCTTTATCTTTTACAATCGGGCCTTCAACTTTAATTCTCGAAGCAATAAGGCCGATACCGCCCTGCACCGTAAAATCTTTATCATTCCCATCGTTCATCTTAACGTCCAGAACTGAAGACAGGCGACCGCCATATTCTGCCGGCATACCTCCTTTATAGATACTTACATCCTTAATAGCATCAGAATTGAAGGTTGAGAAGAAACCTAACAGGTGCGACGCGTTATATATCGGGGCCCCATCCAGCAAGATCAGGTTCTGGTCTGATCCTCCTCCACGCACATAAAAGCCGGTATTACCCTCACCAGCCGATTTAATACCTGGCATTAAGGTGATAGTTTTTAGAATATCCCTTTCCCCTAATAAAACTGGTACCTGATTTATTTGCGTCATGTTCAATTTCTCAACACCCATTTGAGGCGATACCACATTATCATTACTAAATCGCTTGCTCTTCACAATAACTTCCTGCAAATCATTTTTGGGGGATAAGGATATATTAATAACCTCATTTTTATGAAGTGACACTTTTTGAGCTATCTTTTTATAACCAACACTGGTAAATAATAAGGTATATTCTCCCTCAATAACCGCCAGCGAATAAAAGCCATAATTGTTAGTAGCCGTTCCAACCGCCGGTAATTCCTGAATGGTAACCGAGGCACCTATTAAGGTTTCGCCTGTAACAGCATCTTTAACGGTTCCGTTAATGGTAGCCTTCTTTTGAGCGTAGGCGGCAATGGCGGTCAGTGTTATGAAAATAGTAAAGATAGATCTGGCCATTTGCATATAGCGCTAAGGTATCTTTATCGACTACTAAACTATTTTAATTTATACGAAACCCCGTATAAATTATAGCAAGTACACTATCGCTTATACTAAAAAAATGGAGTGTAAAGCAAATTTAGATAGGTATTAATAAAATTATTAAAGTAACATTTGGTATAATAATTTACACATTTGGTATAAACAAAACTTACACCCTGTTTAAAATGTTTATTTTTAAAAGATAGATATCCAATGAAACCTGAAACCGACACAAAGCAGTTAAATAATGATATGCTGATTCAATTTTTAAGCAGCGCGAAATATAGAGTTTACAGGCATATCGCGCTGATCTTATTTCTCGGAGTTATCTTTTCAAGCACCAGGGATACCTTTATTGAACCGGTTAACACCTATTTAAAAATCACCTTCTTTCTTATCCTGATGTTGTTGTTTTATATCAACATGTATATATTGATCCCCCGTTATGTATACAATGCCAGTTACGTAAAATACTTTATTTGGGTAATTGTACTATTTGTTGTGGCTTTGTTATTTTTTGTATCCGGAAGATACCTGATCAACCCTTATTTTAAATTTCATTATAAGGCCAGCAACGAAAGCCCCAGTGTGCTGCTCTTTACTTTTATTACGCTGATATTCCTGATCCTGATAGCTGCCTCTGCCGCTATTAAATTATTTCAGCACTCCATTGTAGTTAACCAGCGGATCAATGATCTGGAAACTGTTACCATACAGGCCGAACTGGAACAATTAAAAAACCAGATCAATCCGCATTTTTTATTTAACATGCTCAACAATGTTAATGTACTAACACAAACCGATCCCGAAAAGGCATCACAAGTGGTGATGAAATTAAGCGACCTGCTTCGTTACCAGCTTTATGACAGTACCCGAAACAAGGTTTTGCTTACTGCGGAGATCCGTTTTTTGGAAGACTTTTTAAACCTGGAAAAAATAAGGCGTGATAACTTTGAGTTCATCATGTCAAGGGAAGGGGATATTAGCGGTGTACAGGTATCACCCTCACTTTTTATTACCTTTGTTGAAAATGCGGTAAAACACAACATGGATGCCGAAAACACATCCTATATTCATGTGTTTTTTAAAGTTAGGTACAACGAAATCAATTTTAATTGTATCAATTCGAAACCAAGGATTGAAGTGATCAGCAACGGTAATGGAGGGCTGGGTCTGGGGAATGTAAAACGGAGATTAGAACTGCTTTATCCAGAAAAACATATTTTTCAGATCCAGGATGATAAAGATAAATTTCGTGTAGACTTAAAGATTATCTTATGAATTGTATCATTGTAGATGATGAACCCTTAGCACGGGAGGCCATTCAGTTATTTATCAACAAAACCCCTAATCTACAATTACTTAATAGTTTTGGAAGCGCCAATGCTGCGGCAAAATTTATTAATGAGACCGCGGTCGATCTGATTTTTCTGGATATTCAAATGCCAGGCATCGGCGGAATGGAGTTTGCTAAAATGATACCAGCAAAAACCTTACTCGTCTTCACCACCGCTTATGCAGAATATGCCTTAGAAGGTTTTGAGGTTGAAGCTATTGATTACCTGATTAAACCCATACGGTATGAACGCTTTTTGAAAGCGGTGAATAGGGCACAGTTTTACCAGGATATTTTAAAAGCCGATCATTCGAACAACAAAATTGAGAATGTAGCGGAGGACTACTTTTTTGTTAAAGCCGACCGGAAATATATTAAGATCTACTTTAAAGACATCCTGTTTATAGAAGGACTTAAAGATTATGTGGTGATGCAAACCGATGATCAAAAGATCATAACCGCCATGAATATAAAAACCATTTATGAACAACTACCACAAAACCTTTTTGCCCGCATCAGCAAATCTTATATCATCAACATTAATCAAATAACTGCCTTTGATAATAATACGGTGAACATACGCAAATATGAAATATCCATAGGCAATGCTTATCGCTCTTACTTTTTTGATGAATTTGTGACCAAGAAAATATTAAGCCGGTAAAGCCTTTTTCCATACCATTTAAGGTTCACTTTTACTATTCAGCTTTAAATTTCATTGTTTGCATATTTGAAAAGGTTAGGGACTAATCGCCTAATTTCAAGCAATTCTCCCTAAAATTCCTTTAATTTGCCAAAAGTTTAATTTTACCAATGCAAGATCTTAAAAAACTGATTGAAGATGCCTGGGAAGACAGGAATCTGCTGAATTATAATGAATATACCACTGCCATAGAAACCGTTATTGAACGGTTAGACAAAGGCGAGATCCGTGTGGCCGAACCGATTGGTTCACGCTGGCATGTGAACGAGTGGATAAAAAAAGCAGTAGTGCTGTATTTCCCTACCCGTCAGATGGAAGAAATTAAAGTTGGCCCTTTTGTTTTTCATGACAAAATGAAACTGAAGACCAATTATAAAGCTGCCGGTGTACGCGTGGTACCTCATGGCATTGCCCGTTATGGCGCATACCTGGCAAAAGGTGTTATCATGATGCCATCGTACGTAAACATTGGCGCTTATGTAGATGAAGGTACTATGGTTGATACCTGGGCTACAGTAGGCTCATGCGCGCAGATAGGCAAGCATGTACACTTAAGCGGTGGTGTAGGTATTGGCGGTGTATTGGAGCCATTACAGGCTGCCCCGGTTATTATTGAAGATAACTGTTTCCTTGGATCACGCGCTATTGTGGTTGAAGGTGTGCATGTAGAACATGAAGCCGTATTAGGTGCCAACGTAGTTTTAACCGCGTCGACCAAAATTATTGATGTAACAGGCTCAACCCCGGTTGAGTATAAAGGTCGCGTACCCGCACGTTCGGTAGTTATCCCAGGTTCATATACCAAAAAGTTCCCGGCTGGCGATTTCCAGGTACCTTGTGCCTTGATCATCGGTACCCGCAAGGAATCAACTGACAAAAAAACATCATTGAACGACGCGTTAAGGGAAAATAACGTAGCGGTTTAATTTAGATATGAGATGTTAGATATGGGATTTGAGACTACTTTCTTAACGAAATAGTAAAAAATCTCATATCTCACATCTCATATCCCATATCTCAAAAAATGAAGATACTGATAAGGCTGCCCAACTGGCTTGGCGATGTGGTGATGAGCACCGCATTTGTTAATGCGGTTGGTCAGCTTTATCCTGATGCTCAGATTGATGTGATCATTAAAAAAGAGCTCAGCAACATAGCCCCGCTTATACCAGGTTTAACCCGCATCTATCCATTTTCAAAACAGGAATTTAGTGGCCTTGGCGGTGTTTATCGTTTTGGTAAAAATCTAAAATCCGAAAAATACGATCTCTTTTTTAATCTGCCCCAATCCCTTTCATCCTTGGTGATGGCCTGGGCTACCAGAGCAAAAAAGCGGGTAGGTTTTGGCAAGGAAGGCGGCTTTTTTTTACTGACCAGCTCTCTCAAAAAACCTGCTGACCTGCACCGGGTTGACGAATATGTATCCTTATTAGAGCAATTTACCGGTAAAACAATAACCGATAAACAGGTAAAATTAAATGTTCCCATAACATCACCCAAGCAAAATAACCATGTGCTGATCAATTTTAATTCCGAAGCATCCTCACGCAGGATGCCGCTGGATAAAGGACAAGCGCTGCTGAATCAATTAACCGCCGCTTTTCCGGATATTACTTTTGGTTTGATCGGCTCGCCCAAGGAGGCAGACTTTGTACGTCAGCTTATTGCGGGTTCTGACAACCAAGAAAGACTGGAAAACTATGCCGGCAAAACTGACTTGCCGGGTTTATGCAGCCTGATGGCGCAAAGCGCGGCCATATTAACCACCGATTCAGGTCCGGCTCATTTGGCCAACAGTGTGGGTACACCTGTTATCGTATTGTTTGGTGCTGGCAATGAGCATAACACGGCCCCTTATAACAAACAAAATTTAACCGTACTGCGTTATGGTAAACTAACCTGCGAACCTTGTGTGCGCAATACCTGCAAGCTTTATGGCGTTCCGCGTTGTATGGAACTGCTGGATGAATTGCAAATTATAAACGCGTTAAATCAAGAGTCAAGATATTAGAATCAAGAAGAAAAATATTTTAACTATTTTCTTCTTGATTCTAATAAAATATACCAACCATGCTTAAAGACGAAGTTGCCAAAGCGCTAAAAATAGTACAGGAAGGCGGCATTATCCTGTACCCTACCGATACCATCTGGGGTATTGGCTGCGATGCTACCAATACCGAAGCCGTGCAAAAGATATATCGCCTGAAACAGCGCGATGAAGCCAAAAGCATGATCATTTTGCTGGATACCGAAAACAAGCTGGAAAGCTATGTACAGGAGGTTAATGCCCTGGCTTATGACCTGATCGAATACGCCGAAAACCCTTTGACCCTGGTTATGCCGGGCGCCAAAAATATTTCACCGGCTTTAATAGCCCCCGATGGCAGCATCGGTATCCGGGTTACCAGTCATCAGTTTTGCCAGCAATTGATACAGCGATTACGCAAACCTTTGGTGTCAACCTCAGCCAATATAAGCGGCAAACCATCTCCGCAATATTTTTCACAGATCGATCAGGAAATCATTGATGGTGTTGATTATGTAGTTGATATTGATCAGCATAGCAAAGAGATCAAAAACCCGTCAACCATTATGAAACTGGCTCCCGATGGCCGGTTTGAGTTTATACGCAGGTAGAAGAGAGCCAAGAGGTAAGAGCCAGGAATCAAGAAAAATAACTACGCCTTTTTGTGTCTTGACTCTTGGCTCTTGGCTCTTGACTCTTGATTCTTTTTTTCTGATTTAGAATTTAGGTTTTAGAATTTAGAGTTTAAAAATTACCATTACCTTTGACCTTCGTTTTAGAATTTAGGTTTTAGAACTCAGAATTTTATTAAGCTACATGAAAGCCCACCTTCAGCACCCTGTATTTTCAATCATATCAAAACTTGCGGCACAGCACAATCTGCAGGTTTATGCTATTGGTGGCTTTGTACGCGATATTTTTCTTAAACGCCCTTCAAAAGATATTGATATTGTTATTATAGGTAACGGTATTGCTTTTGCCGAAGCGGTAGCAGCTAAACTGAAAGTAAAGGTAGCCGTGTATAAAAACTTTGGCACAGCATCACTTAAATACCAGGATGTGGAAGTGGAGTTTGTGGGCGCCCGTAAAGAATCATATCGCCGCGATTCCAGGAAACCTATAGTAGAAGACGGCACTTTGGAGGACGACCAGAAACGCCGCGATTTCACCATCAACGCGCTGGCCATTTCTCTTCATCCCGATACTTTTGGTGAGCTGCTTGATCCATTTAATGGTATAGCCGACCTGGAACAGAAACTGATCCGGACACCGCTTAATCCCAATGAAACCTTTTCTGATGATCCGCTGCGCATGATGCGGGCCATCCGGTTTGCTACACAGCTTAATTTCAGGATAGATGATATAGCTGTAGAAGCGATCAGGAACAATGCCGACCGCATCAGCATCATATCACAGGAGCGCATCACCGACGAGTTGAACAAGATCATTCTCTCGCCGGTGCCATCTATCGGATTTAATTATTTATTTGATACCGGCCTGCTGCATAAAATATTTCCGTTAATGGCTAACCTTTACGGGGTTGATTATATCGACGGCAAGGGTCATAAAGACAATTTTTATCATACCCTGCAGGTACTGGATAATATTTGCGAAACCACGACAGATCTATGGCTGCGCTGGGCCGCCATATTACATGACATTGCCAAACCGGCCACCAAACGCTTTGAACCCGGTCACGGCTGGACGTTTCATGGTCATGAGGATCGCGGTGCACGCATGGTGCCCAAAATATTTGCCAAGTTAAAATTACCGCTTAACGAAAAAATGAAGCAGGTACAAAAGCTGGTTCAGCTCCATTTACGCCCCATTGTATTGTCACAGTCTATTGTTACAGATTCTGCGGTGCGCAGGTTACTTTTTGAGGCGGGAGATGATATTGAAGGCCTGATGTTGTTGTGTAAAGCAGACATCACCACCAAAAACGAATATAAAGTAAAAAAGTATCGTAACAATTTCGAGCTTGTTCAACAAAAATTAAAAGATGTTGAAGAGCGCGATAGCATCAGAAACTGGCAGCCACCTGTTACCGGCAATGACATTATGCAGCTTTTTGGCCTTAAAGAAGGCCGTGAGGTAGGAATTATCAAAAATCAGATACGTGAAGCCATACTTGAAGGTGAAATTCCAAACACCCGAGAAGCAGCTTTAAATTTCACAATAAGTAAAGGTTTAGAAATTGGCTTAAAAGTTGTAGCAGACACAAAATTGAATTAAAAGATTATTTTTGTTCCCAAAATTCACAAAAACAATGGCACTATACAGGTTCAGGGTAACTTTCGAAGATTATGATGACGTAATGAGAGAGATTGATGTTAAATCAAATCAAACCTTCGAAGATCTCCACCGCGCAATACACCAGTCAACCGGCTACAATCCCGAGTTTTCATCTTCTTTTTATATCAGTAATGATCAATGGACAAAGGGTGAAGAAATTACTTATTTGCCTAATCAAAAAAGGATTGACCGTGGCGTATCATTAATGAGCAATGTAAAACTGCTGAGTTTTATTGATGACCCGCACCAAAAATTTTACTACACTTTTAACTTCGACCGCCCTTTTGATTTTCACGTCGAACTGATGAAGATCATCCTTGATGAAACACCAGGTACAACTTACCCAGCCGTTATAAAATCTGTCGGCGAAGCACCAAAACAATTCGGTAACGTATTTAACCCAACCGTATTGCCACCAACAAACGAGGATTTCGACTTCCTGAATGAAATGGCTTTTACGCCCGAAGATGCCGAGGATTTTTCGGAAGTAACCGATACTGAAGTTGATGATCTGCCCGAAGAAAAACACGAAGCCGAAGAAGAGGAAGAAGATGAGTTTGGCAACGAATTTGCCGACGACGAAGGCTTTGATGAAGAAGATCGTCCGCACCGTGGTGGTGGCGATGATTATTAATTAGTTGCTTCGCAGTTCATGGATCATAGTTAATGGTTCATTGTCAGGTAATACATTTTTTTATAGCCTTGAGAAAATCGGCTATGATCTATGAACCATAAGCTATGATCCCCAAAAACAAAACCCTCATCGTAATTGCAGGCCCAACAGCTGTGGGTAAAACGGCAGCGGCTATTGAATTGGCCAGGCATTACAATACGGTAGTGGCATCTGCCGATTCCAGGCAGTTTTTTAGGGAAATGAGTATAGGTACCGCTAAACCTAATACACAGGAGTTAGCAGCCGTAAAACATTATTTCATTGACTCACATTCTATAACCGAACCCTTTTCTGTAGGCGATTTTGAAAAACAGGGCCTTGCTTTGTTGGATAAGCTATTTAAGACACACAATAAAGTGGTTTTGGCCGGAGGTTCTGGTTTATATATTAAGGCGATATGCGAGGGTTTTGATGATCTGCCAACAGCCGATCCTGCTATCAGAGAAAGACTAAACCAGGAACTGGAAGAAAAAGGGATCGGCTATCTTCAACAGCAATTACAATCGGTCGATCCGGTTTATTATAACGAGGTAGATCTGGGTAACCCTCAACGTATCATCAGGGCTTTGGAGGTTTTTGAAAGTTCGGGCAAACCCTTCTCCTCATACCGGCAGGCTACCATAAACAAACGTCCATTTAATATCATTAAACTGGCACTTAACTTGCCCCGTGAGGTATTATACAACCGTATTAACCACCGGGTTGATCTGATGGTACAACAAGGATTATTAGCCGAAGCAGAGGCGTTGCTCCCCTTTCGCCATCTCAATGCGCTGAACACCGTAGGTTATGCCGAATTGTTTGATTATTTTGATGGTAAAACCAGTCTTGAAAAGGCTATTGAAATGATAAAACAAAATACCAGGCGATTTGCCAAAAGACAACTCACCTGGTTCCGTAAAGACAATGCCTTTCACTGGTTCAAGGCCAGCGATGCAAATATACTCGATCAAATGACCGGTACTATTGATACAGTTTTATGATAGCAGGCTTTGCAAGTAAACACCGTAGCCGCTCTTAATATATTTAGCTACCAACACTTTTAACTGTGTACCATCAATAAACCCACGGCGGTAAGCTACCTCTTCAATACAACCAATTTTAGTCGACTGACGTTTTTCAATCACGCGCACATATTCGGTAGCATCGCTTAAAGAGTCAAAAGTTCCGGTATCCAGCCAGGCTGTACCTTTATCCATTACCCCTACGTGCAAATTTCCCTGCTCCAGGTAATATTTATTTACATCGGTAATTTCATATTCACCACGCGGCGAGGGCTTAAGATCCTTGGCTATCTGGATAACGCTATTGTCATAAAAATACAATCCCGGTACCGCGAACCTGGATTTTGGCGCAGTTGGTTTCTCTTCAATAGATACGGCTTTAAAATCCGCGTCAAACTCCACAACACCATACCTTTCAGGATCGGCCACGTGATAGGCAAAAATAGCCGCGCCATCAACATCATTAAAGCTGCGTATCAATTCGCTAAAGCCGGTACCGTAAAATATATTATCGCCCAGTATCAGCGCAACCTTATCGTTACCAATAAACTTTTCACCAATTACAAAGGCTTGCGCCAGACCGTTTGGTTTTTCCTGTATTGCATATTCAAATTTGCAGCCCAGTTCGGCTCCATCGCCCAACAGGCGTTTAAATCCTTCGTTATCTTCGGGAGTGGTGATGATCAATATCTCCCTGATATCGGCTTGCATTAAAACCGACAAGGGATAATAGATCATTGGCTTATCATAAATCGGCATCAGCTGTTTACTTATTGCCCTGGTAATTGGATAAAGTCTGGTGCCTGATCCTCCCGCTAAAATAATTCCTTTCATTAGATTGATTTGTATTATAGATTTTTAAAAGTAGTTATTTTTTACGCATAACCTACGCGCAGGTTGCTATATCTAACATATTTTAACGGTAGAATATTATTATTGCTGTTTAACTTCATTTAGTTTAATATACTAATAACATATCCGTCATATTTCAGGTATATGTAAGAATTTATTTGGGGTTTACCTCTCTTTCCAGGTTTCATGAAAATGGCGTTAATTTTCAGGTTTAAAATAGATTAGATAGCGATAAAATGCGCATAATTTGCTAATATTGCAGTTTGATTGCCAAATACTACTATTTAGGTGGATTTAGCGGATTTTCGTTTTAAAATGCATAAATATTATCTTACTCATCTACAGGAATTAGAATCAGAGGCTATATACGTTATACGCGAAGTTGTAGCCCAGTTTGATCGCCCTGCTATATTGTTCTCCGGTGGAAAAGATTCCATTGTGGTAACTCACCTGGCCCGTAAAGCCTTTTGGCCGGCCAAAATACCTATGCCCCTTATCCATATCGATACCGGGCACAATTTTCCTGAAACCATGGCTTTTAGGGATAACCTGGTGGCCGACCTGGGTGTACAACTTATAGTAGGTTCGGTACAGGAAGCTATTGACAAAGGCCGTGCTGTTGAAGAAAGTGGTATTAACGCCAGCCGCAACGAACTCCAGATAGTTTCATTGCTGGATACCATCGAAAGTCATAAGATAGACGCGGCTATTGGCGGCGCACGTCGTGATGAAGAAAAAGCACGCTCAAAAGAGCGTTTCTTTTCGCACCGCGACGAGTTTGGCCAGTGGGACCCAAAGAACCAGCGACCAGAGCTTTGGAATATTTTCAATGGCCGTAAACGCATGGGTGAACATTTCAGGGTTTTCCCGATCAGTAACTGGACGGAAATGGATATCTGGAATTACATCCTGCAGGAAAACATCGCTATCCCTTCCCTTTACTTTGCTCATAACCGCGAGGTTGTTTACCGTGATGGTACCTGGCTGCCGGCATCAGAGTTTTTAGTACTGCGTGATGGCGAAAAAGTGGAGAACAAGCTGATGCGTTTCCGCACACTGGGCGATATCACCATAACCGGTGGCATTGAATCAGACGCGGATACATTGGAAAAAATTGTAGCAGAGGTATCAGCCACCCGCAGCACCGAACGTGGTAACAGAAGCGATGATAAGCGCTCTGATACATCAATGGAAGACAGAAAAAAACAAGGTTATTTTTAAAGAGAGTATCAAGTAGCCAGTATCAAGTATCAAGACAGCTTCATTAAACGGAGTTGATCATTTTTAAAAATCGTGATACTTGATACTAGCTACTTGATACCCACCACCACATAAAAAAATGGAACTATTACGTTTTACAACAGCCGGCAGTGTAGATGACGGAAAAAGCACGCTTATTGGCCGGTTATTATATGATTCCAAATCGATATTTGAGGATCAGATGGCGGCCGTAAAACAGTCGAGCGAAAGAAAGGGCTTACAGCATATTGATCTCTCTTTACTTACTGATGGTTTACGGTCTGAAAGAGAACAAGGTATTACTATTGATGTTGCCTACCGTTATTTTGCCACCCCTAAACGTAAATTCATCATTGCTGATACTCCAGGGCATATCCAATATACCCGCAACATGGTTACCGGCGCATCTACGGCTAATTTAGCTTTGGTGCTGATAGATGCCCGCAAAGGTGTTGTTGAGCAAACCTGCAGGCACTCTTTCATCGCTTCGTTATTAAAGATTCCTCATATTATTGTATGTATCAATAAAATGGACCTGGTTGATTATTCCGAAGAAGTATTTAACAAGGTAGTTGAACAATACGAAGATTTTGCAGCCAAGATTGATGTTACCGACATTCGTTATGTACCCATCAGCGCGCTGGAAGGTGATAACGTAGTAAACGACTCTGTAAACATGCCATGGTATAAAGGCGAGAGCCTGCTGCATACCCTGGAAACTATCCATATAGGCAGTGATGAGAACCACTCAGATGCCCGCTTCCCGATACAAACAGTAATACGCCCGCACGCGGTCGAATATCACGACTACCGTGGTTATGCTGGCCGGATTGCCGGAGGCATATTTAAGCCGGGCGATAAAATCACTGTTCTGCCATCGGGTTTAACATCGTCTATAAGATCTATCGATACCTATTCCGGTCCGGTTGAAGAAGCGTTTGCGCCCATGTCTGTATCTATTACGCTGGAAGATGATATTGATATCAGTCGCGGAGATATGATCGTAAAAGACGATAGCGAACCCCAAGTGAGTCAGGACCTGGAAGTAATGCTCTGCTGGATGGGCACTAAAGGGCCACGCCCTGGTGCTAAATACCACTTAAAAACCACTACCCGCGAGGTAATGGCTATTATTAAAGAGGTAAGCTACAAACTGGACATCAACACCATGGAAAAACTGGAAAATGCAGGCGATATTAAAATGAATGAGATGGCCCGCGTACGCCTGCGTACTACCCAGCCTGTTGTATTTGATGAGTATCGTAAAAATCGTATCACCGGCTCACTGATATTGGTTGACGAGGCTACTAACGAAACCGTAGCCGCGGGAACAATACTGGTTTAACCCCCTGAGCTTCTTGATGTGCAGATGTGCACATTTTGGATGTGCAGATGGTTTAGTAAATGGCTTTGTATTTAAAAGATAGGGGTAAGCATAATCCCTGAACAAGCGGACTAATTTGTTATAAACTGGGGTTTACATAATTTTTTCGAAAAAACACAATTAATTGATTATCAATTATATAAATCAATATTAACCATAAAAAGTGTAAAATCATGCAAACCCACTTTTTTAACAAAATGGGGTACCTATTTAGGATTTAAAAAACAAGGCCCTGTTTCTCAAAAGAAACAGGGCTCTTTTTTGATGGCATTTTTATCTGCACATCTAAAATTTGTCATTTGCACATCGGCAAACTCCCCCTTCAGGGGGCTGGTGGACTAAGTCTTTCTAAACAGGTTATCAGGCTATCCCGCCAGTAAGGTATCTGGATATTAAAAGTAGTTTTGATCTTTGCTTTGTCCATCACCGAAAATGCGGGCCGGGTGGCCCGTGTTGGATATTCGCTGGTGCGTATCGGATACGTTTTCACCTGGGTTCCTGACAGGTCAAATATCCCCTTTGCAAAATCATACCAAGAGGTTACCCCTTCATTGCTGTAATGATAAATTCCAAAACTTTCGCTGCCCGATGTAATGATATCCAATATAGCAGCAGCCAGGTCAATGGCATAAGTAGGCGTTCCTACCTGGTCGGCTATAATTTTGAGCTCATCGCGTTCGGCACCTAATTTGAGCATGGTTTTCACAAAATTATTACCGTATTCAGAGTACAACCAGCTGGTACGTATAATGAAGTGCCGGGGTAATAGGTTTACAACATCCTGTTCACCCTCTAACTTTGTAAGACCATATATGCTAATAGGATCGGCTATATCCGTTTCAACAAGCGGATAAGGCTTATCACCCTTAAAAACAAAATCTGTTGAGGTATGAACCAATATGGCACCATATTGCTTACAGGCCTGCGCCAGGTTGGCTGCCCCAGTTTTGTTTATTTTACGGGCCATATCCACGTCATCTTCCGCTTTATCAACAGCAGTATAGGCGGCACAGTTAATGACGTAAGCCGGTTTGTATTGCTCAAATACTTTTGATATGGCATCAGTATCCAGGATATTGGCTTCTGTTTCGGGAGGGAAAATGATGAAATCTACACCCTTTTCGGTCGAAACCTTTTTAAGGCATTGTCCAAGTTGACCGGAGGCACCAAAAACCACAATGTTTTGCATAGCTATACTTGTCTAAAAATTGATGTTTATTATTAAAACCCGAGATCGGTAACATCCTTTAAAAAGAGCAATTCTTTATCTTTATCTGCAACGATCAACTCATCCGCACCTAATCGCCAGTTAATATTTAAAGCAGGATCGGCATAGTGTAAACCACCTTCGGCCTGTTTATTATAATAATTATCACATTTATATTGAAAAATGGCAGTATCACTTAATACCACAAACCCGTGCGCAAAGCCTTTGGGGATAAGAAACTGCTGATGGTTATCGGCCGTTAATACCACACTATAGTGCTGACCATAAGTTGGTGAATTTTTACGCAAATCAACAGCTACATCCAATACTTCTCCTTGTATTACTCTTACTAATTTTGTTTGCGCATGCTCTCCTTTTTGCAGATGAAGGCCACGTAATACTCCTTTTGTTGAAAATGATTCATTATCCTGTACAAATTGAATTTTAACCCCTACGGCATCCCAGAAAGTTCTTTCATTAAATGATTCGAAAAAATACCCTCTGTCATCGTTAAAAATACGCGGGGTTAAAACAATAAGCCCCTCAATCGGGGTTGGAGTAATAGTCATATATTATTAATGTTTCTCGTCGATCAAAACCGGATATGCAAAGCTATTACATATTATTAAAGTTGTGAGCTATTATTCAAAAATGAACAAAACTGGATGTTAAATAAACTTAGTACCAAACTTGGCTTTCACATCAGCCACCACCTGTTTTACATTCTGTTCCTGGTCTCGCGGACAGATCAGCAGTGTGTTGTTGGATTCTACTACGATAAAATTATGCAGCCCCTGCAGTATCACCAGCTTTTCACCCGGTACATTCACCATACAGTTGGATGAATCATACATGATCACCTTTTCTGATGG
>NZ_JBFUPN010000041.1:0-35807 GCF_041355315.1 Mucilaginibacter sp. RCC_168
TATTTTCTCCTGTGTAAATCAGAATAGAAAATATGAAAAAAATTATCTCAAATTAGTTGCTTAGATCATAGAAATCGGGGAACGAAGACAACCGACCGGAGGGAGCTCATTAATACCAATAAGAATAAGCACAGCATTAATAATCCCCGATTTGCAGAGCCACTCTGTATAGCATAGAGATTGCTTCGTTCCCCGCAATGACGCGTTTTGTGGTTGTTATAAATCCTACGTTCCTCAGGGTGACAAATCTTATAAATAAATTCACCAACAAAAAGGCCTTCTGATGTTTTTCAGAAGGCCTTTTTGTTGGTGAAAAAAGATTACTACATTTTTGTGGTATCTTTTTTAGTAGAATCTTTCTTTTCTTTTTTGTGTTTCCACTTTTTCTTGCTCTTGGTGGTATCCGTTTGCATGGTACCATCCGTTTTTTTAGTTACTGGGGCATACGCAAAAACAGTGCTGGCAGAGATCGCCGCTAAAGCGATAATACAAATTGCTTTTTTCATACTTGTTCCGTTTAAATGGTTATTTTATCTATAACAAATCAAGCATGAATTGTTTGTATTAATTTTTAATTAAATAATCGTACCATCGGGTATAACCGCACGTTTCTTGATCACCACAATGCCATCCTGTACCGTATGGGTGTCAAAATCCCCGTCGGGTAGCGTTTTACCCATGTTTATTTTAACATCGTTGCCAATGTAGGTGTTTTTATCAATAATGGCATTCCTGATCTGGCACCGCTCACCTATGCCCATTATTGGCGTTTTGCTTAATTTCAGTTCGGCTATTTGCTCAAGGGTTTGATAACTGTCGTTACCCATTACGTAGCAGTTTTCAATAATGGTTTCCACCCCAATACGCGTACGGATACCGATCAGCGAACGTGTAATCCGTTTAGCATTAATGATGCATCCATCGGCAATAATGGATTTTTCCATCGTTGTACCTGATATTTTTGACGGCGGCAGCATACGAGCCCTGGTATAGATATGATTTTCGCCAAAAAGGTTAAACTTAGGTATATCATCTGTTAAACCCAGGTTGGCCTCAAAAAACGATGGTATAGTACCAATATCTGTCCAGTAGCCTTCATATTGAAAACTGGCTACCTTATATTCATTGATAGATTGCGGGATGATCTCTTTACCAAAATCGGTACGATCATTCCCTTCCAGCAGATCATATAAAAGTTTACGGTTAAATATATAAATACCCATGGAGGCCAGGTAAACGCGGCCTTCGGCTTTCATTTCGTCGCTTACATCTGATGCCCAGCTTTCAAAATCCGATTTTGGTTTTTCAATAAAGGCGGTCACCATGCTGTTTTCATCTGTTTTTAATATGCCGAATCCCGGAACATCTGCAGCGTCGACCGGAATGGTGGCTATGGAAATATCGGCACCGGTATCCATATGATGGTTGATCATTTCCTCAAAATCCATCTGGTATAATTGGTCGCCCGACAGGATCAGCACATAATCAAACTCATGCACGGCTAAATGGTGCAAACTTTGCCTTACAGCGTCGGCTGTACCCTGGAACCAGGCACCGCTTGTTGGCGTTTGCTCTGCAGCCAGAATATCAACAAAAGCATCGCTAAAACTGCTAAAATGATAGGTGTTTTTGATGTGCTTATTTAATGATGCCGAGTTAAATTGCGTTAATACATAAATGCGCGTAATTCCCGAGTGCAGGCAATTGGAAATAGGAATATCAACCAACCGGTATTTGCCGGCAATAGGAACCGCAGGTTTTGAGCGTGTTGCCGTAAGGGGGGATAAACGACTGCCCTGGCCACCGCCAAGTACAATTGAAATTACTTTAGATGTCATATCTCGTAGGGTTTAAACTTTCATACAGATCAATATATTCTTTTGCCGAACGGTCCCACGAAAAATCGAGTGCCATCATGCGTTTGCGCAACTGCTGCAATTGAGCCGGGTTTTGATAAAGTACATTGGCGCGGAAGATAGCATAGACAATGTCATCAACACTGGCATTATTAAAACGGATACCATAGCCATCCTCATCGCCAAAATCAATTACCGAATCAATGAGGCCGCCTGTGCTTCTAACCAACGGCATAGTACCGTATCTTAAAGAGTATAACTGGTTAAGACCGCAAGGTTCCACGCGCGACGGCATCAGTAAAAAATCGGCACCGGCATAAATCAGGTGAGCCAATGCTTCATCATATCCGATAAATACATTGCACTGACCAGGATATTTATCTTTCAATTCCAGCAGGGCGGTTTCCATCTCTTTATCACCCGAGCCCAGGATCAGGAAGCTGGCCTCCGCCTCATTATCTTTGATACTCCGTTCAATGGCCTCAGGTAGCAAGTCGGCTCCTTTTTCAACCACCAATCGGCCAATAAACACAAATAGAGGCTTAGTAGCATCCAACGCAAACCTTTCACAGATCGCATTTTTATTAGCCTGTTTTCCTTTAGCTATTTGTTTGGCTGTGAATTTTGTGGCTATCATGGCATCCGTTTGCGGGTTCCATACGTCGGTATCAATACCGTTGATAATGCCATAACCTTTAGCCCTTTCTGTCCAGAACAGATACTCTAATCCGTTTGAATTTACCGTAAGCTCATGCAGGTAAGTGGGCGATACCGTAGTATATTTCCAGCAGCATTTTACTGCCGCTGCCAGTGGGTTAATGCCTCCGGCCCAATCCAGCAAACCTGTTTTTGTCAGGTCAATCTCGGGTAGGTACGACAGGTTATCCCAGCCAAAAGCGCCATGATACTGCCCATTGTGGATGGTGAATACCGTAGGCGTATTAGCCAAACGCTGGTATAATTTGGAGTGGTACAACAGGAATGGCACCAGGCCGGAGTGATGGTCATGACAATGGATCACATCGGGTGTTTGCCCGCTATAACTTATCCAATCTAAAAAAGCCAGCTGAAAAGCGATAAACTGTTCCCGCTCATCAGGATAGCTGTATACGTTTTCACGATCAAGCAGTCCGGGTATTTTTACCAGGTACAGTTCAAAGCCCAGTTTATCCGTTTTCTCTTTTAGTATTTCAAAAAAAAGCCTGCGGGTGCCGAGCAGAGTTGCGGCGCTGAAAACTACGTCAAATTCGTTTTCATGGGTGAATTTGCGGTCGTAAAAAGGCATCACAACGGCTGCCTGCAAACCCGCCTGATTTTGGTATTTGGGTAATGCTCCAACCACATCAGCAAGTCCGCCAACTTTGGCAACAGGGTAACATTCGGCACTCAGATGGAATATTTTCATTAAGGTTTTATTGGTTCAATTTAAGCAAAGATTGCTAAAAGAGAAACCTATAAGAATTAATATAGTTTTTGAAATTTAGACAGATTATTGTAAAAAACTTACTAAGGTTTTGCACCTTACTTTGCGGTATTTGCACCAAAAACACAGAAAACAGCCAATACCGGATTGAGACTTTGGATAAACTAAGCGGGCTTTGCGGTTCTAAAAGCTCTTATTATTCCTAAATAAATTGTCGTCAGCTATTGGCTACAGCTTATCAATGTTAGTTTTTTTAATTATTCTTTATTCCGCCAACTAACAAAACTGAGTATTAAGCCAATACCTACAAAGATGGCTCCGATCCACGGTGTAGCGCCTACACCTAATGAAGAGTCTATTACTATTCCACCCACATAAGCCCCAACGGCAATACCTACATTGAAAGCAGCAATATTTAGAGCGGATGCTACCTCCATTGGCGCAAGTCTTGTGTTGTGAGACGGTGAACAAAGGCAGACTTGTGACTAACTCCAAGAGCCAGGAGAACAAGCACAAGTCATCTGCCCGCTAAACATCCGCACAAGACTTGCGCTAAGTAAGAGGGTTCTTATCTATTTTGAATTTATAATTACACGCTTTACAGGTATAGTCATTAGTATTTCTCAATCCGTTAATCAAACACATTATACCAAGTACAATGAAACAAATATTTATTATGTAGTGGTCAGAAAAGAAATAAAACATGGCTAAAGAGGCAATTATACAACCGATGCCAAATTTTATTGCACCGGATTTAAAGCTTTCTACTTTATAGGTTTTACAGGATGGACATTGGATCTGTTTTTGCAAAGCTCTCTTTTAAGATTTAAATAATAAAAAAGTCTTAATTCCTGACTCTTATCTCTTGATTCTATTTTAATGCGCTTCCAGCCAGTTCAATCCCGTACCAATTTCCACCATAATAGGCACTTCGGTTTTAATAGCGGTTTTCATATGGTGCATAATGATGGGTTTAATAAGCTCAATTTCATGATTGGGCACATCAAAAACCAACTCATCATGTACCTGCATGGTCATTTTGGCATCCAGCTTTTGGGCTTTTATTTCCCGGTGGATGTTGATCATGGCTATCTTGATCATATCGGCTGCCGAACCTTGTATGGGGGCGTTAATGGCGTTTCGTTCTGCAAAACCGCGTACGGTTGCATTGGCCGAATTGATATCGCGCAAGTACCTGCGCCGGCCCATTAGTGTACATACATAACCGTTTTCGCGGGCGAAGTTCATAGTATCGGTCATGTATTGCTTAATACCGGGGAATTGCGCAAAGTACTGTTCAATAATGTCGGCGGCTTCTTTACGCGGGATACCCAGGTTTTGCGATAAGCCAAATGCTGATTGGCCGTAAATAATACCAAAGTTTACTGCCTTAGCATTACGGCGCTGGTCGCTGGTTACTTCATTTAATGCTACTCCGTATACATTAGCTGCCGTGGCTGTGTGAATATCCAGGTTATCAATAAAGGCCTGCATCATATTCGGATCCTTACTGATCTCGGCAATAATGCGCAGCTCTATCTGAGAATAATCCGCCGATACAATGCTGTGCCCGCTATCACGCGGAATAAACGCTTTCCTTACCTCACGTCCACGCTCGGTACGGATAGGTATATTTTGCAGGTTGGGGTTCACACTGCTCAAACGGCCGGTTGCGGCCACCGCCTGGTTGTAAGAGGTATGCACACGCCCGGTTTTAGGGTTAACCATCGTTGGCAACGCATCCACATAGGTTGATTTGAGTTTTTGAAGCTGGCGAAAATCCAGGATGTCCCTTACAATATCACTTTTGGCAGCAAGGGATAACAATACGTCCTCTCCGGTTTGATACTGACCGGTTTTGGTTTTTTTGGCTTTAGGGTCAAGCATCAGTTTTTCAAACAGTACCTCACCCAGTTGCTTCGGCGATGCGATGTTGAATCTTACGCCTGCTTTTTCGTACACTGTTTTTTCAAAACCGGCAATATCGGTTTCCAACTGTTTAGAAAATTCGCGCAGGGTATCATGGTCGATCTTTACGCCCTCAAACTCCATATCGGCCAGCACATATATCAGTGGGTGCTCAATTTCGTTGATTAGTTTTTCGCTTTCTACCTGCTTCAGTTTAGGTTCAAAAATATCTTTAAGCTGTAAGGTAATATCGGCATCTTCGGCGGCGTATTCTTTGATCTTTTCTATCTCCACATCGCGCATATTGCCCTGGTTTTTACCTTTCGGACCAATAAGCGTAGTAATGGAAACCGGTTTATAACCCAGGTAATTTTCTGAAAGGATATCCATACCATGGCGGGTATCCGGATCGATCACATAGTGCGCCATCATGGTATCAAACAACGCGCCCTTTACTTCAACACCATACCATTTGAGTATCAGGATATCAAATTTAATGTTTTGCCCAATTTTGCTGATGCCTTCATGCTCCAGCACCGGCTTAAATTCAGTCACTATACTTTTGGCATCGTCCTGATTTTCGGGAACGGGCACATACCAGGCCTCGCCCGGTTTTACCGCGAAGGATAATCCCACCAATTCGCAATGATTGGCATCGGTGCCCGTAGTTTCGGTATCAAAGCAAATGGTTTGCTGTTTAAGTAATGTGGCAATGAGTTCCACCCGTTTCTCCAGTGTATCAGCCAGGTGATATTCGTGCGGTACGTTGTCGATATTTTTAGCGGCAGTAGCAGGCGGTTCATAAATGTCCTCTACATCAACGGTCATGGTAGTACGGGCGGTAGCTACCGGTTCGCCAAACAGATCGGTTTGTACCGATACGGCTTTCATTTCGGTCACGCTGAAATCGTCGCCAAAAACCCGCCGGCCTAAGGTGCGGAACTCCAGTTCGGCAAAAAGCGGCTCTAAAAGGTCTTTGCTTGGTTCGCCCATTTGCAGCCCTTCTTCATCCAGCTCAACCGGAACATTCAGCAGAATGGTAGCCAGTTTTTTAGAAAGCAAACCCTGCTCGGCGTATTGCTCTACGTTTTCGCGCTGTTTACCTTTTAACTCGTGACTATGGGCGATGATCTCTTCCATCGAACCATATTGTTTGATGAGGGCTTTGGCTGTTTTTTCGCCGATGCCGGGGATGCCGGGGATATTGTCAACCGCATCACCCCATAAGCCCAGAATGTCAATAACCTGCTCTACGCGTTCAACTTCCCATTTCTCCAATACCTCTTTCACGCCCAGAATCTCCATTTCGTTACCCATGCGGGCTGGTTTATAGATACGGATATTTTCGGATACCAGCTGGGCAAAATCCTTATCTGGGGTCATACAGTACACCTGATAGCCCTTTTGTTCGGCTTTTTTGGCCAGGGTACCAATGATATCATCAGCCTCATAACCGTCAGAAGTAATAACCGGGATATTGAAACCCAATATCACCTTAATTACATAAGGAAGGGCTTTGGACAGATCCTCAGGCATGGCCTCGCGGTGGGCTTTGTAATGCTCATAATCGGTATGGCGCTCGGTTGGCGCTTCGGTATCAAATACCACGGCCATATGTGTTGGTTTTTCTTTTTTCAAAACATCCAGCAAGGTATTGGTAAAACCCATTACAGCCGAAGTGTTTAAGCCATTCGAGGTAAACCGCGGACTTTTACTTAATGCAAAATGCGCCCGGTAAATAAGGGCCATGCCATCCAAAAGAAATAGTTTTTTCATTGATATTTTACACTAATTGCACCAATTTATATCGCCACTAATTACACGAATTTCTTTTTGGATTATACGAATGCTTAGCGGCTTAACAGTATAATGGTTCTGTACAAAAATAGTATTTATAGGCACAATGGAACTATTTATCGGCTTTATAATTAATTTGTGTAACCCGATACCATTCGTCTTATTCGTGCCTGTTTCAATTCGTGTAGTTCGATATCATTCGTGTAATTAATGCTAACTAAAGTCGCAGCTGGCCAGGTGATCGTTCACCATTCCGGTAGCCTGCATGTGCGCGTAACAGATAGTGGTGCCAAAAAATTTAAAGCCCCGTTTTTTCATATCCTTGCTAATGGCGTCAGATATGGGTGTACTGGCAGGTATATTTTTTTCAGGGTGATTGATCAGGGGCTTACCATCAGGCATAAAACTGTACAGATATTTATCAAAAGAGCCAAACTCTTCCTGCACTTTAATAAACAACTGCGCGTTGTTGATAGCAGCCAGAATTTTTAAGCGGTTACGGATAATGCCCGTATCCTGCATCAAGCGCTCCACGTCCTCATCAGTAAAGGCGGCTACTTTTTTCACATCAAAATCGGCAAAGGCCTTCCGGTAGCCTTCACGACGACGCAAAATGGTGATCCAGCTTAACCCCGCCTGTGCCGATTCAAGGATCAGGAATTCAAACAGGGTTTTATCATCATGGACTTCTTTTCCCCATTCTTTATCATGGTACTCCATGTACAGCGGATCAGTCCCAGCCCAGGAACAGCGGGTTAAGTCGGAAGTCGAAAGTCTTGAGTCAGAAGTCATTTTATTGTGGTTTTAAGAAAAGCTTTAACTGGATTAGGCCTATTGAAACTTTTCAGGGTTATTCATCATGTAAATTAATAAATAAGATATTTCTTCACTTTGTTTATTGAGTCCCTGGAATGTCTCAGCTGTAATATATTTACAAGCTAATGATGCATCAAGCCACGCTTGCGTTTCTGCATTTTCCATTTCCGCATCTGTAAGCTTGCTTATAAAATGATTAGGGTATTTCCGCTTTTTATATGATTCCGCAATAGATGCAAATACTGATCGCGACGATCTTCTTATTTGATCAATCAAACTATAAGTTTCCTCCTTGGGAAAATCTTTCGTCAGCCAAAAAATTTCCATCGATAAAGAAAATGCTTTCTTATAAACTATCAAATCTCTAAACGAAGACATACTTTTGAACTTTAATTTAAGACTTAAGACTCCCTACTTATGACTCAAGACTTAATTCATCCCAATACTCCACCGCCCTCCGGTAGTGGGGGATTACAATGGAGCCGCCTACCAGGTTAGCTATCATAAATATCTCGTTCATCTCGTCGCTGTTAACCCCTGCTTCATGACATTTGCCCAGGTGGTATTTGATACAATCGTCGCAGCGTAAAACCATACTGGCTACCAGGCCCAGCATTTCCTTGGTTTTAACATCCAGCGCTCCATCGGCGTAACTGGTGGTATCCAGCGCAAAAAAACGTTTAATATTGGTGTTGGCGGTTTCCATGATCCTGTCGTTCATTTTAGTACGATAGGCGTCAAATTCTTCTACAAGTTTTCCCACGGAATTTTTATTTAGTGAATTAGTGATTGTTAAAACTTTTTAAAGTTATGATTTTAACATTTTTTGGCTCAAAAAGTCTGTCAAAACGGGTCAAAAACTGCTTAAAACTTACTCAAAAACATTTCTTTTAACTCTTTTAACAATTTTTAATGCGTTTTGAAAGGTTTAAAAAGTATCAAATAAGTACCGTCAATTATCTACATACCGAAGGGTCGGCTTTTTTGTTACCTTTTTCTTTCAAGCAAACAGCCTGGCTTTATAAAAGGCCAGGCTGTTACTCATACAAACTTACTAAATTAATTAGCATTTAAATGGCGCTGGTCTCAAATTTTCTGAAGAAATTTTCGCTAATAGCATTACTATGTTTTATTTAATATACTTTTGCATACCTAATTCTTATAAATGAAACGATTATTTTGCCTTGCATTTTTATTATCACAGGCATCCCTTTATTTACACGCACAAAGCAATTTTAAGCCCGGTTATGTTATTGACAGTAAAAACGATACCCTTAAAGGGTTTGTCGATTACCGTGAGTGGATAAAAAATCCCCGGGAAATCTCCTTTAAACAAACACAGACGGCCGCTCCGCAAAAATTTACGGTGACAAACGCCAACGGCTTTGCTATAACAGGAGCAGAATATTATGACAAATTTACCCTTAACATAAGTACCAGTACGATTGAACTGGCCCAACTAAGTCATTCGCTTGATACTGCTTATACCACCGACACCGTTTTCTTAAAAAACCTGGTTAACGGTAAAAACGTTTCCCTTTATATGTGGACCGACAAAATTAAATCGAGTTACTACATTTTTGACAAACACAGCCATACTATTGAAAACCTAAAGCAATACCTGTATTTTAACGAGGATCGCCAGTCTGTTGCCAACGTTAACAGCTATATCAACCAATTACTCAGGTTAGCTCATCAATATCAGCCCGGTGATACTAAAATTCTTACCAGGATACAGAAGACTGATTATTCCGAAACCGACCTTACAGCAGCTGCCATCGCGTTAAATGGGGGCAACGCAACACAGCAGTCGGTCCACTCCAATTCAGGCGTTCGTTTTTTTGCAGGGGCGGGAGTACGTTACAGTAAGCTTCAGTTTAACAGTTCGGCGGGCGCTGCCGGTCCGTTTAGCAACGGCATACATGATAATTCCGTTTCGCCGGTTATTACAGCCGGGATGGATGTCCTGATCAATAAGTATACAGAGAAGTTACTTTTCAGACTGGAGTTAGCCGCAGCCATCAACAGTTATCATTTTTCTGAGGGATCAAGCGAATACACCACTACAAAAACGCTTGATGTCAAGATATACCACTTTGCTGCCATACCGCAGGTAATGTATAACTTTTACTCTACCGATAACCTGAAAGCTTTTATTGATGTTGGCGTGGCCATGAATATTTATAAATACAATAATTACAATTATGCTACCATTTATCACTTTAGCACTGTAACCACGGTAAGTCAAAGCAAATACCCCGTTTTTCAGGGCTTTGAATTCGCAGTGCCGGTAAAAGCAGGCGTTCAGATCAATAAACGCATAGAAGTTTACGGAACTTACTGGCTGCCATCATCACTCACCAAATACATTTATTATTCGGCAGATCAATCTGCATTCCAGGCAGGTATTAATTATATTTTCCGGTAGCTGACCTATATTTCAGGACCGTCTTTTTTATCTTTGGATCATCCGGGTAAAGAAGGCGGCTTTTTTATACCTGTAGATTTTTTATCAAGCATAAGCCATGATTAACTTTAAACGCGCCGACCATATACACATCTGTGTTCCGCCCGAAAGAGTGGAAGAAGCCCGGCTGTTTTATACCAACACTATTGGTCTGGAACCAATTGAGCGTCCATCCGTATTTTCTTCAGCGGGTTACTGGTTCAGGATAGCGGATATTGAACTGCACATTGGGGTAGAGGATAGGCTGCCGCGTTCTATCAGGCATACGGCATTTGAGATTAGCGATGTATTGGCCGCGCGCAAATACCTGGAAAACCAGGGACTGGAGATATTGGAAGAACCGCTGATTGCTGGCCGCGAACGTTTTGCGTTCATTGATCCGTTCGGTAACCGGATGGAACTGTTGCAGCTATTATAAAGCCAGCTCGATATTCGGATCCCAGAACACGGTTTTAAAATCCTGCACCTGGTCGTCAATTACTTTCACCCCCTCGCCTTCCAGCAGTTCTGCCATCAGGTTGCCGCCGAAATGAAATTTAGCCGTAAGCAAGCCCTGCCGGTTCACTACCCGGTGCGCGGGTACTTTAGGCACCACTTTGCCCGCCGCCTGCATGGCATAACCAACCATACGCGATGAGCCTTTGGTTCCCAGATAGCTGGCAATGGCGCCATAAGAGGTTACCCTACCCACCGGGATGAGCCGGGCCACCTGGTATACTTTGTCGAAAAAATTAATATCGTCCATGATAAAAAACTTAAAGTCGAAAGCAGAAAGCTTAAAGCTAAGATATTGTTTATAAACATAAACCCATGTCATTGCGAGGAGGAACGACGAAGCAATCGCATACTTTACAGAGTAACTTGCATAGTTCGCGATTGCCACGCTACGCTCGCAATGACATGTTTTTTCCAAATCTTATTTTAAGCAAACGAAAACTTAAGGTAGTTAATGTTCTTATTATCCTTTAAATATTTTTTTTCGTAATAGGTTTTAATGGATAATACATCATTGGCATAAGGCGAGTGATACAGATCTTCGGTTCGGATATGGAGCTTGAGTTTCAGATCCTCAATCTTTTCGGCAGTGTACGCATGCAGGCCATCATTGTCGGTTTTTAAATTTACACAGCCGCCCGGTTTTAATATTTCGATATATTTATCCAAAAAGCGGGGAGAGGTGAGGCGTTTTTTTTCACGGCTCAATTGGGGCTGTGGATCGGGGAAGGTTATCCAGATCTCATCCACTTCGCCGGGAGCGTAGTAATCAAGTAAATTTTCTATCTGGATGCGCAAAAAGGCCACATTAGGCACATTCTCTTCCAGCGCGGTTTTGGCTCCGCGCCAAATGCGGTTGCCCTTATAATCAATACCAATAAAGTTTTTATCAGGAAATAACGTGGCCAGGTTCACGGTGTATTCGCCCTTACCGCAGGCCAGCTCCAACACTATCGGGTTATCGTTCTTAAAAAACCTCTTACTCCATTCGCCTTTAAAAGGTTTACCGGCATCTAATTGTAATACATTGCTAAAAGTGTCAATTTCAGCAAAGCGTCTAATTTTATCTTTTCCCACTTTTTTAAATAAAGTGCAAATATCAAGTCTATAGCCCTTAGCCGCAAGTCATAAGGTCATTTTTTTCGTTTTCTCAAAAATCATATCTTCTGCAAGGCAGAGCCGATTAATATTACCTGTGATAAACTAAAAAAGACGCAAAACATGCGTCTCTATATCAATACTTATGACTTTCTACTTCAGACTTAAGACTTAGAAAAACTACATCACCACCGGCGGCGGCACATTGGGCATCCCTCCTTTATGTGTAGTTTCTGGCTTACTTTTAATAACAGAAAGGGCCACAGATTTTATTTTATCCCACAAGCCATGTATCGAATCGCCGCTAATATAATTGGAGGCTTTTTGCGATACCAGACCTACTAATGTTTTAACTAAAATATTGGAGCGTTTAAACAGCGTTTTATTCAGGGTTACCGGTAATACGATTCTGGACAGCAGACCAAAAAAATCCTGGTTAAAAATACTGGGCTGATCGTCTCCATCTCTGTTACCCGCATTTAGCAAAGACATAATACTGCCAAATATGGCCGAAGGACTGTTAAAGCGCTTGGCCAGTTCTTCGCCCTGGCGGGCTTCAATAACGCGTATCCTTGCAATCTCTTCCTGCAAATCACTGATGTTTTTTATTGAAACGTCCATGCTTTATTTTTTAAATAGTTTTTGTATGAAAAGGTTGATCAGCGGCTTTTCAATACGCTCTTTATTGAGCTTGATAACAATAGCGATTATTAAATAAATAAGCGCTACACAGCCAAAGCCCTCCCAATTGGAATCTAACAAATAAGCGAGGTAAAAAGCCAAAGTAAGACTGGCGAACATAAAGGCCAGTACCATACTGATAGCAGTAATGGCATCGGTGATCATACTGGCTAAAATTGAAGTTCCACCTTCAATAGCCTCGTATTTCAAAAGCTTAAAACGCGTTTCGGCATATTCCTTCAGCTGATCAACAATGGGAGGTAGTGGTGGTGGTGTTTCTTTTTTAGCTTCCATAGATGTAGTTTTATAAAAGTATCAAGTTGATATTGGTATCAAGTAGCGAGTATCAAGTATCACGACAACTGCATTTGTTTTAAGACGTTCGCAAAAAAGTCTTGATACTCGCTACTTGATACTAATTAAGCATGTTCCAGATCGTCCTGATACTCTTCTTCGGCCCCTCTGATCTTTGATTTTATATTTTCAACCACCTTATCTTTAAAACCTACCAGGTTATCGATCTCAGCTGCTGCGGTATCTTTTATTGATTCGCCCAGGTTTTTTAATGATTCGGTAAGTTTGTCGCGTGTTTCGTTACCTTTATCTGGTGCAAATAAAATTCCCAGGGCTGCTCCTGCTGCCAAACCTGCAAGCAATGCAACAACTACTTTTGTGTTATCATTCATTGTAATATAATTTTAAGTTGAACATTCTTTTTTTAAGCGTCAGTTTTCAGTGTCTGTTGTCTGAATCTACTGTCAATTTCTTTTTACCAGATCTAGGTATCCCGCACCGCAATCATCACTCGCACGTCCCGCTCCGGCTCTCACACCATACGCTTATACCCGATCCGCAATATATAGATTAAATATCCTGCCAAATATTACAGATCGGTCATTTTTTCTGAAATTTCTGTATAATTTATTTTTTTAACTCCCAATATGCCCTGGGCAATGTTCACAAAAGTGTTCAATTTGCCCTGCTAATTTTCGGGCATTGTATGTATCCGTTCCAATCTGTCGGCAGCCATCCTGTTGGTTTCGTATATCTCCAGCAATAATAAAAAATATGACAATAATACCGGGCCAAAAACCAAACCCAGTATACCAAAAAGCGGTAATCCTATAAACACCCCTATAACCGAAATAATAGGGTGCGTATTGGCTATACGCTTATTGATGATCATGCGTAAAACATTATCAATATTGCCTATCACCAGTAAGCCGTAAATGAGCAATAAAACCCCTTTTAGCGTATGTCCCTGCGCAAATAGTAAAATACTGGCAGGTATAGAAAGTGTTGGTGCGCCAACTACAGGCAAAAAGGATATAAAAGCGCCTATTACCCCCCAGAACACGGCATCGGGTATACCAAACGCATAAAAGCCTATGGCCAGCAGCGTTCCTTGTATTACGGCAATTATTCCTTGTCCTAAAACGTTTGAATAGGTAGAATCGCGTAGGGCCGATGCAAATTTCAGAGCATGCTGTTCACGAAATGGGGCATATTTTAATAAACCTGCCTCAAATTCACGGATTTGCGTTAACATGAAATACAGCAAAAAGTACAGAACCAATAAGGTAATAATGATATTGGCCGCGCTGCTTAATATCGACGGAAAAAGTTCGGTACCAAATGAGCCAAGTTTTTGAAGCGTATTTTCGGCAAAACGGGGCTGATTAAGATTAGTTGCAGCAAAGGCATCGATCTTGGATGTCCATTGTTCAATGGGCAGGGATTTAATATCAATGCTGGATATTTTACCCACCACCATGATACTAAGCAACAGGAAGGGAATAACGATAACTATAAGTGATGTAAATATGATAAGCAAAGCCACCGCCACCCGGTTCCAGCCTTTTTTTTCAACAAAGTAAAGGTACACCGGTCTGAAAATGGTAAACAGCACAATGGCTCCCAATATGGAACTGAATAAACCGCTTAACGCGTACAGCAAAAAACAACCCAGTATAATGATACTTACCAGGATAATGTTATTGCGTTGCTTATAATTAAAAATTGACATTTAGTATCAAGTAGTTAGTATCAAGTATCACGACCTTAGTTACAGATTCCTGATAAAATTGTTTTTGATAATGCTTGATAATTATAGCATCCGGCATTTAGTGTCAATTTACAAAAATCTTGATACTTGATACTACTCAGCGTTTAGCAAATTGTTTATCTGGGTTGAACTTGTTAAAATAGTATCCAGGTAAAATACACAATCGTCAGAAAGATCAGGTATCTCATATTTCAACTGTTCCAATGCCAGGTGAATATTAGAGAGTTGATTTTTAATATCATGTTTTAGCTTACGCAGGTTATCATCGCTGCTTCTTGCTTGTTGATCTTCCATTTTATTTAAGGTTGATGGCCTTCATCTTATTATACAACGTTTTACGATCGATATTTAATATTTCGGCCGCCTTTGTTTTATTAAAGTTCACCTCTCTTAAAACTTTAATAATGGTTTCATACTCGGCTTCGAGGGCCGCGTTTTTGAGGTCATGCCGTGGTTCCTTTACTTCGGGCGCTTCGCTCACCTGACTGTAGGCCTGTTCAAACGATGGCACTTTAAAGTTGGAGATCTCCAGCGGCAACGCCTTCATTGTGATCTCATTGTCCTCGGCCAGCAAGGCTGCCCGCCTGATCACATTTTTCAGCTCGCGGATATTGCCGGGCCACCTGTAGTTCATAAAACAATCGATCACTTCGGGTGCAAACGTAGTTACATTACGACCGAGCTCATTGTTGGCTATTTTCAAAAAATGTTCGGCCAGCAGCATAATATCGCCGCCACGCTCGCGCAAGGGCGGCATATATATGGTAAATTCATTAAAGCGGTGGTACAGGTCTTCCCTGAACTTGCCTTTTAATATACCATCCTGCAGGCTCTCATTAGTAGCTATAATAATGCGCACATCCAGATCGATCTCTTTAGTGCTGCCGATCCTTTTAACTTTGCGTTCCTGAACGGTACGCAGCAAGGCCGCCTGTATCTCATAGGAGAGGTTGCCTACCTCGTCCAAAAACAAGGTGCCGCCGTTGGCCATTTCAAAGTGCCCTATTTTTGTATACAGCGCGCCGGTGAACGAGCCTTTTTCGTGTCCAAAGAATTCGCTGGCTGCCAGCTCTTTGGTTAATGAGCCGCAGTCCATCGCAATAAAAGGCTGATTATGCCGATGGCTGTTCAAATGTATGCTTTTAGCCACCGACTCTTTACCCGTGCCGCTTTCGCCCAATATAATTACGCTGTAATTGGTGGGCGACACCAACTCTATCTGACGCTGCAGCTCTTTGGATGATTTGCTGCTGCCGGCAACAAATTCGCTGGCAAACACCAGTTTTTTATTGTCGCGGCTTTTTGACTTTTCGGCAACTACGTTATTGTCGCTCCCGGTATCTTCAACCAGAGCATAATGCGTTTCAACAGCCTTATTAATAGTATTTAATATTTCGTCGGGATATAAAGGCTTGGTGATATAATCATAAGCGCCCATTTTTATCAGCTCAACCGCCATTTTAATATCCGAGTATCCCGTAATAATAATAACCCCGGTTTTAGGATATTGGGTTTTGATATTCCTGAGCATTTCGCGGCCATCGGTGTCTTCCAGCCTGAAATCACATAGCACCAGGCTAAATTCATCATTTTTAAGGGCTTCCATGCCGCTTGTACCACTGGAGGCGGTACTCACATCAAAGCCATTGCGGGTTAAAAATTTAGATAGCAATAAAGCCACATTAACTTCATCATCAATGATGAGGATTTTCTTCATAAGAGCAATACTGATAACGGTAAATGTATTAAACGCGTTTAAGTTACAAACAATGTTGCTAATTTATGGAGCTTTATTTAAAAATGGCCCTTTAAACACAAAAAAGACGCAAACAAAAAGGGAGGCCGATTGACCTCCCTTTTTGTTAATTAGGTACATGTAGGGCCATATTAGAAGCCGTATGCTACACGGATACCTAAGAAGCTTACTTTGCTTTGGTCAATACCAGTAGCATATTTTGTAGTTGCTTCGTAACGGATACCAGCGTCAATAAAGTTACCGTTTGCGCTAACAGGGAATTGAACACCTACTTGCGGAGCATAAACAAATGCGGTTGATTTGTTAGCGTCAACATCTTTTTTGTTTAACAAAAACGCTGCACCAGCTTCACCTTGTACATAAAAGTTTGGAATAACAAAGTATTTTAAACCAGCTTTTACAGGGATCAGGTGAAAATCTGTTTGATCAAAACCAGCAACACCACCGATATCTTTTTTACCAAATATGTTGTTATAACCTGCGTTAACAGTAACAAATAACTGGTTTGAAATAACCGGGATATCCGCTTGTACCGAACCACCTAAATTCCATTTGTAGTTATCTTTAAAGTTACCCAATGGGATACCTGCGTCAACACCAATGCTGTAACGGATACCGTCTTTAGCGGTGGTTGATGTAGAAGTAGTAGTTGGGGTAGTTGTTTGTGCTTTAGCGCTAAATGCAAATCCTGCAAATGCTAAAACAAGGGCCGAAATTTTAAATGTATTTTTCATAACAATTGTGTGTTTTTGATATATGTTTTTTAAACACAATGCAAAGTAAAGCACAGAATCATATATGATTTTTCATCCAAAAGTCATGAATATTTAATCGATTGATTAACAATGATTTATTTTTTGACCATTCGGGTATCTTGGTCAGACCATTGTCAAATTGAAAGTTTCCACACCTGTTTGTGTCAAATTAACATGGAATTAACATAGCTTTTCGCCCGGTAAAAAGCCTGTTTTCTGCGTGTTTTATAGCTGATTTTAGTTTTGGGTGATAGGAGGCAGTATCAACCTTTGATCAAAAAGCACCAATCGGGAATGTTATTAACAAAATCTTAATACAACAGGTAAGCAGGTCACTCTCCCTTAAACGCGGCTTTGCGTTTTTCTAAAAAGGCAGCAACGCCTTCTTTAAAATCTTTAGTACCAAAGCATTTTCCAAACTGCGTTATCTCGATACTATAACCATCCACACCATCGGTAAACCCGGCATTTACGGAGTTTATAGCGGCTGCAAGGGCCAGCGGCGCACGCTGTAATATCTTTTGTAATAATTCTTCGGCTTTGATCAACAGATCTTCGGGGCAAACCACATGGGTAACCAGGCCGTACTGATGAGCCTCAACAGCGGTGATCATATCGGCTGTCAGTATCATCTCCAGCGCCTTGCCTTTTCCAATAAGCTGCGCCAGGCGTTGGGTACCCCCATAGCCGGGTATTAAACCAAGGGTTACTTCGGGCAGCCCCATCTTCGCGGTTTCGGAGGCTATGCGAATATGACAGGCCATCGCCAATTCCAAACCACCGCCCAGTGCAAACCCGTTAATGGCGGCTATAACGGGCTTATTGCCGTTGGCAATCAGGTTAAATACTTCTATTTGTCCTTTGCGGGCAAGGGCCGTACCTTCATCAACATTCAGGTTGGCAAATTCGCTGATATCGGCGCCGGCCACAAATGCCTTGGCACCTGTTCCGGTAATAATAATACCACCAACATCCGGGTTCTTAAAAGCATCGGCAAAAGCCACATGCAACTCCATCAGGGTATCCCTGTTGAGCGCGTTGAGCTTGCTTTCGCGGTTAATGATGATGTATTGTATGCGCTCTTTATTTTCTATCAGCAGATTTTGAAATTCCATAGGATTGTTTCATTTAAAAATTACGGTGCTGGTGCACCCATTCTGTAATATAAGCTACAATGTCCTGCGTACTGGTTCCGGGTGGAAAAAGCTCGCCCACGCCCGATTGTTTCAGTGCTACCATATCTTCGTGCGGGATAATACCACCACCGGTAAGCAGCACATCATCCATCTCTTTTTCCTGCAGCAGTTTAATGATCCGCGGAAAAACCGTCATGTGTGCGCCCGATAATATGGATATGCCAATGGCGTCCACATCCTCTTGTAAGGCGGTGTTAACCACCATTTCGGGGGTTTGGCGCAGGCCGGTATAAATTACTTCCATCCCGGCATCACGCAGAGAGGTAGCAATAATGCGTGCGCCGCGGTCGTGCCCGTCAAGACCTACTTTGGCAACTAAAACACGGATTGGTCGGTTAAAGGTATTACTCATGTAAACCGTATTGGTTGACGTAAAAGTAATAAGAAAGCCGTGAATATTTCGGATGTCGGATATTTGATTTCGGATTTTGTTACCGAGTATACAATGTTTGACTTCCGCCTTTCCCTTGTCCGGCAAAATCAATCTTATAAAATTCAAACTGCCGATCCTTCGTAAAAACTTTTTAAAGCTCTGTTTTAACACTTTTTTGTTCGAAATGAGGGTAAAAACCAGTTAAAAACCATCCGAAATTTATTCAAAACCATCGATTTTAACACTTTTTAACAAATTCTGAACAGGATCTATATGATTTAAAAAGATTTACAGGATTGATATTCAAATAACAACATACCAAACGGTCGATCTTTGAGTCGTTTTTACTATTTAACCAAACAGCCCTGCTTACGTTTTTCAAAGTAAGCAGGGCCGGGGAATGATGTACTTAAATGTACAAAAAATATTCGGGGATTACAATGGGATACGTTGTAATTTGTCTGGCGGCATCGACTCACCCGCCCATTGCTTCGCTCGGGCACCCTCTCTCCGGCTGCGCCGCAAAGAGGGGTTTGGGAGGCTCTTTTTCTCAACGCGTCATTGCGAGGTACGAAGCAATCTCTACGTAAGCAGATCGGTTATTCAAGGCTTAAACTGTTATATTCGCTCTGTAAAGCTTAGAGTTAGTATGTTTGAAAAACAAGCTTCGGATAGAAGTTTCACAGTAACTTAAAGTTAACAAAAGTGAAAACTAAAACCCGAAGCCATGGAAACAAATTTAAGAGATTGCTTCGTACCTTTATAGCAATGACGTTTTTTTTATTTCCCTACCCTCTTTCCGCCAAAGGCGAAGAGAGGGCCGACCAGCGTAGCGTAGTCGGGGTGAGTCGACGTCGCTGGTGTCAAAGCGCCATAAAATGAACCCAACAAGGCCTTCATGATAATACTCCGTATCGCGTCTGATCGATAACTTAAACCTTGTAAAAACAAACTACTGTCTTTTTAACCTGTATGTATAATTATACCCCGTGCCTTTTTTCACCAGGATCAAGCTATCGCCTTTAGTTGTTGCGGTATAGACCCCGTTAAGCAGCAGGCCCCAGTTAAAATTGGCGGTATGTACTATACTGTCGGTAAAAGTTATTTGATTATTATTAACTACATAACTGCCCCGGCTTAAAACGCCGAAGGTGGTATTCAATGATCCCTGGTAGGCTTTACCGGAAATAATAACATTAGCTGTTGTATTAATTGAGCCGGGACCAGAAGAGGTAAATGCCCCGGTATAGCTTCCATCTAATTTTTTAGAAAGTGGGGTTACTTTATTTTTAGTACACGCAGTAAAACTTAGTATAGCGGACAGTAAAATTAAAAAGACAGGGGTTTTCATAATTTGGTTTTTTAATCATTACGCACAGTTGAGCAATGACGTAACAGGTTGATGAAAATCCTTTTCGGAGAGGCATGTATGGTGCAGACCCGCTCTTGGCCGCGGGGAGGGGCAGTCACGTTTTTCGCTAATGCTGCCCCTACAGCCCCACAAGTCCATCATGTTCTGTCCGCTTTCGTCCGAAGTTGTTCTGCTGGCGGGGAAAGGAAATTCAATAAGTCATTAACTAAAGCGTGGCCAGCCAAGGGGTTCACTTGGGCTAAAGCCCATAGCTATTTACTTGTAATCCGTTGGTTAAAACCAACAGCAATAAAGGGTAAATCAATTAGTTTTCCATTCATTGCCGTCCCATTTATGGGACGAATAATAGAAGCATTTGATGGCTTTAGCCAAAAACGATCTTCCGAACACCTATAGCTCCATCACCAAACCAATTTATACCCATGCCCCCGTACAGTAATGATCTGCACATTGGGGTCGGCTTTTAAATGTGTGCGGAGTTTGCTGATGAACACATCCAGGCTGCGGGCATTAAAAAAGCTGTCATCGCCCCAAATGGTTTCAAGCAGGGTTTTTCGCGATAATATTTGTTGTTGGTTTTTACACAGTAATCTTAATATCTCACTCTCCCGGCTGGTTAAAGTCCATTGGTTTACGCCCTGCTGAACCGTATTTTTAAACGGGTTAAAAGTAATACTGCCTATCTGATGGCTTTCGCCCGGGGGCTTGCTGGTACGAAGCAGGCGGTTATCGCTCAGCAATACTTTAATGCGTACCACCAATTCCTCTACGGCGAACGGCTTTTTTAAATAGTCATTAGCGCCCGATTCAAACCCGGCCACCACATCCTTAGGCTGCGAGCGAGCGGTTAAAAATATGATGGGTGTTATTTTGTCGGTTCCACGTACCTGGTGGGCCACCTCAAAGCCATCCATTTTGGGCATCATGATATCCAGCACCAAAATATCGGGCTTATCATTTTTATATTTTTGCAGGGCCTGTTCGCCATTGGCACAAAGAATCACTTCAAAACCATTCTCTTCCAGGCTTTCGCGTACGATGTGAGCCAGAGCCAGCTCATCTTCGGCCAGCAACAAGCGTATTTTACTCATGTTGTATAGGTATTGATAGTATAAACTGACTGCCGGTATTCACTTCGCTTTTCACAGTTACCTGGCCACCATGCGCTTCTGCAATATACTTCACATAACTTAAACCAAGCCCGGTACCCTTCACATTGTGCACATTACCGGTAGGTACCCGGTGAAATTTTTCAAAAATGCGTTCCTGATGCGCCGCCGGGATGCCCATGCCCTTATCGCTTATCGAAAAAACGATCATGTTGCCATCCCGGTATACCTCTATCTTAATATCGGCCGGCTCGGTGGAATATTTAACTGCGTTATCTAAAATATTCAATATGGCATTACCAAAGTGCAATTTATCAGCTACAATCTGCTCAACCCGATCCCTGTTACTATAGGTAACGGTAACCGTTTTACCGGCTTTGGCTTTTTCCGTGGCTATCAGCTCATTCATCAGGGCATCAATCTGTATCTTCTCTTTCAATAAAGTTATTTTATCGCGTTCAAAAGCTGCTACATCAAGCACTTTGCTCACCAACCCGTTTAGTTTCACCAGTTCATTCCGGGAGGTTTGCAGGTAGCGCTGTGTTCTTTCGGGATCATTAAGGGCGTTGAATTTTTGCAGGCCTTCAATGGCTACAGTTATAGTGGCTATGGGCGTTTTTAATTCATGCGTCATGTTGTTGATAAAATCGTCTTTCAATTCGCCCAATGCCTTTTGCTGATTGATTATTTTGATAATATAATAAAAGCAAAATATGGTGAACAATACCAGTAATGCCGACAATAGCAGGGTGATCATCATCCCTTTGATGACAGCATATTGTGGATTGCGGATTACCGCCTTTGCAAATAACGTAAATTCATCTTGCCGGGTGTAATGCGTCAAAAAAAATATAAAGCCATGATATTGATAAACTTTTTCATTGGTTTCGCCGTCATGGAAATTGAAATTTTGCGGCGATTGCTCTTTGTTAGACAGGCTTAAAATAAACGGTGCATCAATATTCCTTTTTTGCAGTTCCAGCGCAAAGTACCGGCTTAGCTTTAAACTATCGGCCTGTTTATAGTTGGGAGGCAATGCCAATATATCACCTTCAGATGAAGTCCGCGCCATCTGGTCGATACCTAAAAAAGTAGTGAGCTCTGTCATTAAAACCGGCTCATAAAAAGACATCTCGGTGAGCACCTCCGCAACAGTGGCTTTATGATTGATCATAGCCCTATAATAGTTATAAGCACCAGCATTGGTTTGAAACGGGTTACTGTTTACAGACCCGTGAAATGAGAACCCAATATTAAGCACCGGGTTTACCTTGTTTGGAGTATTTACTTTTGAAGGTGTATCGATGGTAATAACACTGCTGGGGTCAGAAAGACGTTTTACCAATACAATTCTGACGGAGTCAAAATAGTCTTTTTTACACCTGTCCATAGCAAGCTCCATGGCGACGATTACTTTGCCATCAAATATCTTTTTATTGATGGTATAAGCATTGATGGTCCAGTACAGTTGAAAAACGATAATACCGGTTAACGATATGGCGATTAAGATTAATACAACTTTAAGTTTCCTTTTCATGATTAATGGATTGATGAATATAAAAGTAAATACATCAATAGCAGCCTGTATATTCTGTTAACATTGCTTAACATTAAATAATAAAAATTAAGGTTGGGGGTATACAATTTCCCTCTTGAGGGCTGCTGTGTGGACACATCTTGAAAACAACCGACAGGATAATATGCTCCGTTAGAAGCTCCTTGTTTGTAGCACTTAATATATCCTTTGCCTCGTAGAGCATGTCATTATTTAAAAAATTTGCAAACTCCTTAGGGGTTAAAGCTTTGTAGAAAAAACCCGGCTCCCATTCAGTGCCGTAGGTACTGTACTCGGGTTGCATACCTACGGCATGCTAAATGATGGTTGTTTGTTTTCTACAAAGCTTTAACTCCTACGGAGCATCCTTAAATAATGACATTGCTTTATGAGGCCACCCCATAATAGCAAATGCGATTATCTGCTAATTAGAGGTTGCACCTACGGAGCAATCTTGTTTTTGATTTGATCTGCTACAAACAGGTAGCTCCTAACGGAGCATAACAACTTGTATACACACGGTAACCCCACGGAGGGTGCGCGTAGGGTTGTGTAGTATAGGGTGTTTATGAAGCAGCGGAACACACCCCTCCACCTTTCTCAAGAGTTTAAGTTAACCCATAAAATTCGCCAATCTAAAATTTCAACAGGAGGCGCCTACGGAGTTTTGGGCTATAAACACGTGGCCCCACCGGGGCTGACAGTGCGATTACACTATAATGGTGTACCCTGACCGCCATTCGGCCTCAGAGAGGCCTCCTGTTTATAGAAAAGTTTAAAGAAATTGGACTCCAGCGGAGTCTCCTGATCGTGAACATGCCTTCCATGTACTCTTTAGCTCTCATTTAGATTTTATGGGTTAACTTACTTTCTCAAGAGGGGAATCGCGCAGGCCCCTTGCGTCCCCGCCATCGCCTGTGTCCTCACAGGCGATTTGCTTTTACATTTGGAAACAATAAGTTGCCTGTGGGGACACAAGCAACGGGGAGAAAATCGCAGAGCCGACACACCGGTCCATCTCGGCCAGCTGGCGGATGGAAGGAGTGGCAAGCGCAGCGACATCGTGGGTCGATACACATCTCCGGAAATAAATTTTAACTTTGCTTTTGTATGATGATCAGTGCTGCAGCTCCATTTAATTTACTCGGGCAAAACCTGCTGTTACTCCCTCAAAAAGCGATTTATTGGGAGCAGCAAAAAGCTCTGATTATTGCCGATGTGCATTTGGGCAAGGTGGGGCATTTCCGCAAAGCGGGCATTGCTATTCCGCGGGATATGGAGCAAAGCGACCTGGCTACGCTATCAGACCTGATCCATGAATACCAGCCTCAAAAATTACTGTTCCTGGGCGATCTTTTCCATAGCGATATGAATAACGACTGGGACTGGTTTATCCTGTGGCGAAGTCAGTTCCCCGGTCTGCAAATCATCCTGATACGGGGCAACCATGATATTATACCAGACAAGCACTACCAGCAATTAGATATTGAACTGCATGACGAATTGCTGATGCACCCGTTTTTAATGCAGCACCACCCATGTGTTGATGAGCACCTGCAAAACGCGGAGGGCTACGTGTTTTGCGGACATCTACATCCGGGCGTTAACCTGAGCGGCCGCGGACGGCAATCCATCACATTGCCTTGTTTTGCCTTCGGCAGTAAACAGGCCGTATTGCCTTCGTTTGGTAAATTCACCGGCAAGGTGGCCATCCGCAATCAAAAAACCGACAGGATCTTCGCAGTTTTGAAAGACAAGGTGCTGGCGATTGATTAGACAATAGAGCGGGATGTGAGAGTGGGAGCGAGATTTAGAAATTAACCAAACTTATACAAGGCTAAAACTTTCCTCACGCATCATTGCTGTAAGGAACGAAGCAAAAGTCTCCTCTAAACGGCGAAGCCCTCATGTAATAATTTCTCCCAAAGGGGGGATCAAAAAACTTTCAAAGCCCTCTCCTTTGGAGAGGGTTGGGAGAGGCTTTTGCTTCGTACCTCAATGACGCATTTTCTTACATCCCCCCGCCCGATGAAGCTTATCTTACCTCTTGATTCTTAATTCCTGATTCTCCTCCTCCTGTGTAATTTGAATGTAATTTCTTAGATTGATTCTAAATAGACTTTTCACCGCCAATAAGCCGAAAGCATTTCTATCTTTTGGCATATAATAAATACTTTTGCCTAAAATAAATCTATTTCATAATGAGCGAATTCAAACAAACCTTTAACTCATCACTGGGAAAAAAGCTGATCATGGCTTTAACAGGCTTGTTTTTGTGTACTTTTTTAATTGTACACCTTGGGGGCAACCTGCTGTTGTTTAAGGACGATAATGGTTTTGGTTTTAATGTGTATGCAAACTTCCTGACACATTTCCCACCAATTGAGGTTATCGCGTGGCTCTTGTACGCGTCGATAGCGGTACATGCAGTATACGCGCTTATCTTAACGGTAAAAAACCGTAAGGCGCGTCCGGTTGGTTACGCCATAGCAGCAAAATCAGACGCTAGCTGGTCATCAAAAAACATGGGGCTGCTGGGTTCAATCCTGCTTGTATTTATTGTAATACACATGGGCGATTTCTGGTTCAAATACAAATACACCCATGAGGTGGGTTTTAAAGAATACCGTACCGACCTGGCTACAGATCAAACTACTGTATCGGATTATACACCGGTATCTGCCGATTTCAACCACTCTGTTTCTACCGAAAACAATGTAGAGATAGTAAGGGTAAAAGACTTGCATGCACGCGTAACACATACTTTTAGCAACATTTGGTATGTATTGATCTATGTAATTGCTATGGGTGCGTTATCATTCCACTTGCTGCATGGTTTCCAGAGCGCTTTCCGCACCCTTGGATGGGTACATCGTAAGTATACACCTATAGTATACGGCATTGGCGCATGGTTCTTCGCGGTTATTATACCCATAGGTTTTGCACTTATGCCGTTGTGGTATTACTATATAACCCACAGAGGGTAATTTAAGTTGATTAAGTTAAATGGTTGAGTTACATCAGCCACTCACTAATATAAATTATACGAGAAATGAGTTTAGATGCTAAAATTCCTCAAGGCCCATTAGCCGAAAAATGGAGCAAGCATAAATTTAACCTGAAGCTGGTTAACCCTGCCAACAAGCGTAAATACGATATTATTATTGTAGGTACCGGTTTAGCGGGCGCATCGGCCGCGGCTTCATTAGCCGAGCTGGGTTATAACGTAAAATCTTTTTGCTTTCAGGATAGTCCACGCCGCGCGCACTCTATTGCTGCGCAAGGTGGTATCAACGCGGCAAAAAACTATCAGAATGACGGCGACAGCGTTTACCGTTTATTCTATGATACCATTAAAGGTGGTGACTACCGTGCCCGTGAAGGAAACGTTTACCGTCTGGCCGAGGTATCTGTAAATATTATTGACCAGTGCGTGGCACAGGGCGTTCCTTTTGCCCGCGAATACGGCGGCTTGCTGGATAACCGTTCATTCGGTGGTTCGCAGGTATCGCGTACGTTTTATGCCCGCGGTCAAACCGGGCAACAATTGCTATTAGGCGCATACTCGGCATTAAACCGCCAGATACATGCCGGCAAAGTAAAAATGTATACCCGTACCGAAATGCTGGATGTGGTTGTTGTTGATGGCCATGCCAAAGGTATTGTTACCCGTAACATGCTTACCGGCGAAATTGAAACACATGCAGGTCACGCGGTATTGTTATGTACAGGCGGTTACAGCAACGTGTTCTACCTGTCGACCAACGCTATAGGTTCAAACGTAACAGCTGCCTGGAGGGCCCACAAACGCGGCGCTTTCTTTGGCAACCCATGCTATACCCAAATTCACCCAACCTGTATCCCGGTAACCGGCGATCATCAATCAAAATTAACGCTGATGTCTGAGTCGCTGCGTAACGACGGACGTGTTTGGGCACCTAAAACAGTCGAGCTTGCCGAGCAATTGCGCAAAGGCACCTTGAAAGCCGACCAGATTAAAGAAGAAGACCGTGATTATTTCCTGGAACGCAAATATCCGGCCTTCGGTAACCTTGTCCCGCGCGACGTGGCTTCACGTAACGCTAAGGAAATGGTAGAAGACGGTCGTGGTGTTGGCGGTTCTGGTTTTGCCGTATTCCTTGATTTTGCCGATGCCATCAAGCGCCTTGGCGAAGAAACCGTTAAGGCTAAGTATGGTAACTTGTTTGATATGTACATACAGATCACCGACGAGAACCCATACAAACAGCCGATGCGTATTTACCCGGCCGTACACTATACCATGGGCGGCCTGTGGGTTGATTATAACCTGATGACCACCATACCAGGTCTATATGCCTTGGGCGAGTGTAACTTCAGCGACCACGGCGCTAACCGCCTGGGTGCATCTGCACTGATGCAGGGATTATCCGATGGTTATTTTGTGATCCCTTATACGCTTGGCGATTACCTGGCTACCATTGGCCCTAAAAAGGTGGATACCAGTCACCCTGCTTTTGAGCAAACCAAAAAAGAGGTGATTGAGCACGTAAATAAACTATTAGCATTAAAAGGCACCAAAACGGTTAACGAATATCACCGCGAGCTTGGCCACATCATGTGGGAATATTGCGGTATGGCACGTACCGAAGAAGGCTTGAAAAAAGCCAAAGGCCTGATCCAGGCGCTGAAAGCTGATTTCTGGAAAAACGCCATTGTAACCGGTGAGAATGAAGAAGTAAATGCTTCTTTAGAACGTGCCGGTCGCATTGCCGACTTTATTGAATTGGGCGAACTGATGGTTGATGACGCTTTAATGCGTGAAGAATCATGCGGTGGCCACTTCAGGGTTGAGTCGCAGACACCAGATGGTGAAGCCAAACGTGATGATGAAAACTTTGCATTTGTTGCCGCCTGGGAATTTAAAGGCGAAAACCAACCAGAAGTACTGAACAAAGAGCCGCTGGTATTTGAATCGGTACATTTATCACAAAGGAATTACGCGTAAGATAGATTTGAGACGTGAGATATGAGATTTGAGATTACTGCATTTGTAAGTTTTTTCTCATATATAATTTAAACAAATAGAAAAAAGATGTTAGACAAAAGATTTAAAAGCACTTTAGATTCTTGTCTCATATCTAAAATCTCACATCTCATATCTAAACCATGCATAATTTAAAGGAATTGAAAATTTGGCAAAAAGCGATTGATCTGGCGGTAGAGGTTTATAAAGCAACCGCAAGTTACCCAACCGACGAAAGATTCGGACTAACAAGCCAGATCAGGCGTGCATCAGTTTCAATTTCTTCCAATATTGCAGAAGGGGCGGGTAGAAATTCAAAAAAGGAGTTTTGTAACTTTTTAGGTATAGCTAACGGTTCCGCTTATGAATTACAAACACAATTGGTTATATCAAATAAATTAAATTTATTACCAGATGATTTGTTGAATGACTTGCTTAAACAGATTGAAGAATTGCAAAAAATGAATTATGCATTTCAAAAGATGTTATTGAATTAGTAAACAAACAAAATGTCTCATATCTCAAATCTCATATCTCAAATCTAAATAGAATGAACGGAAATATGAACCTGACGCTTAAAGTATGGCGTCAAAAAAATGCGCAAACCGCGGGCAAATTCGTAACCTACAAGGCCGAAAACATTTCGCCTGATATGTCATTCCTGGAAATGCTCGACGTGGTGAACGAAAGTTTGACCCATAAAGGCGATGAGCCCATTAACTTTGATCATGATTGCCGCGAAGGTATTTGCGGTATGTGCTCACTATATATCAATGGCCACCCGCATGGCCCCAAAAGAGGTATTACCACTTGCCAGCTGCACATGCGTACTTTTCATGATGGCGAAACCATCACAATTGAGCCATGGCGCGCTTCGGCATTCCCTATCGTAAAAGATTTGGCTGTTGATCGTTCGGCGTTCGACCGTATTCAACAAGCAGGTGGTTATGTATCGGTAAACACCGGTGGGGTGCCTGATGGTAATGCGATAGCGATACCAAAGGTTATTGCAGACGAAGCTTTCAACTCGGCTACCTGTATCGGTTGCGGCGCCTGTGTTGCTGCCTGCAAGAATGCTTCAGCTATGCTTTTTGTATCGGCCAAGATTACGCAACTGGGCCTGTTACCGCAAGGTCAACCAGAGCGTTACCGTCGTGTACAATCTATGGTAGCGCAGATGGACGAAGAAGGTTTTGGTAGCTGCACCAATACCGGCGCCTGCGAAGCGGAATGTCCTAAAGAAATTAAGCTGACTAACATCGCACGTATGAATAACGATTATTTCAGCGCCAAACTGTTCCGCCAGGAAGAAATTCATGAGGAACAGCACGGTGGTTAATCCGCGATAGTGAATGATATAAAAAGGCTTTGGAGGTTTTCCAAAGCCTTTTTTGTTTTTTTCTGTGGTGCCATGCGGAGGCCCGTCGAAGCATGGTGGCTGGGCCTCTGCGCACGAGTCTTCGACAGGCTCAGACTGCCAGGGCCTATTTTACAACAACTTCAACCCTTCCAATTCCTTTTCCAACTGCCCGGCCGAGGTAAAATGTATACTTTTAATGCCTGCTTTTTCGGCGGCTACTATATTGCGGTAATTATCATCGATGAACAAGGCGTTTTGCGGATCAACATGGTAACGATCAAGCAGGATCTGGTAAAACTCAGGTGCAGGCTTTCGCATCTTCTCGACACCCGATACCACAATACCATCAAACCAGCTCAGGAAATCATAACGGGCCAAGGCCACCGGGAAAGTTTCAGCCGACCAGTTGGTGAGCGCATATATTTTGTATTTACCACTTATTTTCAGTCTTCTGAACAGCTCAACCGTATCATGGAAGGGCTCACCCAGCATTTCTTCCCAACGGTCATAAAACGCCCGGATATAGGCCTCGTGCTGCGGGTATTGGGCCACCAGTATATCAGTTCCTTCCCGTAGGGGCCGACCTGCATCCTGTTCTTCGTTCCAATCAGGGGTACAAACCGTTGCCAGGAAATCTTTCATTTCCTGCTCATCGGTAAACAGGGTACGGTACATGTAATGCGGGTTCCAATCTATCAAAACCGCACCCAGATCAAATATGATGGTATCGATCATTTCTTTTTATCGGAATGTTCGTAAACTTTAACATCGGTCACTACGGAATCTTTCAGGGAAAGGATCAGCTTTTTAACATAAGTAGTTTTACCTTTCTTGGTTATCTCATCAATATCATATACCATTTCGGTGGTATTGCTCAACTGCGGACGGTGCAACAGATGGATCACCTCCTGGTATTTTAAGCCCTTGAGTTTATAGTTTTTTAACAGGTCATTCAGCATTTTATCCCTGTTTGGAAATTCCAGACCATCGCCATAGTCCCAATTTTCACGATCAAATTTTATATTACGTTTACACGCCGCGAAAGACAGTACGATTAAACAGAATAGTAAGATTGTTTTTTTATTAATATTCATTGATCAAATATAGCATTAGAAGCTATTCAATAACAACTTTGTCATTCTGAGGAACGAAGAATCTATTAACAAACTATGCAAATCGGCTAACAGATGCTTCACTACGTTCAGCATGACAAAATGGAATGTTTACTTACTCAGCACCCAGCAAATACGCCTTAAAATCCGCAAAATCCTTACTCAGCGGCACAGCCAGTTTTGTTTTATGCTGCAGCTCTTTTACCTGCTCCGGTATTTCGATCTTAGCGCTTATGGCTTCGCTGAAAACATCCGGGAACTTGCAGGGGTGCGCTGTTGATAAGAACACGCCTGCGGTATCCACGCTACTATGATCATGCTGATAATCTGTTAGCGCCTGCCAGGCTATAGCGGTATGCGGGCAAACCACATAGCCATAAGTATCAAATACCCAGTTAATAGCTTTTAGGGTTTCTTCGTCGTTATATTTAAAGCCAACAACCAGCTTTTTTAACTCGTCCATGTCATCTTTAAACAGATCGGCTATGCGTACCCAGTTACTTGGGTTGCCTACATCCATAGCGTTGGACAGGGTAGCCACCGATGGTTTTGGCTGATAAACACCCGTTTTTAAAAACTCCGGAACGGTATCATTAGCATTGGTTGCAGCAATAAATTTTTCGACAGGCAAGCCCATTTTCCAGGCCAGTAAACCTGCTCCGATATTACCAAAGTTTCCGCTCGGTACCGAGAAGATCACTTTTTTAACACCTTGTCTTAACAACTGCGCGTAAGCATTAAAATAGTAAAAAGTTTGCGGTACCAGCCGGGCTATATTGATGGAATTGGCCGATGTTAAACGGAATTTCGCATTCAGCTCGGCATCAGTAAAAGCTTGTTTCACCAGGGCCTGGCAATCATCAAAGGTACCATCCACTTCCAGCGCACGGATGTTTTGGCCGTTGGTAGTTAATTGCTGCTCTTGCACACCGCTTACTTTGCCTTGCGGATATAATATGGTTACCCGCGTATTGGGTACACCCAAGAAACCCAATGCTACCGCGCCGCCGGTATCGCCGCTGGTAGCTACCAGTACATCCAGTTGTTTTTCGCCTTCTTCTAAAAAATAGCTCATCACCCGGCTCATGAAGCGTGCGCCAAAATCTTTAAAGGCCAGTGACGGGCCATGGAAAAGCTCCAGCACATGCACGTTATCATCCAGTTTTACAACGGGAGCAGGGAAGTTGATGGCATCATCGATCAGTGCTTTCAGATCAGCTTCCGGAATAGAATCGCCCAGGAGATTTTGCGCTACTTTAAATGCAATCTCGGGCAGGCTGTATTTATCCAGGTTATTAACAAAATCAGCGTCCAAACGAGGGATACTATAAGGCATATATAAACCTTTATCCTGCGGCATGCTGTTAAAAACCGCGTCTTTAAAAGATACTTCTGATAAGGTGTTGTTGGTACTATAGAGTTTCATTTTTGATTTATTTCTTCTCCGCGCGTCATTGCGAGGAACGAAGCAATCTCTTTAGGACATGCTTATTCGCTCTGTATATCGGGGATTGCTTCGTGCCTCGCAATGACGGCTGGGGTATTGTGCTTTTGATTTTTGAATTTTCAATTTGACTTAAAACCTCGCTATTACCTTCGGCCCGGCATCATTAATCGTGGATACATAAGTATTCGAGCCAATTTTCAATCCCGTTAAATGTTGCTGCAATTTTTGGGTAATGAGCGTGGCTGTTTCTTCGTCCCTGGTAAATGCAAAAACCGACGGCCCGGAGCCGGAGATGCCAAAGCTTACCGCGCCCATGCCCATAGCTATCTCGCGCATTTTATAAAAATCAGGTATAAGCATGGAACGTACCGGCTCAACCAGTACATCTTTCATACTGCGGCCTATCAGGTCAATATCCTGCATAAATAAACCGCTTACCAGGCCGGCAATATTGCCCCACTGGGTCACAGCATCCTTCATGTGGATGTTTTTACGGATGATCTGCCTAGCCTCACGGGTAGGTACATCTACATCCGGAAATACGATGGCGCAGTAAAGATTCTTGGGATGCGGCAGCCTTACCACGTCCAGCGGTTCATAACTGCGGATCAATACAAAGCCGCCAAACAGGGCAGGGGCAACGTTATCCGCATGACCCTGTCCGCAAGCCATTTCCTCGCCTTTCATAGCAAAAGGCAGCAGGTTTATCGGATCAGATTCATCACCCAATAAAGTTTTAATGGCAAACAAACCCGCCACTGTACTGGCCGAGCTTGAACCCAGCCCGCTGCCTATCGGCATTTTTTTGTGCAGTTCTATATCCAGCCCAACATCGGTGCGACCGATGCTCTGCAAATAATGCAGCACGCTTACGCTCACTGTATTCTTAGCAGGATCAAGTGGCAGGCGACCGTCATCGCCCGTAATTTTGCTGATGGTGATGCCCGGTTTGCCGGTCATACACATGATCACTTCATCGCCGGGCTCATTAACGGCAAAACCCAGCACGTCAAAACCGCAAACCACGTTGGCAACGGTGGCCGGGGCAAAAACGTGAATGCCCCCCCCGCCCCCTGAAGGGGGTGCTACTTGCGTGGGGGTTTTTAACTCTTCTATTTTATTTTCCATTTTCAATATCAAACTATTTAGCTTTTTAAAGCCAGACTTATCAAACTATAGTTCCCCCTTCAGGGGGTTAGGGGGTTCCTAATCAGCACCCATGTTAATTAAATCAGCAAACACACCGGCGGCGGTTACCTCTGCTCCCGCGCCAGGGCCTTTTACTACCAGCGGGCGTTCCCTGTACCTATCGGTAGTAAATGATATAATATTATCACTGCCCGATAGCATGTAGAACGGGTGGTTTTCATCAACCATTTGCAGGGTAATGGTTACTTTACCATCTTCCAGTTTACCTATATAGCGCAGTACCTTACCATCTTTTTCGGCCTGATCTTTTAGTTTGGCAAAATGAGCATCCTCAGTTTTTAGCGTGGCATAAAAATCATCTACCGATTTTGCTTCCAGGCTGGCTTTAGGCAGTACGCTTTCAATTTCTACATCGGCTTCTTCCATAGCGTAACCGGCATCACGGGCCAGGATCAGCATTTTGCGCATAAAATCCTTGCCGCTCAGGTCATCGCGCGGATCTGGTTCGGTATAGCCTTTTTCCTGTGCTTCCTTCACCACATCGTGGAAATTAGCATCGCCCTTAAAGTTATTAAAGATGAACGATATGGTGCCCGACAAAATAGCTTCGATGCGTTGTACCCGGTCGCCGCTGTTCATCAGGTTTTTCAGCGTGTTGATGATCGGCAGGCCAGCACCAACGTTGGTCTCATAAAAAAAGTCGACCCCATGACGGCGCGCGGTATCTTTAAATGTTTTGTATTGCTGATAGCTGCCGGAGTTCCCTATTTTATTACAGGTGATCACCGAGATATTGGCCTTAAACACCTGCTCATAAAAACCTATCGGCACCGGGCTGGCGGTATTATCAATAAATACGCAATTGGGCAGGTTCATTTCCTTCATTTTGCTGATGAAGCTCTGCAGATCGGCCTCATAAGGTGAAGCCTGCAGATCATCCTGCCAGGTATCCAGCGATATGCCATCACTGTTAAAAGTCATTTTACGGGTATTGCTTATGCCTGCTATTTTTACCTGTATACCGTTGTTATCTTTTAGATACTGGCTATGGGCATTCAGTTGGTTAAACAGTGTTTTGCCGATATTACCTGTACCCAGGCAAAAGGCATGCAGCGTTTTAGTGAGCTGCACAAAAAAGGCATCATGCACCGCATTCAAGGCTTTGGACAGGTCATTGGCTGAGATGATCACCGAGATATTATACTCCGACGAACCCTGCGCAATAGCCCTTACGTTAACCCCGTTACGGCCCAGCGCATGGAATAATTTGCCCGACATGCCCGGCGTTTGTTTCATGTTTTCGCCTACGATGGCCAATATGGCCAGGTTCTTTTCAATCACCAAATGCTCCAGCTTTTTGGCCGCCAGTTCCAGTTCGAATTCCTGTTCTATCACTTGTTTGGCGCGTTCGGTATCCTGAGGCTGTACCGCGAAGGTGATGCTATGTTCTGATGACGATTGGGTGATCAGTATCACGTTGATCTGCTCACGAGCCAGCAACGAAAACAACCGGCCGCTAAAGCCCGATTTACCCACCATACCGCTGCCTTCCAGGTTGAGGATGCTGATATTATTGATAGAGGAAATACCTTTGATGGGCAGGCTCGACGCCTTACAATCGTGACGGATCACCGTACCTTCAAATTCAGGTTCAAAAGTGTTTTTGATCACGATAGGGATCTTTTTAAGGAAAGCCGGGATCATGGTTGGCGGATAGATCACCTTGGCGCCAAAGTAGGAAAGCTCCATCGCTTCGGTATAGGTAAGCTCCGTTAAGGAGAATGCCTTTTTCACCATCCGCGGATCGGCGGTCATCATGCCATTAACATCTGTCCAGATCTGTATTTCCTTAGCATTAAGCGCCGAGCCAAATATAGCAGCAGTATAATCACTGCCGCCCCGGCCCAGAGTAGTGGTTTGCCCTGCATCGTTGCCTGCTATAAAACCGGTTACAATGAGCATTTTATCTTTATTGGCCTCGTACAGGTTACGGATCAGCATTTCGGATAGTTCGGTATTCACCTTGGCGTTTCCAAATGCGCTGTCGGTTTTAATCACTTCGGCAGCATCAACAAAAAGCACGTCTTTAAAATGTTGAGCTGCTATTTTGCTCACCATAATGGTGGAGCAGCGTTCGCCATAGCTCAGTATCTGGTCGCGGGTCTTGGGGGTCAGCTCGCGGAGGGTCAGTACCCCTTGCAGCAACTCTTCCAGCTGGTTAAAGTGAATTTTTAAACGGGTAAACGCCGGATTTTGGTTTTGCACATCCAGCAGGCTTTTCACCACATCAAAATGGCGTTTTTCCAGTTCGGCCAGGGCAGCGGTAAATTCGTTGCCATTGGCTGCGTCTTCGGCCATAGAAGCCAGCAGGTTGGTTACCCCGCCCATGGCAGATAATACGACTACCGGTTTTTCCGGATTTTTAAACTCATCGCCCAGGATGTTTAAAAGAGTTTGGATGCTTTTGATCGATCCTACGGATGTACCGCCAAATTTTAGAACTTTCATTTATGGTTTAGTATCAATAATATTTTATATCCCCTATTTGCCTCACCTAATCCTCTCCAAAGGAGAGGACTTCAATATTTATTTCCAGAACCCTCTCCTTCGGAGAGGGCAGGGTGAGGCTGTTAAACAAAAAAGCCTTCCTCTTTGCGGAGGAAGGCTTTCATTTGGTTTCTTTTTTTATGTTTTACACCATACGATTATCTTCCTCCGAGTTTTATGCCGGTGGTAATAATAATGGTAATAATGGTGCTGTTAAGTGTCATATATAATGTCCGTAAAGTAAGTAGATTAATCTTTAATTAGCAAGGATTATTTTATTTTTTATGAAAAAGCGAATAAAAAGGCTGATTTGTATCATAAAATTGCTTGAATGCTAAAAAACCGGATACTAATTGCTGGCTTTTACCATAATTTTTGAGCATTATACCAGGGCTGACGCATTAGGAATTTGATTTAGCGATTAATGAAAGTAGAAATTTGTGGTTCCAACCGGCCATTTTCCTT